>NZ_JAGMUF010000047.1:0-59950 GCF_019049125.1 Streptomyces sp. AC602_WCS936 | reverse complement strand
CGACAGCTCCACTCCACAACCGGAGGCCTTCGCCGTCCTACAAGTTCAGACCGTGTCGTCGCACAAACTCGACCAACCTGGCTGGGCAGTACACCTAGAACAGCGCCGTCCCCCGTTCGAAGTCCAGCAGCCGCCGCTTGCGTTCCAGGCCGCCGCCGTAGCCGGTCAGGCTGCCGCTCGCGCCGATGACGCGGTGGCAGGGGACGATGATGCCGATCGGGTTGCGGCCGTTGGCGAGGCCCACCGCGCGGGAGGCAGCCGGGTTGCCGAGGGCGTCGGCGAGTTCGCCGTAGGTGCGGGTCTCGCCGTAGGGGATCTTCCGGAGCTGGTCCCAGACCGTGCGCTGGAACGGGGTGCCGTTCAGACGCAGGTCGAGGGTGAAGTCCTTCAGTTCGCCGGCGAAGTACGCCGTCAGTTGCTCCTCCGTCTGCGCGAACGGGCCGTCGTCGGCGGCGCCGAAGGTCTCCTCGGGCGGGCGGTGGCGCTGGTCGGTCATGTAGAGGCCGCACAGGGCGCCGTCCTCGGCGACGAGAGTCAGGGCGCCGTAGGGGCTGTCGATCACGGTGTGCTGTTTCACGTGGGTTCCTCGTACGGGCTCGCGGCGGCTACACGGGCAGGAAGTTGATCGGGTGGTCGTCGGTCGCCCACAGGTACTGGACGGCGTACGCCCGCCAGGGCCGCCAGGCCGCCGCGCGGGCGGTGAGCGCCGACGGGGTCGAGGGCAGGCCCAGTTCGGCGGCGGTGCGGCGGATGCCGAGGTCGGTGGGGAGGAAGGCGTCGGGGTCGCCGAGGGCGCGCATGGCGATGACGTCGGCGGTCCAGGGGCCGAAGCCGGGCAGCGCGAGGAGCCGGGCGCGGGTGTCGGCCCAGTCGCTCTCGACGCCCAGGTTGAGCGAGCCGTCGGCCAGGTGGGAGACGAGGGTGGTGAAGGTCGTGCGGCGGGTGCGGGGCATGGCCAGGGTCTCGGGGTCCACCGACGCCAGGGCCTCGGTGGACGGGAAGAGGTGGGTCAGGCCGCCCTCGGGGTCGTCGACCGGGTCGCCGTGTGCGGTGACCAGGCGGGCGGCGTGGGTGCGGGCGGCGGCGGTGGAGACCTGCTGGCCGAGCACGGCCCGTACGGCGAACTCCGCCTCGTCGACCGTGCGCGGCACGCGCCGTCCCGGTGCCTTGTCGACGAGCGGCGCGAGCAGCGGGTCGGCGCGCAGCTGGCCGTCGATGGCCGTCGGGTCGGCGTCCAGGTCGAGCAGGCGGCGGCAGCGGCTGATGGCGACGGTCAGGTCGCGCGGGTCGCTGAGGGTGAGGCGGCAGGCGATGTGGTCGGGGGTCGGGGTGAGGGCCACGATGCCGTGACCGTACGGGAGGCGCAGGGTGCGCCGGTACGCGCCGTCCCGCCACTCCTCCACGCCGGGTACGGCGGTGGCGGCGAGGTGGCCGAAGAGGTTGTCGGGGTTGAGGGGGGTGCGGAAGGGGAGGCGGAGGGACAGGGTGCCCGGCGCGTTGGCCGCGGCTCGGCCCTTCGGCGCGCGGGTGCGCAGTTCGCTCGGGGAGAGGGCGTAGACCTCGCGGACCGTGTCGTTGAAGGTGCGGACGGAGGAGAAGCCGGCCGCGAAGGCGATGTCCGCCATCGGCAGCGCGGTGGTCTCGATGAGCAGCCGGGCGGTCTGGGCGCGCTGGGCGCGGGCGAGGGCGAGCGGGCCCGCGCCGAGTTCGGCGAGGAGCTGGCGTTCGACCTGCCGGGTGCTGTAGCCGAGGCGGGCGGCGAGGCCGGGCACGCCCTCGCGGTCCACGACGCCGTCGGCGATCAGGCGCATGGCGCGGGCGGTGAGGTCGGCGCGCTCGTTCCACTCCGGGGAGCCGGGGCTGGTGTCCGGGCGGCAGCGCTTGCACGCCCGGAACCCGGCCTGCTGGCAGGCCGCCGCGCTCGGGTAGAAGGTCATGTTCGCGGGCTTGGGCGGGACCACCGGACAGCTGGGCCGGCAGTAGATGCGGGTCGTGACGACGGCGGTGAAGAACCAGCCGTCGAACCGCGCGTCCTTCGACTGTACGGCGCGCACGCAGCGCTCGGTGTCGGTGTGCATTTCCGTCCGCGTTCCCGTCTGCATGTGTCCAGGATGGCCCGCCGGCCGGGCGAGGGCTGGCGGGAATCCGACATGGACGTCACGCTTCCTGGGCTTCTCCGGATCAACCGGGTCGCCATGCCGACTCGCGCAGCAGTCGCAGCCCGTTGAGGCCGACCAGCACGGTCGATCCCTCGTGGCCGGCGACGCCGAGCGGCAGCGGGAGGTGTCCGATCAGGTCCCACAGGACGAGGACGGTGATGAACGTACCGGCGATGACCAGGTTCTGGACGACCAGCCTGCGGGCCCGCCGGGAGAGGTCCAGCACGGCGGGTACGGCCGTCAGCTCGTCCCGTACCACGACCGCGTCCGCCGTCTCCAGGGCGAGGTCGGAGCCTGCCCGGCCCATGGCGACACCGGCGTGCGCGGCGGCGAGGGCGGGCGCGTCGTTGACGCCGTCGCCGACGAAGAGCACCTTGCGGCCGGCCCGCTCCAGTTCCCGTACGGCCTCGACCTTGTCCTCGGGCAGCAGGCCGGCGCGGACGTCGGTGATGCCGGTCGCGTCGGCGACGCGGGCGGCGGCGGGGGCGTTGTCGCCGGTGAGGAGGGTGGGCGGGGTGCCGGTGAGGGCGGTGAGCGCGGCGGTGGCCCCGGCGGCGTCGGTGCGGAGGCGGTCGGTGAGGGCGAGGGTGCCGACGGGGGTGCCGTCGCGGGTGACCTGGACGGTGGTCTCGGCGCCCTCGGGGTTCTCGGCGCGGCCGACGTGCACCTCGTGGCCGTCGACGACGGCGGTGACGCCGCGGCCCGGGGTCGCCGTGAAGTCCTCCGCGGGGGCGATGCGCAGGCCTCGGGCGCGGGCGGCGGCCACGATCGCGCGGGCCAGGGGATGCTCGCTGGGGTGCTCGGCCGCCGCGGCGAGGGCGAGGAGGGCGTCGTCGTCCAGGCCGGTGCCGGGCAGCGGGCGTACGGCGGTGACCTCGGGGGTGCCCTCGGTGAGGGTGCCGGTCTTGTCGAGGGCGGCGGCGTCGATCTCGCCGAGGCGTTCCATGGCGACCGCCGATTTCACCAGGACGCCGTGCCGGCCGGCGTTGGCGATGGCGGAGAGCAGGGGCGGCATCGTGGCGAGGACGACCGCGCAGGGGGAGGCGACGATCATGAAGGTCATGGCGCGCAGCAGGGCGTCCGTGAGGTCGGCGCCGAAGGCGAGGGGGATGCCGAAGACCGCGAGGGTGGCGGCGACGATGCCGACCGCGTAGCGCTGCTCGATCTTCTCGATGAACAGCTGCGTCGGCGCCTTGGTGCGGGACGCCTCCTCGACGAGGGTGACGATGCGGGCGATGACCGAGTCGGCGGGGTCGCGGTCGACGCGGACGCGCAGGGCGCCGGTGCCGTTGAGGGTGCCGGCGAAGACGTCGTCGCCGGGGCGCTTGAGAACGGGGACGGACTCGCCGGTGATGGTGGCCTGGTCGACCTCGCCCTCGCCGCCGAGGACCGTGCCGTCGGCGCCGATCCGTTCCCCCGGCCGGACCAGGAGGACGTCACCGACGGCGAGGTCGGCGGTGGGGATGGTCTCCTCTCGGTCCCCGGTGACCCGGGTCGCCGTGGTGGGCGCGAGGTCGAGCAGGCCGCGCACGGAGTCGGCGGTGCGGGCGGTGGCCAGGGCTTCCAGGGCGCCGGAGGTGGCGAAGATGACGATCAGCAGGGCGCCGTCGAGGACCTGCCCGATGGAGGCCGCGCCGAGTGCCGCGACGATCATCAGCAGGTCGACGTCCAGGGTCTTCTCGCGCAGCGCCCGCAGGCCCTCCAGGGCGGGCTCCCAGCCGCCGGCTGCGTAGGCGACGACGTACAGCGGGCCGTAGGTCCAGGCGGGGGCGCCGCCGAGGTCGAGGGGGAGCGCCAGCAGGAACGCGACGAGCGAGACGAGCGCCCAGCGGGCCTCGGGCAGGGCGAGGACGCGGGTGCGGCGGCGGGGCGCCCGGCTGACGGGCGCGGGGACGGGTGCGGGGGGCGAGCGTGGTGGACACGCGGCACACCATACAGGAACAGATGAAGACTCATTCATGCGTTCATGTGTGGTGAGTAGGATGAGCGCATGGGTCACGGAGCCGCCACCACCGCGCAGGACGCCGCCGCACGCGTGCGGCTGGACGCGGACAACGTCGCCAAGGTCGCCACCACGCTCCAGGCCCTGTCCACGCCCTCCCGGTTGCTGATCCTGGCCCGCCTGCGCGAAGGCCCGCTGCCCGCCACCGAGTTGGCGGCCGAGGTCGGGATGGAGCAGTCGGCCTGCTCGCACCAGCTGCGGCTGCTGCGCAACCTCGGCCTGGTGGTGGGTGAGCGGCGCGGCCGTTCGGTGGTGTACGCGCTGCACGACGACCATGTGGCCGGGCTGCTCGACCAGGCCGTGTACCACGTGGAGCACCTGCGGCTGGGGATCAGCGACGCGGCGGAGTGAGCAGCTCCCGCATGGTTTCGGCGGCGCGCACGGCGGCGTCGGCGCAGCAGTTGTTGAAGAGCACATGCAGCTCGTCGGCCTGTGCGGCGGCGCGCCGCAAGCGGGGCGTCCGGGCGCCCAGTTCGGCGGCGGAGTAGTCGTACCTGAAGCGGTCCTCCTTGCTTCCCCTCCCCCACGCCGGGCTGCGCCCGTGGAAGCGGACCACGGCGAGGGACCGCCGGGTGACCGGCACGACGGGCGGCAGCGACGACGGCAGCCCCTGGGCCATGTCGGTGCCGACGGCCGAGGCGCCCAGTGCGGACAGCAGGGCGTGGGTGGTGTCCGCCCGTTCCGCCTCCCACCACCCGGGGTGCCGGAACTCCACGGCGATCGGCCAGCCCTCCGTGCGCCGGGCGCACGCTTCGAGCGCCGCCTCGGCCGGGGAACCGGGTGTGAACCACGGCGGGAACTGGAAGAGCACGGTGCCGAGCCGCCCGTCCTTCCGCAGCGGCTCGACCGCCTCGGCGAAACGTCCCCACACCTCGTCCAGCACGCCGTCGCTCGCCTGCCCGCGCCTCAGCCGGCCGCCGGAGTCGGCTCCGCGCAGGTCGGCGGGGAGCGCCTCGGGGCGGGTGGGGTGGCCGGTCAGCAGGGAGAAGGCCTTGACGTCGAAGCGGAAGTCCTCGGGTGTGCGCTCCAGCCACAGTTCGCTGTTGCGCCGGCTCGGCAGCGCGTAGTACCCGGCGTCCACCTCGACGACGGGCAGCCGCGAGGCGTAGTGCCGCAACCGCCCCTCGGCGTCCCGCCGTCCGCGCGGGTACCAGCCGCTCGCGACCAGTTGCCGGTCCGTCCAGGAACACGCTCCGACCAGTACGTCACCCATGGGGGCCCGGTTACCCGGGCCCCGGGTAGAGGGAACCGCTATTCGGTCGCCGTGGGCCGCCGCGAGGCCGCCGTCGCCTCCTTCACGTCCGTCAGCGGGCGCAGCCGGTAGGTGTAGGAGTAGTCCCGGTCGGCGAAGAGCTTGAACTCGTCGTGCGTGTGCGCGCCCCAGCTGTTGTCACCGCCGACACCCATCTGACGGTGGTTGAGCCGCAGTACGACCGCGTCCCTCGGCGTGAGCTGGTAGTCGTGCCGCACGCCGCCGGACAGGTCTTCCGGGGTGAAGTGCGAGGCGTTGACCTCCAGCAGCGGCTCACCGGAGGCGAGCAGGCCCACGCCGTGCCGGTCGGTGAGGGCGACCCAGCGGACGTCGGTCTTGTTGCCGTTCTCCTGCGGGCGGATGTAGGGCGTCCACTGCTCGGCGACGGTCCCGGAGTGGAGGCCGACGTCGGTCCCGGTCTTGCGGTCCCAGTGGTTCTCTTCGGGCCCGCGGCCGTACCAGTGCATCCGGTGCAGGCCGCGGGGCAGGAACAGCACCGTCCCTACCTCGGGGATGTAGGGCAGGTTCGCGGCGCCGGGGTGCAGGGTGTTGTCGACCTTGATCTCGCCGTTGCCGAAGACGGTGTACGTGGTGGTGTACGCCGACTCCACCGTGGTGGGCAGCGTGCCGCTGACCTTGATCTCGACGGCCCGGTCTTCCAGGTCCCGCACGGTGACGTCCGTGACCCGGCGCCGGGCGCCCGCGTCGCGCCAGGTCTGGTTGCGGGTGTGCTGGCCGTTGCCGTGGTCGTTGTCGGTGGGCGCCCGCCAGAAGTTGGGCACGGGCCCGGAGGTGATCAGCCGCCTGCCGTGCGCCTCGTACGCGGTGATGGTGCCGGTGCGCTTGTCGACGGTGACCGAGAAGTCGCGGCCGTCGACGTCGACCTCGTCGTCGCGCTCCCGGTGGCGCAGGAACGGCGCGCGGTCCAGGGGCACGGGGGTCACGGCCGGGGTGTCCGTGTCGAGGGCGAGCTGCTGCCGGGCGACCTCGAAGCCCGCCTTCGCCCAGGGGGTGTCGTCCTTGGTGGTGAAGGACAGCTCCACGAAGTACTCGGTGCCCGGCGCCGGGTCGCCCGGCAGCCGTACGGGCACGGTGATGTCCTTCCTGGACAGCGGCTCCACGTCCAGCTGGTCCCGGGTGAGCCGCCCGCGCCGCACGGTCCTGCCGTCGGCGACGAGTGCCCAGTGGCCGTCGAACTCGCGGAGGTTGGTGAACAGGTACTCGTTGACGAGGGTGACCGCGCCCGCGCCGCCGGACCGCTGCTCGACGCCGACCGCCTGGTAGACGCGCTTGACCTCGGCGGCCTTGCCGGTGTGGCCGCGGTCGGCGAGGACGATGCCGTCGGCGACGAAGTTGCCGTCGTTGGGATTGTCGCCCCAGTCGCCGCCGTAGGCGAAGAAGGTCTTCTCCTTCGTCCGCTCCCTCTCGACCTCCACGCTCTCCGCGTCGAACCAGAACCGCACGCCGTCGTCGTCGGGTTCCCGGTCCGCGTCGGCCAGTTCACCGGCGGTCAGCGCACGGGCGTAGACGCGGGCCCGGCGGACGGTGCCGCTGAACTCGCGGACCTGGTTGTCCGAGTCGGTGGCCAGGGACAGGGAGGCCGTGTTGCTGGTGGGCCGCCGGTCGGTGGTGCGGGTCGCCCGGCGCTCGCCGTCGACGTAGAGGGTGAGGGTGCCGGAGTCCGCGTCGAAGACGCCCGCGATGTGGTGCTCGCGGCCGGTCCAGTCCTCGGGCACGGTCCAGGTGGCGGTGATCCACTGACCGCCGGAGTGGATGAAGAACTCCAGGGTGCGGTTGTTCTGCTTCAGGGCGTACTGGGTGTCGCCCTTGGCGATGATCGGCTGGTGGTAGCCGGTGAAGTGCGGGGTGACCCAGGCCTCCAGGGTCAGTGAGCCGGTGAGGTCCAGGCTCTCGTCGCGGGCGAAGACCGTGCCGCCGGACAGGCCCTTGCCGCGCTCGAAGGTGCCGGAGGCGGCGAGGATCTCACCGTGCAGCCCGGCGGGCCCCTCCTCGGTCAGCAGGGTGCGCCGCGGGACCGGCCAGGTCAGCGACTGGTCGACGAAGTCCCAGATCCAGCCGCCCTGGAGCACGTCGTACGAGCGGATGACGTCCCAGTACTTCTTGAAGTTGCCGTTGGAGTTCCCCATCGCGTGGGCGTACTCGATCATCACGTACGGCCGCGTGTCGGAGGTGTCCTTGGCCCGCTGCTCGACGCGCTGCGGGGTGTCGTACATCTCGGAGCGGATGTCGCTGACGCCCGGGCGGTCGTCGCCCTCGTACTGGATGACGCGGGTGGGGTCGTAGGAGCGGATCCAGTCGTGCATGGCGGTGAAGGTGGAGCCGCCGCCCGCCTCGTTGCCCAGCGACCAGATGACGACCGAGGCGTGGTTCTTGTCCCGGTGGACCATGTTCTGGGCGCGGGCCACGCAGGCCTTGGTCCACTCGGGGTGGTCGCCGGGGTACTCGTCGCGGATGCCGTGGGTCTCCAGGTTGGTCTCGTCGACGAGGTAGAGGCCGTACTCGTCGGCGAGTTCGTACCACAGCGGATTGTTCGGGTAGTGCGAGGTGCGGACGCTGTTCATGTTCATCCGCTTGATGATCTCGATGTCCTCGATCATGTCCTCGCGGGTGAGCGCCGTGCCGCGGTCCGGGTGCATCTCGTGGCGATTGGTGCCGCGGAAGGAGACGGGTTTGCCGTTGATCCGCATCAGCCCGTCCTTCAGGGCGAACTCGCGGATGCCGACGCGGTGGGACAGGGTCTCGACCACCTTGCCGGCCGGGTCGCGCAGGCGCAGGACGGCCGTGTAGAGGTGCGGGTGCTCCGCCGACCACAGCTTCGGCTCCGGTACGGCCTTCGCCGCCCGTACGGTGACGTCCTGGCCGGCGCCCGACCCGGTGAGGTCGGCGGGCTGCTCCAGCGGCCGGGACCAGACGGCGTGGCCGCGGGCGTCGTACAGCTGGGTCTCGACGGTGTACCGCCCGGCGTCCTTCGCCGCGTCGCCGTACGCCCGCACGCTCGCGGTGACCGCCAGTTCGGCGGCCGTGTACGTGTCGTTCAGCGGGGTGTCCAGCTTGAAGTCGCGCAGGTGCACGGCCGGGGTGGAGTAGAGGTGGACCGAGCGGAAGATGCCGCTCAGCCGGATCATGTCCTGGTCCTCCAGCCAGTCGCCGTCGGCGTAGCGGTAGACCTCGACGGCGATCTGGTTGGTGCCGGGCCTCAGGTGGTCGGTGATGTCGTACTCGGACGGGGTGAAGGAGTCCTCGTCGTAGCCGACCAGTTCGCCGTTGATCCACACGTAGTGGGCGGACTTGACGCCCTCGAAGTGGAGGAAGGTGCGGCGGCCCTTCCAGTCGCGGGGCACGGTGAAGGTGCGCCGGTACTGGCCGACCGGGCTGTAGCGGGTCGGTGCGGCGGGCGGCTGGGGGTCCTCGCCGCGGCCGTTGGGGCCCCAGTACGGGTAGGTGATGTTGAGGTAGATCGGGTAGTCGTGGCCGTGCAACTGCCAGACGGACGGCACGGGGATGGTCCCCCAGTCGCCGTCGTCCAGGTCCGTGCGGTGGAAGTCGGCGTCCCGGTCCTCGGGGCGGTCGGCGTAGGCGAACTTCCACTTGCCGTCGAGGCTGAGCCGGTACGGCGAGTCGGTGCGGTCGGCGGCGAGGGCGTGGCGCACGCCGGCGTACGGCATGAGCGTGGTGTGCGGTGGCTCGGTGCCGACCCGGAAGACGCCGAAGTCGTTCCACTCCGGGGACTCGTCGGCCGCCGCCCGCCGGCCGGCCGCCCGGGTCGTGACGGGCGTTCCGGACAGGGCGAGCGCGCCGAGGACGGCGGCACCGCCCTCCAGGAGGCGGCGGCGGCTGACGAGCGGCCGAGGGCGGGGGGCCGGGAGTCCGGCGGGTGACACGGGCGAGTGCGGCATGACCGTGGCCTTCCGTGGGCTTCGGGGGCGGCTCAACGCACGGTGCTGTGGAAGCAGTTGACATGGGGATGGTTCACAACTGCCGGTGACGCAGCGACTACTGAGTCAGGCACACCCTAGAACCCGAACACAACCGAATCAATTACCCCGTCGGACTTTGTTGGTTCCTGATGGAGGGTCGGCGCTCAGGCGTCCTGGACGCCGGGCACGCCCGCCTCGATCACGAACGACTTGTCGGTGCGGACCGGGGCGCCGGGCCGGGTGACGTAGTCGACCACGCGGTAGTCGGCCGTGTACTGCTCCTTGGAGACGGAGCAGCGGACGTAGCCGCGGCGGCTGCTGTAGTACTTGGTGTGCGGGTTCTCGTCCCAGTACACCTGGCCGGGGTCGTGGGTGGCCGAGCCGTCGCCGCCCGAGGTGATCGAGGTGGTGACGAACTCGCTGCCCAGCAGCCGGGTCTCGGGGCGCTCGAAGTCGCGGCGCAGGTCGTTGGTCCAGTTGTTGTGCACGTCGCCGGTGAGGACCACGAAGTTGTCGACGCGGCGTTCCTCGACGTAGCCGAGCACCCGGTCGCGGGAGGCGCGGTAGCCGTCCCAGCCGTCGTTGTAGCCGCCGTCGTCCGGGCCGGCGACGGCGTCCCAGTTGGCGAAGTAGATCTGCTGCGGGACCACGTTCCAGGTGGAGCGCGACCGGGCGAGGCTCCGCTCCAGCCAGGCGTGCTGCTCGTCACCGAGGATGGTGGCCTTCGGGTCCCACTGGTCCGGTCCGGAGACCTGCCACTTGTCGCCGTAGGGCTGGTTGGTGCGGTACTGGCGGGTGTCCAGCACGCTGAAGGTCGCGGTGGACCCGTACTCCAGGCGCCGGTACAGCGGCAGCGCCGTGTCCACCGGCTTGCGGAAGCGGCGCAGCGGCATGTGCTCCCAGTACGCCTGGTAGGCGGCCCGGCGGCGGGCGGCGAAGTGCGCGGTGGTGTCGTTGCCCTGGCCCGCGTCGTTGTTCTCGGGGCTCAGGTCGGCGTAGTTGTTGTCGGTCTCGTGGTCGTCCCAGGTGACGACGAAGGGTGCGGTGGCGTGCAGCAGCCTGAGGTCGGGGTCGGTCTTGTACTGGGCGTGGCGCTGCCGGTACTCGGCGAGGGTGTTCATCTCGTCGCCGTGGTGGGTGCGCACCTTGCCGTTGACGCCGGCGGCGTACTCGTAGAGGTAGTCGCCGAGGTGGAAGACCACGTCGGGGCGCTCCTCGGCCATGTGCCGGTACACCGTGAAGTGGCCCTGCTCCCAGTTGGCGCAGGAGGCGAAGGCGAAGTCGACCGTGGGCGAGGTGCCGGGGGCCGGGGCGGTGCGGGTGCGGCCGACGGGCGAGACCGCGTTTCCGGCGCGGAAGCGGTAGTAGTACTCGTGGTGCGGGCGCAGGCCCCGTACGTCGGCGTGGACGGTGTGCGCCTCGGCGGGCACGGCGTGCTCGACACCGCGCCGGACGACCTTCCGGAACCGCTCGTCGAGGGCGATCTCCCAGCGCACGGCGACGGGACGCCGGGGCATGCCGCCGTCCTCGTCGAGAGGTTCGGGCGCGAGGCGGGTCCAGAGCACCACGCCGTCGGGGAGCGGGTCGCCGGACGCGACGCCGAGTTGGAACGGGTCGCCCGGGACGCGTCCCGGTGCGGCGGAAGCGACGGGCGCGGCACCGGTGCCGAGCAGCACCGCACCGGCGCCGGCGGCACCCGCGATGCCGAGGAAGCCCCTTCTCTTCAGCGAGTTCGGGGAGCTGGTGCGCGGCGGGGTCATCGAACCTCCAGTGGACGGACGGCCGGACGACAACCAGGCAAACGGCGCCGGGTGAACCCCGGCTGCTGTGCTCGTGGACCGCGCTTGACCGATACATGTCGAGCGGAGGCTCGGATTCGGGCTCAGGGGTGTGTCAGGGGTGGTGTGTCAGGGGTGGTGTGTCAGGGGCGTGTCAGGGTGCCCCATTCGACGGTGCGGTCGCACCAGCGGTCGAGGAGGACGCGGTCGTGGCCGACGGCCAGCAGCCCCGCGCCGGTCTCGGCGCGGTAGTCCTCCACGACGCGGACCAGCGCGGCGGTGGTCGAGGCGTCGAGCATCGCCGTCATCTCGTCGCACACCAGCCAGCGCGGGCGCAGCACGAGGGCGCGGGCAAGGCAGGCGCGCTGCAACTGGCCGTCGCTGACCTCGTGCGGGCGCCTGCCGAGGAGGTCGGCGGTGAGGCCCACGGTGGCGGCGAGTTCGGCGACCCGGCCGGCGGCCTCCTCGCGCCGGCCGGTCGCCCGCAGCGGCTCGGCGATCAGGTCGGTGAGCGTGAGGCGGGGGTCGGCGGAGAGGCGGGCCTGCTGGAAGACGACGCCGAAGGCGGTGCGCTGGGCGCGCGGGGCGCGGTGGCGCCAGCGGCGCACGGGGGTGCCGTCGACCACGAGTGCACCGGCGTCGGGGTGGTGGAGCAGGGCGGCGACGCGGGCGAGGGTGGACTTGCCGCAGCCGCTGGGGCCGAGCAGGCCGACGGCCTCGCCCGGCTCGACGGACAGGGAGACATCCCGGAACACGGGCACGTTCCTGGCGTAGCCGGCGGTGATGGCGCTCAGTTCAAGCACGGTCGGCGGCCTCCGTGAGCGCGGCGTGCGGGTGGTGGCAGGCGACGGTGGTGGCCAGCGGGGGCAGCGCGGCGCAGGTGTCGGTGGCGCGGTCGCAGCGGGCGGCGAAGGCGCAGCCTTCGGGGAGGGCTCCGAGTTCCGGCGGCAGGCCGGGGATGGGGGTGAAGGCGCGGTCGGGCAGGGCGTCGAGCAGGCCCCGGCTGTAGGGGTGGCGAGGGCCGGGGGTGCCGAAGAAGTCCGCCGCATCGGCGAGTTCGACGATGCGGCCCGCGTACATCACGGCGATCCGGTCGGCGATGCGTTCGGCGGCGGCGAGGTCGTGGGTGATCATCAGCAGGGCGTGGCTCTGGTCGTCCGTCTTCTTGTCGACATGTCGCCGTAGCTCGTCGACGGTGCGGTCCACCAGGTCCCGGTCGAGTCCGGTGGTCGGCTCGTCGGCGAGCAGCAGCGGGGCGTCGCCGACGAGGGCCATGGCGGTGGCGGCGCGCTGGGCGAGGCCGCCGGAGAGTTCGTGCGGGTGGTGGTCGAGGTGGTCCACCGGGAAGGCGGCGCGCTCGGCGGCGGCCTCGGCGGCGCTGCGCAGGGCGGTGCGGCCGCGGACGTCGGTGAGCTCCGCGACCGTCTCCTCCAGTTGGGAGCGGATGGTGCGTACGGGGGTGAGGTGGGCGGCCGGGCTCTGCGGTACGAGGCCGATGAGCCGGCCCCGTACGGTGCGGGCGAAGGTCCGCTCGTCGGCGGTGAGCAGGTCGAGGTCGCCGAGGTGGGCGGCGCCCGCGGTCCGGGCGTTGCCGGGCAGCAGGCCCAGCAGGGCGGAGGCGAGGACGGACTTGCCGCAGCCGCTCTCGCCGATCAGGGCCAGGCACTCGCCGGCCGCCACGTCGAAGTGCGCGTCGGTGACGGCGGCGACACGGCGCCCGCCCGGCATCAGGAAGCGCACCGACAGACCGCGCACCGACAGCACGGGGGCTCGCTCGGTCACAGCATCAGCTCCGATCGGCGACGGGGGTTGATCCGCTCCCGCCAGGCGCCCGCGAGACCGGCGACGGCGAGGGTGGGGACGATGAGGAACAGGCCCGGGAAGAGGGTCGGCCACCACTGCCCGGCGAGCAGCGAACCGCGCGCCTCCTGGATGAGGTTGCCGAGGCTCGCGGTGTGGGTGGGCAGGCCGAGGCCGAGGAAGGACAGCGCCGACTCGTGCCACATGGCGTGCGGCACCATCAGTACGGCGGCCAGCGCGGCCTGGGGCAGCACGCCCGGCAGCAGGTGCCGTACGGCCACCCGCCACCGGGAGGCGCCGCCGGAGACGGCCGCGTCGACGTAGGGGCGCGAGCGCAGGGACAGCACCTCGGCGCGGACGATGCGGGCGGTGGACAGCCAGTGGGTGAGGGCCACGGAGATCACCACGGGCCACACGCCCGGCCGGAACATCGCGACGATGAAGATACCGAGGAGCAAGTGGGGCACGGAGGAGATGGTGTCGACGACCCGCATGACGGCGCGGTCGACCCAGCCGCCCAGCGCCCCGGCGGTGGCGCCCACCGCGGTGCCGACGACCGTCGCCGTCAGGGCCGCGGCGACCCCGACGAGCAGCGAGACGCGCAGACCGTAGACGCAGCGCAGCAGCAGGTCCCGGCCGACGTCGTCGGTGCCGAAGGGGTGGGCCCAGCTGGGGGCCTGGAGCTTGGCGGCGAGGTCGACGGCCTGCTGGTCGAGCTGCACCAGCGGCGGCACGAGCAGCACGGCGAGGACCGTCAGGGTCAGCAGGGCGGCACAGACGCGCAGGCGCAGGGTGCGGGTGGAGCGGCGGTCGGTGCCGTGGGCGCGCCACACGGTGCCGGGGTTCTTGTCGGCCTTCTCGGACCTCTCGGCCTTCTGTGCGGCGACGTCAGCCATGGGAGTCACATTTCACTGAGCTTCACCCTCGGGTCGAACAGTCCGTAGAGCAGGTCGGCGAGCAGGTTGCCGGCGAGGACGGCTGCGGTGGCGAGGACGGTCAGGGCGGCCAGCAGCGGGAAGTCGACGGCGGTGGCCGCCTCGACGGTGGCCGCGGCGATGCCCGGCCAGCTGAAGACGGTCTCCACCAGCAGGGCGCCGGTGATGAGTTCGGGGACGCGGGAGCCGATCAGGGTGAGCACCGGCAGCAGGCCGGAGCGCAGGGCGTGCCCGAACAGGACGGTGCCCTCGCCGATGCCGCGGGCCCGCGCGCCGCGCACCGGGTCCTCGGCGAGGGCGTCGCCGACGCCTTGGCGCACGTACAGCGTGAACCAGGGCAGTTGGGAGACGGCGAGCACGCCGGCGGGCAGCACGAGGTGGCTCGCGACCTGTCCGAAGGTGACCTGGGCGCTGGCGGTGTCCGTCAGTCCGCCCGCGGGCAGGACGTCCCACTGGAGGGCGAACAGCCACACCGCGAGCAGCGCGATCCAGAAGACCGGCGCCGCCTCCAGGATGTACGCGAGGGAGGTGACCGCCCGGTCGAGCATCGAGCCGGGGCGGCGGGCGGCCAGCACGCCGAGGAGCGTGCCGGCCAGGACGGCGACGGCGAAGGCGACGGCGCACAGCAGGGCGGACCAGACGAGGCGCTCGCCGATCACCTCGGCCACCGGCTGCCGCATCACCGGGGAGTGGCCGAGGTCGCCGGTGAGGGCGGCGGTCAGCCAGTCCCACCAGCGGGCCACGAACGACTGGTCCACGCCGAGGTTGTCGCGCAGCCGGTCCAGGGTCTCCTGATCGGCGCGGAGCGCGGCGGTGCCGGCGTAGGCCTTGACGGGGTCGAACGGGGAGGCGGCGGCGATGGCGAAGACGCCGAAGGTGACGACGAGGACGGCGGGGACGGCGAACAGCGCCCGCCGCCCCGCCAGCCGTGCCATCGCTCCCCAGGGCAGCCTCCGGGGGGATCGGGTCACTTCTTCGGCTGCCAGTCCTCGAGGTTCCACCAGGGCCCGCTGGCGAAGCCGTGCTCGTGCGGCTCCAGCTGCGTGGTCAGCCCGTCCCAGCGGTCGGCGAGGACGTAGAGGTGGTCGATGTGGGTGAGGAAGGTGTAGCCGGGGTCCTCGACCAGGGCCTGCTGGACCTTGTCGTAGGCGGCCGCGCGCCGCTCCGGGTCCTGGGTGCGGCGGCCGGCGTCCAGCGCCTCGTCCACCACCGGGTTGTCGTAGCCGGCCATGTTGTTGAAGCCGTCGTAGGCAAGGGAGGAGTGCAGCATCGTGTAGAGGCCGAAGTCCGGGTCGCCGACGCTGCCGAGGCCCGCCAGGACGGCGTCGTGCTTCATCCGCGGCTCGATGACCTCCCAGGTGGCGCCCTCCACCTTCACCTCGATGCCGGCCTTCTTGGCGTCGGAGGCGTAGGCGAGGGCGTGGTCCTGGCGGACCTTGTCGCCCGTGGGGTAGTAGAGGGTGAAGGTGGCCCGCTGCCCGTCCTTGGCGCGGATGCCGTCGGAGCCGGTCTTCCAGCCGGCCTCGTCCAGGATGCGCTCGGCCTTGGCGAGGTCGTGCGGGCGCTCGATGCCGCGCTTGTACCAGGGGTCGTCGACGGGCAGCGGTCCGTACGCCGGCCGGCCCGCGCCGTTCAGGATCTTGTCGACCATGGCCTGGCGGTCCACGGCGGCGTCCAGGGCCCGCCGGATCGCGCGGTCGCCGGTGACCTTGTTCGCGGTGGGCAGGGTGACGGCACGGAAGTCGTACGACCGGGCCTGGTAGGTGCGCTTGTCGTCGTCCTTCTCGAAGGTGGCGGCGAGGTTGGGCGGCAGGACGGCGCCGTCGAGGTCGCCGGAGCGCAGCCGGGTGGCGCGCACGTTGTCGTCGGCGACGATCGCCATGGTGAACGACTTCACCGCGGGCTCGCCGCCCCAGTAGTGCGGGTTGGCCTTGAAGGTGAGCTTCTCGCCCTTGCGCCAGTCGGCGAGGACGTACGGCCCGGTGCCGACCGGCTCGGTGTTGAAGTCGCCGGTGTTGGGGTCCTGGCCGCCCGCGACGTGCTCGGGGACGATGGGCAGCACCGTGCGGGCGGCGAAGGCCGCGTAGGGGTACTTGAGGGAGAAGACGACGGTGTCGTCGCCCTTCGCGCTGACGCTCTTGATGGCGTCCAGTTCGCTGCGGGCGGTGTTGTTGGTCTTCTCGTCGAGGACGGTGCGGTACGTGTAGACCACGTCCTGGGCCGTCAGCGGTTCGCCGTCGCTGAACTTCACGCCGTCGCGCAGGGTGTACGTGTAGGTCTTGCCGCCGTCGGCGATCTTCGGCAGCGCGGTCGCGAGCGCGGGCTTCAGCTTCAGGTCGGTGTCGCGGGCCAGCAGCCCGTCGAAGATCTTGGAGTTTCCGTCCTTGCCGTAGCCCAGCAGCGGGCTGAGGGTGTCCGGCTCGGAGGCCACCCCGATCACCACGGACTCGGCCGCCTCGGCGTCGCCGCCCGCCCCACCGCCCCCGGGCGCGGAGCAGGCGGTGACGCCCGCGGCAAACGCCACCATGGCAGCGGCACTTCGTATCCGACGGGTCCGACGGGTTGTCATGTCTCCCCCACGCTTGTTGTTGGTGCGGGGTTATTGCACATCAGTCGCAACAGAAGCGTCAAGCCAGGTGGGGAAGCATGCGGGGGACGTGCGGGCGCCGCGACCTCCTACAGCTGGTCCCCGACGCGGGCCGGTTCCGGAGGATGCAGCCCGCCGCCGTCCTTTATGTCGTCTTCGCAGGTCTGACCGATGTAGGACCGGTCGTTGGGGATGAACAGCACTCCGGCGACCTGCTCAGGGTGCTCGACGGCGAGCCAGTCATCGCCCGTGAGGTCGCCCTCCGGCCCGGACGCCAGGACCGAATCGACCGTCTGGCACCCCAACGCCACGCGCTCCTCGTCGACCGCGCAGGCGTCCACCGCCGGCTCGGACATGCCGTCGGTGCCGTCGAACCGGTAGCGGAAGTTGACCTGGTCACCTTCCGAGGGCACCTGCGGGTGGGGCTCCAGGCGCCAGTCGACGACCTCGGCGAAGACGCCGAGTGCCCGCCCGGACACGTCCTCGACCTGCACCCTGACACCGGCCTCGCCACGCTCCGCCGACGTGTCGGTACAGTCGCCCCAGTGCGAGGAGCAGCCGGACAGGGCGAGCATCAGCAGAGCCGACGGGACGCCGGCACGTGTCCGTACGGGGCTCATCAAGGCACCTTCCCGTCAGCCGAGTCGCCGGGAGAACGCCTCGTACGCCCGGTCGTCGAAGAGCACGAACCTCACCTCTTCGACGGCGGTCGGCGTGCGCCGCACCGTTTCGACGGCGATGCGGGCCGCGTCGTCCATCGGCCACCGGTACACGCCGGTGGAGATCGCCGGGAACGCGACCGTACGGGCACCCAGCTCGTCGGCCACCCGCAGCGACTCCCGGTAGCAGGAGGCGAGCAGCTCGGGATCGCCGCCTGAGGCCTGGTGCACCGGGCCGACCGTGTGGATCACCCAGCGGGCGTCCAGGTCGCCCGCGGTGGTGGCGACCGCCTGGCCGGTGGGGAGGCCCTTGCCGTAGTGCGAGGCGCGGAGTCTGCGGCACTCCGTGAGGATGGCGGGGCCGCCGCGCCGGTGGATGGCGCCGTCGACGCCGCCTCCGCCGAGGAGTGAGGAGTTGGCCGCGTTGACGATCGCGTCGGCGCTCTCGCGGGTGATGTCGCCCTGGACGAGGGTGATGGTGGTCATGTCCGGTCCCCGGTCATGGGCGGTCTCCGATCGGCTCCGGTCCGCGGTCAGGTCTGCCGCAGCCTGCGCCACACGGCCTTCGCCGCGTTGTGCCCCGACATGCCGTGCACGCCGGGGCCCGGCGGGGTGGCCGACGAGCAGATGTAGACGGCCGGGTGCGGGGTGGCGTACGGGAACAGGGAGAGCTTGGGGCGCAGCAGGAGCTGGAGGCCGGAGACGGCGCCGGCCGCGATGTCCCCGCCGACGTAGTTGGCGTTGCGGGCGGCCAGTTGGGGCGGTCCGGCGGTGGCGCGGGCCAGGACCCGGTCGCGGAAGCCGGGGGCGAAGCGCTCCAGCTGGCGTTCGATGGCGTCGGTGAGGTCGCCGGTCCAGCCGTTGGGGACGTGTCCGTACGCCCAGAAGACGTGCTTGCCCTCGGGGGCCCGGGTGGGGTCGGCGACGCTGGGCTGCGTGGTGATGAGGAACGGCGCGTCGGGGGCGCGGCCGTCGCGGGAGGCGGCGTTCAGTGCGGCGCCGATCTCCGCGCTGTTGGCGCCGATCTGCACGGTGCCGGCGGTGCGGGGCTCCTCGGCGGTCCACGGGACCGGGCCGTCCAGCGCGTAGTCGATCTTGAAGACGCCGGGCCCGTACCGATAGCCGGCGTAGTGGTTGCCGAGGCCGGCGATGCGGGCCAGGGCGGTGGGCGAGGTGTCGAAGACGTAGGCGCGGGCGGGCGGCAGGTCGTCGAGGCGCTTGACCTCGTAGTCGGTGTGGACGGTGCCGCCGAGGTCCATGAGGTAGGCGGCGAGGGCGTCCGAGATGGCCTGGGAGCCGCCGCGGGCCACGGGCCAGCCGCGGGCGTGCGCGGCGAGGGCGAAGACCATGCCTATGGCGCCGGTGGCGAAGCCGCCCAGCGGCGCCATGACGTGCGCGACGAGCCCGGCGAAGAGAGTCTTGGCCTTGTCGTCGCGGAAGCGGCGCATCAGCCACGTGGACGGGGGCAGGCCGATCAGGCCGAAGCGGGCGAGGGTGACGGGGTCGCGGGGCAGCGCGGTGAGCGGCAGGGACATGAAGTCGCGGGCCAGGGTGTCCCAGTGGGGCAGGAAGCGCTCGACGAGTCTGCGGTAGGCGCCGGCGTCGCGCGCTCCGAAGGAGGCGGCCGTCTCGCCGACCGACCGGGAGAGCACGGCCGCCGAACCGTCCAGGAAGGGGTGCGCCATGGGCAGCGGAGCGTGCAGCCACTGGAGTCCGTACCGCTGAAGGGGCAGGTCGCGGAAGGCGGGTGAGTTGATCCCGAGCGGGTGCGCGGCGGAGCACGGGTCGTGCCGGAAGCCCGGCAGGGTCAGTTCCTCGGTGCGGGCTCCGCCGCCCACGGCGCCCTGAGCCTCGAACACGGCCACCGAGAAGCCGCGGCGGGCCAGCTCCACGGCAGCGGTCAGCCCGTTCGGCCCCGCTCCCACCACGACCGCATCGAGCATCGACGGCACCTTCGGACTCCTTCGTCAGCCGATGGCCACTGGGGATCAGGATATGCCCGGGGTCCGACAGCCCGCGGCCGCGGGTGGGCTCACGCCGCCGCGGCGGCCCGGAACCCGCTGGGGCTCAGTCCCCTGTGGCGTTTGAAGGCGGCGCTGAAGCCGAAGGCGTCGGCGTAACCGACGGACTTGGCGATCTCGGCGATGCCGAGGTCGGTGTCGGCCAGCAGCGTCTCGGCGTCGGCCATGCGGCATTCGGTGAGGTAGGCGAGGGGCGGCCGGTCCATCACCTGGGTGAAGCGCTTGGCGAACAGCGCCCGGGAGACGCCGGCCCGCGTGGCCAGCGACGCCACCGTCCAGGGCTCGGCGGGCCGGTCGTGGAAGGCCTGGAGGGCGGGGGCGAGGACCGGGTCGGCGAGGCCCCGGTACCAGCTGGGCGCGGCGGCGCCGGCCTGGTCGAACCAGTTGCGCAGGGTGCACACCAGAGCCCAGTCCAGGAGCCGGTCCATCAGCGCCTGGGAACCGGCCGTGCGCTGGGCGGCGTCGGCGGCGGCCGTCTCCAGCCAGGCGCAGACCTCGACGTCCTCGTTGATCACCAGGACGGGCGGCAGGGCGCGCAGGAGCCGTTCGTGGCGGTGGCCCGAGGCGCGGTAGGCGCCCACGATCAGCGCGGTCGCCCCGTCCGGGTCGGTGCCCCAGCGGATACCGCCGAGTTCCTGGGCCGTGCATTCGGCTTCCGGGGTGAAGCAGGCGATCTCGTACGCGGCGTGCGGGCGGTGGACGGTGCCGGGACGGTCCGCGAGGCAGAACGGTGCGGGACCGCGCACGACGGCCGTGTCGCCCACGCCGACGGCCCGTTCGGTGCCGTCGGCCAGCAGCAGGGTGCCGCCGCCGCGCAGCACGCTGACCATGGTGAGCGGCGCGCCGTCGGCGAAGCGGATGGTCCAGGGCGCTGTCAGCACGGCGTGACTGACGACCGAGCCTTCGGCCCGGATGCCGCTCAGCAGCGAACTCAGGGGATCCATGGGCGACATCGTAGACGATCTCCTATGTTTCGGAGAGTTTCTCCCATGGATCATCTACGTGACCGCGGCTGTACTGGACTCGTCGAACTGATCGAGAACCAACTGATCGCGAACAGCCGGGAGACACCGTGACGCAGCACAGCAGTGACGCCAGGACGGCCCTCGTTGTCGTCGCCCACCACCGCGCCGACTCCCTGACCGCGCACACCGCCCGTCGCACCGCCGACCGGCTCGAGGCCGCCGGGTACCAGGTCGACGTGCTCGACCTGCACGCCGAGGGGTTCGACCCGCGGATGAACGTGGCGGACCAGCCGGACTGGGGCAACCGGGAGAAGCAGTACTCGGACGAGACGCACGCCCACATGCGGCGCATCCTCGCCGCCGAGGTCGTCGTCGCCGTCTTCCCGGTGTACTGGCAGAGCGTGCCCGCCATCCTCAAGGGGTGGATCGACCGCGTGTGGAACTACGGCTTCGCCTACGGCCGCAGCAAGCCCCGCCTCGCGGGCAAGCGCATCCTGTGGCTGGGACTGGCCGGCGCCCCCGCCGACGACGTCGTCGTGGAGGGCATGCGGTCCGTCCTGGAGGCCAACCTGAGTGAAGGCATCGCCTACTACTGCGGCTTCTCCCGCTCCACCGTCGGCCTGCTCACCGACGCGGAGGAGCGCCCGCAGCGCATCGACGCCGAGGGCAACCTGCTGGTCGGCGACGCGGTCGCGGGCGCCGAGCGGGAGGCGCAGTACGCCGATTTCGACCGTCGCGCGCGGGAGTTCGTGGAGAAGTTCCTCGCCGAGGAGGTGGTGGCGGCCTGACGGGGCCGGTGCCCGGCCGGTGGTGGCCGGGCACCGGCATCGGCCGTCACAGGTCGAGCTGGTACTCCAGGGCCTTGTGAGTGGGGACGTAGCCCAGCGCGTCGTTGATGCGCCGCATCTGGGTGTTGCCGTCGGCCGTGTCGGTGACCAGGCCGGCGAGTCCGGGGTGCCGGGTGCGGGCGAGGCGGATCGACTCTGCCTTCATCCAGCGGCCGAGGCCGTGGCCGCGGTGCTCGGGCAGCACGCCGGTGCCGTAGTGGAGCCCGTCGCCCTTGCCGTCGCCCGGCACGACGAGCTCCGAGAAGCCGGCGATCGAGCCGTCCGCCTCGTCGACGGCGGCCACCGTGGTGAGCAGGTCGCCGCGGTCGGCGACGGCCTTGGCGGCGGCCAGCACCCGTTCGACGTCCCAGACGACGACGCCGTAGTCGGTGTCCCCCATCGGCATGTCGTCCAGCGCGCGGCGTGACGCGGCGAAGGTCTGCGCGAGCTCGTCGGGGACGGTGCCGCGCCATGACGCGAGGCGGTAGCCAGGGTGCGGCCGGTCGGCGATCGCGTGGATCTCGTCGGCCCGGCGGGCGTCGAGCTCGTCCAGGGCGAGCCGGGCGTAGGTCAGGCCCAGGACCACGCGGAAGCCGCTTGCGGCGAGGAAGTGGTCGCCGGGCGTGTCCGCGTCGGCCTGCGCGACCACCGACCGCCGGCCGTCCTCCCGCGCGGCGGCCACCGCCGCGTCCAGGAGCCGGGTCCCGACCCGCCCGCGCCGCTCCGCCGCGTGCACGTGCAGGCGCAGCTCGGCCAGGTGTTCCTGGCCTTCCTTGGTGAACAGGCGCAGGAACGCGTACCCGAGCGGGTCGCCGTCGTCCCCGCAGGCCAGCCATGCGAGGCGATGGCCGGACGGGGTGCGGTCGGGGTCGGTGAGGGCGGTGACGTGTATGGGCAAGGTGACTCCGGTCCGTCCGATGATGACTGCCTGGGCCGACAGTCGATCACGCGGCGGGTCACCGGGGCACGGGTTTTGCCGTGCGGAGGGGAACTCCTCCCCGAACTCCTCCCCCGGTGGTCAGGCCTCGCCCGCCAGCAGTGCCACCACACGGCGGGCCGTGGCCGCGTCGCGGGCCGCGGTGAACGGCAGCTCGTTGCCGCCCGTGATGCGGAAGGGTTCGCCGGTGCGGGTGAGGTGGGTGCCGCCCGCCTCTTCCACCAGGAGCAGGCCGGCCGCGTGGTCCCACGCCGCTTCCCAGCTGAACGCCGTGGCGTCCAGCTCGCCGCGGGCCACGGCCAGGTACTCCAGGCCCGCCGAGCCGCAGGGGCGGGGGGCCACGCCCGGGGTGCGCAGGCCGAGCAGGGCGTGCTTCTGCTCGTCGGTCGTGTAGTCCGGGTGGGAGGTGGCGACATTCAGCTCGCGGCCGGGCCCGGGCGGTCCGGCGTGCAGGCGCTCGCCGTCCAGGAAGGCGCCCTGGCCCCGTACCGCCGTGGCCAGCTGGTCGTGGACCGGGGCGTAGGTCCACGAGGCCCGTACGACCCCGTGGTGGGCGAGGGCGACCAGGGTGCAGAAGCCCGGGTCGCCGTGCACGAACTGCCGCGTCCCGTCGACCGGGTCGACGATCCACACCGGCGCCTCGCCGTGTATCGCCTCGTACGACGCGGGGTTGGCGTGCACCGCCTCCTCGCCGACCACCACGGAGCCGGGCAGCAGTGCGGACAGGGCGTCGGTGAGGAAGAGCTCGGCCTGCCGGTCGGCGTCCGTGACCAGGTCGTGCGGGCCGGCCTTCTCGTCGATCTCGTGGGACGCCAGCCGGCGCCGGCGCGGCATGATCTCCTGGGCGGCGGCCTTGCGGACGGCCTCCGCCACGTCGTCGGCGTGCCGGGCGAGAAACTCGTCGATGGTTTCGTTGGTCTCGATCATGACTCCATGAGAGCACGCGCCACTGACAATCCCCACCCGGGTGGTGTACTCCGGGTGGAATCGGCGCGAACAGGCGGTGCGGGGTCAGCGCCCCACCGCGTACCCCTGCATGCCGCGCGGGTTCGCCGCCGCCGAGAACACGCCCGTCTCCGGGTCCCGCGCGACGGCGCACAGCCGGCCCTCCGACCAGGCCTCGCCGACCGTCACGTCGTGTCCGCGCCGCCGCAGCTCCTCGACGACCTCCGCCGGCGTGCGGGACTCCACGGTGACGCTGCCCGCCCGCATGCCGCGCGGGAAGAAGGAGCCGGGGAAGCTGTCGTTGTGCCAGTTCGGGGCGTCGATGGCGCCCTGGAGGTCGAGGCCGCCGCGCACGTGCGCGCGCAGGGCGACGGCCAGGAAGAAGTGCGTCTGCCACTGGTCCTGCTGGTCGCCGCCGGGGGTGCCGAAGGCCATGACCGGCACCCCGTCGCGCAGCGCGACGGAGGGCGTGAGCGTGGTGCGCGGCCGGCGGCCCGGCGTGAGCGAGTTGGGCAGGCCCTCCTCCAGCCAGGTCATCTGGAGCCGGGTGCCGAGCGGGAAGCCGAGTTCGGGCACGACCGGGTTGGACTGGAGCCAGCCGCCGCTGGGGGTGGCCGAGACCATGTTGCCCCAGCGGTCGACTATGTCCAGGTGGCAGGTGTCGCCACGGGTGCCCCCGTCGGCGGCGACGTCCGGTTCGCCCGGCACCGGCGACGTCGGGCTCTTGGCCACCGTCGGCTCACCGACGCCCAGGGCGTCGAAGCCCTCCCCCTCAACGGCCGCCACGCGCGCGTGCGCGCTGAGCCGCGGGACGCGCCCGCCCGGGCTGCCGGGCCGCAGCTCGAAGGAGGCCTTCTCGCCGACGAGCGCCCGCCGTGCCGCGTTGTACTCGGGCGACAGCAGGTCGTCGAGCGGCACCCCCTCCGCGCCGTCCGCGTCCCCGTACCAGGCCTCCCGGTCGGCCATGGCGAGCTTGCAGCCCTCGATCAGCAGGTGGACGTAGTCCGCGGAGCCGTACCGCGGCAGCTCGGGCGGGAGCAGTGCCAGTTGCTGGAGCAGGACGGGGCCCTGGCTCCAGGGGCCGGCCTTGCACAGGGTCCAGCCGTTCCAGTCGTACGTGGCGGGAGCCTCGTAGTGCGCGGACCAGCCGGCGAGGTCGGCGGCCGTGAGGGTGCCGGTGTGGCGGACGCCGCTGGTGTCCATGGTGGGCCGGCCGGCCTGCCGTACGAGGGCCTCGGCAACGAACCCGGTGCGCCAGACCTCCCGTGCCGCGTCGATCCGCGCCTCGCGGTCCCCCGCGCCGGCGGTCTCGGCGAGCAGCCGTTTCCAGGTGGCGGCGAGGGCGGGGTTGCGGAAGGGCACGCCGAGGCGGGGCGGGCGGCCGTCCGGGAGGTAGATGTCGGCCGAGGTCGTCCACTCCGTCTCGAAGAGTTCTCGCACGGTCTCGACGGTCTCCGTCATGCGCTCCACGGGCGGGTGCCCGTGTTCGGCGTAGCCGATGGCGTACTTCAGCACGTCGGCGAGCGGCTTGGTGCCGTGGTCGCGCAGCAGTGTCATCCAGGCGTCGAAGGCGCCGGGGACGGCTGCGGCGAGCGGGCCGGTGCCGGGGACGAGGTCGAGGCCGAGCCCTTTGTAGTGCGCGACCGTCGCCCCGGCCGGTGCCACGCCCTGTCCGCACAACACCCGTACCTCGCCGCCCGCCGGTGCGAGCAGGATCGGCACCTCCCCGGCGGGCCCGTTCAGGTGCGGCTCGACGACGTGCAGCGCGAAGGCGCCGGCCACGGCGGCGTCGTAGGCGTTGCCGCCGTCCTCCAGCACCGCCATGGCCGACTGCGAGGCCAGCCAGTGGGTGGAGGAGACCATGCCGAAGGTGCCCTGGAGGGTGGGGCGGGTGGTGTGCTGCATTTCTCACCTCTGGTGCGTCGTCGGGTCGCACTGGTCTTCCGTACCCACTTGGGTGTCCGGACACCGGCCGGGTCAGGATCGTGACGGTTCCTCCCCCGCGACGGCCTCGGCGGCGCGGCGGCGGGCGTCCTCGTCGGTGCGGGCGTCGTAGGCGACGAGCCGGGGCAGGGCGGCGGTGAGCAGGCCCACCGCGGCGACGCAGGCGAGTCCGCCGGTCCAGATCGCCGGGCGGGCGCCGGTCCAGCCGGCCATCGCTCCGGCGCGGACCTGGCCGAGCTGCGGACCGACGCTGTAGGAGAGGACCTCGATGCCGGCGAGCCGGCCGCGCAGCCGGTCGGGGATGGTCTGGTTCCAGATGGTGGAGCGGCCCAGTCCGCTCAGCATGTCCCCCGCTCCCGCGAGGCCGAGGCACGCCAGCACCAGCCACACGTTCGACGTCCAGCCGGCCGCCGCCATGGCCAGGCCCCAGCCGGTGGCGCCGAACACCACGAGCAGGCCGTGCCGCCGGGTGCGGGACACCCAGCCGCTGGTCAGGCTGACCAGCAGGGAGCCGACGGAGCCAGCCGCGTACATCAGGCCCAGCGACCAGTCGGCGTCCAGTTCGTCGGCGAGGAACGGGAAGATGGTGTTGGGGAAGGCGAAGAACATCGCGGCGAGGTCGATGGCGTACGTGCCCAGCAGCACCGGCCTGGACCAGGCGTAGCGGGCGCCTTCGACGATGCCGCGCAGGGAGGGCCGGGCCGCCTTCTCGCGCGGCGGCACGGGTGAGAGGCGGCGGCACATCAGGACCGACGCGGCGAAGCAGACCACGGTGGTGGCGTACGCGGGGCCGTTGCCCGCGTACGCCACGACCAGCCCGGCCAGCGCGGGTCCGGCGATGGCACCGGCCTGCCAGCGCAGGGCGTTCAGGGCGGCGGCCGCGGCGAGCTGGTCGTGCGGGACGATGCGGGCCAGCAGCGAGTCCATGGCGGGCCGTTGGAGTCCGGCGAGGGCGGCGACGCCGGCGGCGACCACGTACAGCGGCCAGAGCATGGGGCTCGGCAGCAGGGTGTTCAGCAGCAGGATCAGGGCGAGCAGGCCGAGTCCCGCCTCGGTCAGCACGATGACCTTGCGGCGGTCCACCGCGTCCGCGAGCGCGCCGCCGTACAGGCCGAAAACCACGAGCGGAACGAGTTCGACGGCTCCCATGGCGCCCACCGCGAGGGGTGAGCCGGTCAGCTCCTTGATCTGGAGCGGCAGCGCGATCAGCGCCATCACGCTGCCGAGGTAGGTGACCAGGCCCTGCACCCACAGGAGGCGGAAGTCGCGGGAGGAGCGCCAGGGTGCCAGGTCGGGCAGCACCGCGGCGAGCTTGGCGGTCATGGTTCAGCGGCTCCCGGCGGGCCGGGACGCGGGGGACGGCACCGGCTGTGCGGCCGCACCTGCTTCCCGGGCGGTCGAGTGGTGGCGGCCGATCGGCAGGACGAGGGGTTTGCCCGAGACGGGGTCCTCGATGACGCGGCTGTCCATGCCGTACACGGCCCGTACGGTGTCCTCGGTCATCACCTCGGCGGGCGTGCCGGCGGCGTGCAGGCGTCCGGAGGCCAGGGCGACGAGGCGGTCCGCGTAGCGTGCGGCCAGGTTGAGGTCGTGCAGGACCATGACGATCGTGGTGCCGCGGGTCCGGTTGAGGTCGGTCAGCAGGTCGAGGACCTCGATCTGGTGGCTGACGTCGAGGAACGTGGTGGGCTCGTCGAGCAGCAGCAGGTCGGTCTGCTGGGCCAGGGCCATCGCGATCCACACGCGCTGGCGCTGGCCGCCGGAGAGTTCGTCGACCGACCGGTCCATCAGGTCGGTCGTGCGGGTGGCCTCCAGTGCGGCGGCGACCGCGGCGTCGTCCTTCGCCGTCCAGCGGGCGAAGGCGCGCTGGTGGGGGTGGCGGCCGCGGCCGACCAGGTCGAGGACCGTGATGCCCTCGGGGGTGACCGGTGACTGCGGCAACAGGCCCAGGGTGCGGGCGAGTTCCTTGGCGGGGGTGCGGTGCACCTCCTTGCCGTCCAGGACCACCCGGCCGGCGCGCGGGACGAGGAGCCGGGACATCGAGCGCAGCAGCGTCGACTTGCCGCAGGCGTTGGCACCGACGATCACGGTGATGCTCCCGGCCGTCAGGGTCAGGTCCAGGCCCTCGATGACGGCACGGTCGCCGTAGCCGAGCGTCAGGTCCTCGGTGGCGAGGGTGTGGGACGCGGTCACAGTGAGCCTCCGGCCCGGTTGGTGCGGACGATCAGGTGGACGAGGTAGGGAGCGCCGAGGACGCCGGTGACGACGCCGACCGGGTAGCGGGTGTCGAAGGCGTACTGGCCGGTGAAGTCGGCGACCAGGACGAGCAGGGCGCCGACCAGACCGGCGGGGACCAGCAGGGAGCCGCCGGTTCCGGTGAGCCGGGCGGCGATCGGGCCGGAGAGGAACGCGACGAAGGCGATCGGTCCGGCGGCCGCCGTGGCGAAGGCGATCAGGCCGACGGCCGCGACGATGACCGTGAGGCGGGTGCGTTCGACGCGGACGCCGAGCGCGGACGCCGTGTCGTCGCCGAGGCCGAGGGCGCTCAGGTTGCGGCCCTGGGACAGCAGTACCGGGGCGAGGACGAGCACGGCCAGGACGGCGGGCACGGTCTCCTCCCAGGTGGTGCCGTTGAGGCTGCCGGTGAGCCAGCGCATCGCCTCCTGGAGGTCCCATTGGGCGGCCTGCGACAGGACGTAGGAGGTGACGCTGTCGAGCAGGGCGGCGACGCCGATGCCGATCAGGATGAGCCGGGTGCCGGCGACCCCGTCGCGGAAGGCGAGGGTGTAGACGAGCAGGGCCACCCCGAGCGCGGCGGCGATCGCGAGGGCGGACACCTCGGTCCCGCTCAGCGAGAAGGTGACGATGCCGATGGCCGCCGCCGCGCTCGCTCCCGCGCTGATGCCGATGATGTCGGGGCTGGCGAGCGGGTTGCGGAGCATCGTCTGGAAGGTGACGCCGGCCATGCCGAAGCTGAACCCGGCGATCAGCGCGAGCACCGCCCGCGGCAGCCGCAGCGTGCCGACGGTGAACGACGCGCCGGGCACCCGCTCGCCCATGACGACCCGCAGCACGTCGCCGGGCGGGTAGAAGGTGTGCCCGGCCATGAGTGTCGTGACGAAGGCGGCGGCGACGAGGAGCAGCAGCGTCAGGACGAGCAGCCGTCGCCGGTACGCGCGGCGGACCCGGGCGCGCGTGACGGCGCGCAGCGTGGGCGAGGCGGGGACGGCGGGGGCGCTCACAGGGATCTGACCTTCTGCCGGCGGACGATGTGGATGAAGAAGGGGGCGCCGACGATGGCGGTGACGATGCCCACGTCGATCTCCGCCGGCCGGGCCACGATCCGGCCCACCACGTCCGCGGCCGTCAGCAGGACGGCGCCGCCCAGCGCGGAGAACGGCAGCAGCCAGCGGTGGTCCACGCCGACCAGCAGCCGGAAGGTGTGGGGTACGACGAGTCCGACGAAGACGATCGGTCCGGCGACGGCGGTGGACGCGCCGCACAGGACGACCGCGCCGAGCGCGGCGCCGGCCCGGACGAGGGCCACCCGTTCGCCGAGGCCGGCGGCGAGGTCGTCGCCGAGGGCCAGCGAGTTGAGCGCGCGGGCGGCGGCCAGGCAGATCAGGAACCCGGCGGCGAGGAACGGTACGACGCTGCCGAGCTGCGCGTAGGAGGCGCCTCCGACGCCGCCGATCTGCCACATCCGGAAGGTGCCGGAGATGTCGCTGCGCGGCAGGACCACGGCGCTGACCAGGGAGGCGAGGGCGGCCGAGATGGCGGCTCCGGCGAGGGCCAGCTTCAGCGGGGTGGCGCCGCCGCGTCCCAGCGAGCCGACGGCGTAGACGAAGCCGGCGGTCAGGGCCGCCCCGGTCATCGCCACCCAGATGTATCCCGACGCCGACGACAGGCCGAAGTACGCGATGCCCGTGACCACGGCCAGTGAGGCGCCCATGTTGACGCCGAGGATGCCGGGGTCGGCCAGCGGGTTGCGGGTCACCCCCTGCATGACCGCGCCGGAGAGCCCGAGGGCGGCGCCCACGACGACGGCCAGGAGGGTGCGCGGTATGCGTTTGGCGACCGCCGCCTCCTCCAGCGTCCGTTCCGCCCCGCCGAGCGCCGACCACACGTCGGCCCAGGCGACGTCGCGGGAGCCGAGGGCGAGGGAGGCCGTCATGGCGGCGGCGAGGACGGCGACGGCCACGAGGAGCCAGGCCACGCGCGTGCGCGCCGGACGCCGTAGCTGGGCGGCGTCCGGCGCGGACGGGGTTTGGGTGAGCGTCACTTGACCTTGTCCGCGGCCTCGGCGAGCGCCGTCACGTAGTCGTCCAGGACGTACGGGATGGACAGCGGGGTCGGGTTGGCGGCGGTGGCGAGCGGGGTGCTGCCGGGCAGCAGGTAGACGGAGCCCCGCTTCACGGCGGCCAGCTTGGAGGTGAGCGGGTCACCCTTGAGCGCCTTGAGCAGTTCGCCCTTGTCGTCCCCGTAGCCGACGATGATGTCGACGTCGTTGAAGTCGTCGATGCGCTCGGCGCTCTTGGTGAGGACGAACTTCTTCGTCGACCCGGACGGCCCGGAGACGCTGGCGGGGATCTTCATGCCGAGGTCGGTGAAGAACTGGGTGCGGGTGTCGTGGGTGGTGTAGAAGCCGACCTGGCTGACGTCCTTGGCCGACACGTGCGTCATGAACATCGCCGACTTCCCCTTGAGCTGGGGGTGTTCGGCGACGGTCTGCTCGATCCGCCCCTCCAGGTCGGTGATCAGCTCGTCGCCCTCGTCGGCGAGTCCGATGGCCTTGCTGTTGAGGCGGATGATGTCGCGCCACGGGGTCGCCCAGGCGGCCTCGGGGTAGGCGACGACGGGGGCGATCTGGCTGAGGGTCTCGTAGTCCTGCTCGGTCAGTCCGGAGTACGAGGCGAGGATGACGTCCGGCCGGGTGTCGGCGACCGCCTCGAAGTCGATGCCGTCGGTCTCGTCGAAGAGGACCGGCGTCTTGGCGTCGAGTTCCTTGAGCCGCTTCTCCACCCAGGGGAGCACGCCGTCCCCGTCGTCGTCGCCGAAGTTGGCCTTGGCCATGCCGACGGGGACGACGCCGAGGGCGAGCGGCACTTCGTCGTTGGCCCAGTTGACGGTGGCGACGCGTTCGGGCTTCTCGGGAATGACGGTGGTCCCGAGGGCGTGCTCGATCGTCATGGGGAACTGGCCGGTGCCGTCGGCGCCCGCGCCGGCGGCGGCAGCGCCGTCGTCCTTGTCACCGGACTCGCCACCGCACGCGGTGAGTCCGAACAGGAGGGCCGCCGCGAGGGCGAGTACACGCAGGCGTGGGGTTCTCATCGACCCGGTTCCACTTTCGTCGGAAGTTAGGTAAGGCTTGCCTGCATAGCGTATGGAGCGGGGTCGGCCTGATCAATCGAGCCTTTTCGACAGCCCTTGTAGCGATCGGGACAGCCAGGACGTGCCCGTACCCGTACATGTCCCCATTCCGCCGCCCGCGTGCTTCAGATCGCCCGGAACCTGCCGGGCGTCATGCCGGTCGTCCGCCGGAAGGCCGCGCCGAAGGCACTCGCCGATCGGAAACCGACCGCTTCGGCCACCACGTCGACCTCGAAACCCTGGGCCAGGAGCCGGACGGCGTGCTGGGCGCGTACCGAGGCGACCCAGCGGGCGAACGTCGTGCCCGTCTCCGCCCGGAACGCACGGGTCAGCGTGCGCGTGCTGCACCCGAGCGCCGTCGCCCAGCCGGTCAGCGTCCGCTGGTCGGCGGGGTCGGCGCGCACCACGTCCACGATGGGCCGCAGCAACGACGAGGTGGGCAGCTGCACCAGCAGCGCCCGGGGCGACGGCCGCAGTACGTCGAGGACCATCGCCTCGGTCACGGCCCGTGAGGCCGTCGACAGGTCCGGCTCCTCGAGCCGCTCCATGAGGAGCCGGAGCAGCGGAGTGATCTCGACGGCCACCGGCACGTCGGGCAGGGCCGAGACCGTGCCGTGGCGGAAGAAGTGGGCGCGGTAGGCGGTGCCGGCGACCGCGGAGGCGGAGTGCAGCTGCCCGGCCGGCATCCACAGCCCAAGCGTCGGCGTGATGCACCACACCTGGGAGCCCACCACGGCCGTCGAGGTGCCGTGCTCGTTCCAGAGGAGCTCGTGCCACGGGTGGGAGTGCTCGTTCCACGCCGTGTCGGTGGCGACGACCTCCTCGTACGCCTTGATGACGAAGGACACGTCCACCTCGCCCGCGGCGAGCGTCGGCAGGTCCCTGGTGACACGCATGCGGTCAGGCTAGCCGGAGCGGGTCCGCGGTCGGCTGCCCGTGTCCGGGGCCGCGCCCGCCCCGGGGAACAGCACGGCCCGTGCCGCTGTTGGCCCCGACGTACGGAAACGGAGGCAAATCGGTGCACGGTGAATACAAGATCCCCGGCGGCAAGCTGGTCGTGGTGGACGTGGAGGCCGAGGCGGGCGTGCTGCGGCACGTGCGCGTGGCGGGCGACTTCTTCCTCGAGCCGGACGAGGCGCTGGACGCCGTGAACCGTGCGCTGGAGGGCGCCCCGGCCGACACCGACGCGGCGGGACTGGCCGCCCGGATCGACGCGGCGCTGCCCGAGGGCACCGTAATGTACGGGCTGACCCCGGAGGGCGTCGGGATCGCCGTGCGCCGCGCGCTCGCGCACGCCACCGACTGGACGGACTACGACTGGCAGCTGATCCACGAGGGCCCGCAGCCGCCCGCCCTGCACATGGCGCTGGACGAGGTGCTGACCGCCGAGGTCGCCGCGGGCCGGCGTCCGCCGACGCTGCGGGTGTGGGAGTGGGGCGCCCCGGCGGTGATCATCGGCAGCTTCCAGTCGCTGCGCAACGAGGTGGACGCCGAGGGCGCCGCCCGCCACGGCATCGAGGTGGTGCGCCGGATCTCCGGCGGCGGCGCGATGTTCGTGGAGCCCGGCAACACGATCACCTACTCGCTGTCGGTGCCGGACGCGCTGGTCCAGGGCCTCTCCTTCCAGGACAGCTACGCCTACCTCGACGACTGGGTGCTCGGCGCGCTCGGCGAGATGGGAATCCGCGCCTGGTACCAGCCGCTGAACGACATCGCCACCGACCAGGGCAAGATCGCGGGCGCCGCGCAGAAGCGCGTGGTCGGGCCCGGGGGCGGCCCCGGCGCCGTGCTGCACCACGTGACCATGTCGTACGACATCGACGCCGACAAGATGCTGGAGGTGCTCCGCATCGGCCGGGAGAAGATGTCCGACAAGGGCACCAGGAGCGCGAAGAAGCGGGTGGACCCGCTGCGCCGGCAGACCGGTCTGCCACGCGAGGCCGTGATCGACCGCATGATCACCTCCTTCGGCGGCCGCTACGGCCTCACCCAGGGCAAGGTGACCGACGAGGAGCTGGCCCGGGCGCGGGAGCTGGCGCGCACCAAGTTCGGCTCCGCGGAGTGGACCGCGCGGGTGCCTTGAGACCCCAGGGGGTGACGCACCTAGCGCCGCCGCGCCTCCACCAGCCCCGACTCGTAGGCGAAGACCACCAGCTGTGCCCGGTCCCGGGCGCCCAGCTTGGTCATCGCCCGGCTGATGTGCGTCTTGGCGGTCAGCGGGCTGATCACCATGTGCGCGGCGATCTCCTCGTTGCTCAGTCCGCGTGCGGCGAGCGCGGTGACCTCGCGTTCGCGGCGGGTGAGGCAGTCCAGGCCGGGGGCGGTGGCCCGGTCCGGGGGCCGGGCCACGAACTCGCCGATCAGCGTGCGGGTGACGGACGGGGAGAGCAGGGCCTCGCCGCGCGCCACCACCTCGATGGCCTGGAGCAGGTCGGCCGGCTCGGTGTCCTTCAGGAGGAAGCCGCTCGCGCCCGCCCGCAGCGCCTCGAAGACGTACTCGTCCAGGCCGTAGTTGGTGAGGATGACCACGCGTACGGCGGTGAGGGCGGGGTCGGAGGCGATACGGCGGGTGGCCTCGATGCCCGACATCACGGGCATCTGGACATCGACGAGCGCGATGTCGGGCACCTGGGCCCGCACCAGCGCGACCCCTTGCTCCCCGTCGGCGGCCTCGCCGACCACCTCGATGCCGTCCTCGGCGTCGAGGAGGGCCCGGAAGCCGGCCCGCATCAGCGCCTGGTCGTCGACGAGCGCCACCCGGAGGACTTGCTCGCTCATCCCCGCTCCTCCAGCGGGAGCCGGGCCCGCACCGAGAAGCCGCCCTCCGCGCGCGGGGCGGCGCGCAGGGTGCCGCCGAGAGCCGTGACGCGTTCGTCCATGCCGGTCAGGCCGGTGCCCGGGGTGGGCGGCCGGGCCGGGTCGCCGGCGCCGTCGTCCTCCACGTCTATCGCCAACTCCCCCTCGTTTCCCGTGCCGTGGTCGATCCGCACCGACACCTTCGCCGGTCCCGCGTGCCGTGCCGCGTTGGTGAGGGCCTCCTGGACGATGCGGTAGGCGGCCCGTTCGACGGCCTGTGGCAGCGGGCGCTCCGCACCGGTCACCGTCAGGTCGACGGCGAGGCCGGCCGCGCGGGCCCGCTCCACGAGCAGCGCCGGAGTGCCGGCCGGTTCGTCGGCGCGCAGCACCTGGAGGGCGGAGCGCAGCTCGCGCATCGCCTCGCCGCTCGCCTCCTGGATGGCGAGCAGCGCGGGCGGCGCCTCCTCGCCCCGTTTGCGGGCGAGGTGGACGGCGACGCCCGCCTGGAGCTTGACGATGGAGATGCTGTGGGTGAGCGAGTCGTGCAACTCCCGGGCGATGCGCAGGCGTTCCTCGCCGGCCCGGCGCAGAGCCGCCTCCTCCCGGGTGCGCTCGGCCTCCAGGGCGCGCTGCTCGGTCTGGCGCAGGTACGCCTGCCAGTTGCGGTCGGCGAGCCCGGTCACCACCGCGCACAGGAACCAGCCGGCCAGCAGCCCGGCCCGCTCGGCCACGCCCTGCGTCCCGGGCCCGGTCGCCGTGTATCCCGCCAGGAACACCGCGCCGCCGGCCGCCGCGACGCCCCGGTGGCCGACCCGGGCCGCGGTGTGCACGGCGGCCAGGACGGGCAGCGCGGACAGCGGCCCCGGGTGGGCGTGCACCACGTACACCGTGCCGAGCACGGTGGCGACGGCCAGCACCGCGCGCGGGGCGGCGCGGTGGAAGGCGAGGGTCGCCGAGGCGAGGGCGATGAGCGCATGGTCGAGGACGGTGGTGTCGTCGTCGAAGGCCGCGACGGTCATGCCGAGCGCGCCGACGACGACCGCGAGGGTCGCGTCGGCGAGCCATCTGCGATCGAACTGACGCCCACTCATGCCCGCACCCTAGACGGCCTCGACGACGGTCGCGTCGGCCCTGTGGACGGCTTGCGCACTACTCCCGGTGAAGTAGTGCGCTGCCGGACCGGCCTCGGTGGCGCAGCGCCGACTGCATCCGGCCGTACGACGACCGCGGGCACCCCGGGAGCGCACTCTGCTGTCCATGCCTACCACCTTCCGTCACACCGACCCGCTGCCCCCGAAAGCGGCCACCGGCCGCGTCGCGGAGCTCTACGAGCAGATGGCGCGGGACTTCGGCATCCCCGAACCCGCCCCCTTCGTGGTCCTCTCCTCCGCTCCCGCGCTCATCGCCCCCGCCTGGGCGCTGATGCGCGAGTCCCTGATCGCCGGCCCCGGCGACCGGACCGGCAAGGAGGTCGCCGCCTTCGGGGTGTCGCAGGCCAACGGGTGCCGGTTCTGCGTGGACGCGCACACGATGCTGCTGCACGCGACCGGCGACCACGCCCTGGCCGAGCGGCTCGTCCGAGGCCGGGAACCCGAGGACGAGCGGCACGCGCGCGTGCTCGACTGGGCGCGGCGCACCCGCATTCCGGGCGCCGCGCGGGAGCCTTACCCGTTCCCGCGCGAGGAGACGCCCGGCTATCTGGGCACCGCGCTGGCCTTCCACTTCATCAACCGGATCGTGTCGGCGCTGGTGACCGAGAGGCTGCTCCCGGCCGACGCGCAGCGGCTGCGCGCGGTGCGCAGCCTGGCGGGCCGGTCGCTGTCCCGCACCGTGCGCCGCCCGGCCGTGCCCGGCGCGTCCCTGCCCCTGCTCGACGACCCCGGCCCGGGACCGGCGTGGGCGGGGGGCACGCCGGTCGGCCCGGCGTACGCGGCCCTGCGCACGGCCGCCACGATGGGCGCGGGCCTCCTCGACGCCGGCGACCAGGCCCTCGTACGCACCGCCCTGCGTGACTGGGACGGGTCCCACCCGCCCGTCGACCCGGACCCGTTCCCCGACCGCCGGGAGAGGCCCGGCGCCCGTCTGGCGCTGTTGGCCGCCCTCGCGCCGTCCCGGATCTCGGAGGCGGACGTCGCGGCGTGGCGCCGGCCCGAGCACACCGACCACTGCCTGGTGCACCTCGTGGCGTACGGCGCGTTCGCCGCCGTGGACCGCGTCGAAAGCGCCCTGACCGCACCCTCCGTGGAGGAGACCTCATGACCTTTGTCGCCGGCCCTCACCAGACCCGGTACGACGCGATGCTCGCCGGTGTGAACGACGCCCTGTTCGACGCGGCGGCCGTCGCCCCGGGCGACCGCGTCCTGGACGTCGGCTGCGGGGCCGGCACCACGACCCGGATCGCGGCGCGGCTGGCCGCCCCCGGGCACGCGGTGGGCGTCGACGTCTCCGCGCCGCTGCTGGAGCGGGCCCGCGCGAGCACCGCCCCCGAGGGGATCGAGAACGTCACCTACGTGTGCGCCGACGCGCGGGTGCGCCCCTTTCCGGCCGGTGGGTACGACGTGGTCGTCAGCCGGGGCGGGGTGCTGTCGTTCGCCGGCCACGCCGCCGTCTTCCGCAATCTCGCGCGGGCGCTGCGGCCGGGAGGCCGGCTCGCGTTCGTCTGCACGCGGCCGCCGGGGCCGCACTGGGAGGGCCCGGAGCGCGTCCGGGAGGTCCTGGCCGGGTTCGAGGAGGTGACGGTCGAACCGGTCACCGTGGAGGCGGCCCGGTGCCGGGACGTGCCGGACACCGTCGAGTTCCTGCTGTCGCCGTTGCCGGGCGGCGCACTTCCCGCCTCGCGGCTGACCGGCCTGGAGGAGGTGCTGCTCCCCTTCGCCACGCGCACGGGCGTGCGGATACGGGCGGGCGTGTGGCTGGTGACGGCCGTCCGGCCGTGACGGCCGTCCGGCCGTGACGGCGGCCGCCGCACGCCCCCGCCCTCCGGCCCACCGGTACGTCTGCGTCACCGCCCGGCCACGCACCGAGTTCGCCCTTCCGCCTCACAGTCACTCGTGTGACACTGGCGTCCCGTCCGCAGTGCGGACCTCCTCCGCACCATCCCCCACGAGAAGTGCGCCGTGCGTCCTCTTCCCCTGCCGTTCGCCCTGACCGCGCGTCTGGCGCCGGTCGCCGTGCTCGCCACGGCGGGCTGGGCCCTGTCGTCCGGGCCGGACACGACACCGGCCGCCAAGGACGAGACACCGCCCGACACCACGAACCGGTCCGCCTCCGCCCCGGCGACCGAGGCGGTGACCCAGACGTACGCCTCCGCCCCGGCACCCTGCGAGAGCCTGGACCGGAAGACGGTCACCTCGCTGGTCCCGGGCGCCAAGGCGGCCGGCAAGGAGATCCCGTCGACGGACACCAAGGTCCGCCGCACCTGTTCCTGGAACGCGCTCAAGGGCTACGACTACCGCTGGCTCGACGTCTCCTTCGAGGTGATGGAGTCGGACGAGGCGGCGCAGAAGTCGTACAAGGAGCGGGTCGCCGACCGGAGCGGCGGAGGCGCGGTGCCGGGGCTCGGCGACGAGGCCTACTCCGTCGTGAACCTCACCACCGAGGACAAGCAGCAGACCCGCGAGGGCACCGTGCTGGTCCGCGCCTCCAACGCCCTGGTGATGATCACGTACAACGGCAGCGACTTCGAGTCGAAGAAGGCGCCGAGTACGGAGACGATCAACAAGGGGGCCATCAAGGCGGCCAAGGAAGCGGTGGCCGCCCTGGAGGAAGGCTAGCGCCGAGCCGGACGCGTGGCGGGCAGCAGCATCAGCGCCAGGTACAGCACCATGGAGGTGCCGAGGCCCACCGCCCAGCCGTAGTCGGCCAGCGGTTCGAGGAAGGGCACGGGACGGCCGTCGACCAGCGGGTGGAAGTCGGCGCCGCCGATGGCCAGGACGCCGCCGACCAGGAAGGCGACGACCGCGCGCCAGTTCCAGCCGCCGCCGTACCAGTACCGCCCGCCCGCGCGGTACAGGTCCACGAGGTCGAGGCGGGCGCGGCGCAGCACCCAGTAGTCCGCGATGAGGATGCCGGCGACCGTGCCGAGCAGGCCGCCGACCAGGCCGAGCCAGGTGAAGATGTAGCCCTGCGGGTCGGAGTACAGCTTCCACGGGAAGATCAGCACGGCGAGGACGCAGGTGACGATCGCGCCGGCCCGGAAACTGACCTTGCGCGGCGCGACGTTGGAGAAGTCGAAGGCCGGTGAGACGAGGTTGGCCGCGATGTTCACGGACAGGGTCGCCACCAGGACGGTGACGAGGGCGAAGAGCAGCCCGACGACGTTGTCCGTCTTCGCGGCGAGCTTCACCGGGTCCCAGATCGGCTCCCCGTAGACCGCCTGCGAGCCGGAGGTGACCATCACGGAGAGGAACGCGAACAGGGTCATCGTGGTCGGCAGGCCGAGGGCCTGGCCGCGGGTCTGGGCCTTCTGGCTCTTCCCGTAGCGGGTGAAGTCGGGGATGTTGAGGGACAGCGTGGACCAGAAGCCGATCATGCCCATGAGGGAGGGCCAGAAGAGCTTCCAGAAGTCGCCGCCCCAGCCCAGCCGCGACGGCTGGTCGAAGAGCGGGCCGAAGCCGCCCGCCTTGTCGGCCATCCACCACAGCATCACGAAGGCGCCGACCAGGACGAAGGGCGCCGCCCAGTTCTCGAACCGGCGGATCGTCTCCATGCCCCGGTAGATGATGGCGACCTGGATGGCCCAGAAGATCGCGAACGACAGCCACATCGTCCAGGCGTGGCCGCCGAACGTCGCCGCGCCCGTCCAGCCGTCGCCGATCAGCTTGCCGGCCAGGAAGTAGATCGCCTCGCCGCCGATCCAGGTCTGGATGCCGAACCAGCCGCACGCCACCAGCGCCCGCACCACGGCGGGCAGGTTGGCGCCGCGGATGCCGAAGGAGGCGCGGGCGAACACTGGGAAGGGGATGCCGTACTTGGGTCCCGCGTGCCCGGTGAGGAGCATCGGGACGAGCACGATCACGTTGGCCAGGGCGATGGTGAGCACCGCCTGCTTCCAGTCCATGCCGACGGCGATCAGACCGGAGGCGAGGGTCCAGGAGGCGGTGTTGTGGGCCATGCCGACCCACAGGGCGGAGAAGTTGTACGTGGTCCAGGTGCGCTTCTCGACGGGGACGGGCAGCAGGTCCTCGTTGGCGTAGGGGCCGCTCGGCGGCGGGGAGCCCGGGGCGAGCTCCACGCGCCCGTCGGGGAGGGTGACTTGGGCGGACGGCGGTATCGCCGTGGGCGCGGTGTCGGTCATGGGCAGGCCAATCGTGCGGTGGGACGGGAGAGGCCGTGCGTGCGGTGCCGAGGGGGGTGCGCGGGTGCGCCCTGGGGCCCTCCCCCGAGGGGGAGGGAGGGGGTCGGTCAGGCGTTGACGGCCGGGATGATCCGCGTGCCGTAGGCGTCGATCACGGACTCCTGCGCGTCGTGCATGTCGTACAGCGCGAACTGGTCGACGCCGAGGGCGCGCAGGGCCCTGAGCTTCTCGATGTGCTTCTCGGCCGGTCCGATCAGGCAGAACCGGTCGACGATCTCGTCCGGCACGAACTGCGTGTCCGGGTTGCCGCTGCGCCCGTGGTGGGCGTAGTCGTAGCCCTCGCGGGCCTTGATGTAGTCGGTGAGTTCGTCGGGGACCGCGCCGGTGTGGGCGCCGTACTTGTCGACGAGGTCGGCGACGTGGTTGCCGACCATGCCGCCGAACCAGCGGCACTGCTCGCGCGCGTGGGCGAGCGCCTCGGGCGAGTCGTCGGCGGTGACGTAGGCCGGGGCGGCGACGCAGATCGTCACCTCGGACGGGTCCCGGCCTGCGGCGACGGCGGCGTCCTTCACGGCCTTGACCATGTACTGGGTGAGGTAGAGGTCGGCGAGCTGGAGGATGAAGCCGTCGGCCTCCTCACCGGTCATCTTCAGGGCCTTCGGGCCGTACGCGGCCATCCACACGGGGACTTCGGCGCCCGGCTGGATCCAGGGGAAGCGGACGACGGTGCCGCCGCCGAGGTCGGCCTCCTCTCCCCTGCCCAGCGCCCGGATGACCTTGATGGCTTCGCTTATGCGGGCGAGGGTGTTGGGCTTGCGGCCGGCGACGCGCATCGCGGAGTCGCCGCGTCCGATGCCGCAGACGGTGCGGTTGCCGAACATGTCGTTGAGGGTGGCGAAGGTGGAGGCGGTCACCTCCCAGGTGCGGGTGCCCGGGTTGGTGACCATCGGGCCGACCTTGAGTTCCGAGGTGTGGGCCAGGATCTGGCTGTAGATCACGAACGGTTCCTGCCACAGCACGGCGGAGTCGAAGGTCCAGCCGTAGCGGAAGCCGTTGTGCTCCGCCCGCTTCATCAGGTCGACGACGCGGGAGGCCGGCGGGTCGGTCTGCAGGACGAGTCCGAAGTCCATGGGCACCGCTCCTAGTTCAGGTACTGACAGGTGGCGCGCGGGGTGTAGACGCCGTGGCCCTTGCGCCCGGTGTACTCCCGCTCGGTGACGACCGGCACGCCGCGTGAGAGCACGGTCTCCACCCGGCCGGTGATCCGCTTGCCCTCGTACGCCGAGTAGTCGACGTTCATGTGGTGGGTCTCGGCGGAGATGACCTGCTCGGCGTGCGGGTCGTAGACGACCACGTCGGCGTCGGCGCCGGGCGCGATGGTGCCCTTCTTCGGGTACAGGCCGAACATGCGGGCCGGGGTGGCGCAGGCGATCTCGATCCAGCGGCGGCGGCTGATGTGCCCGTCGACGACGGCCTGGTGGAGCAGGTCCATGCGGTTCTCGACGCCCGGCATCCCGTTGGGGATCTTGGAGAAGTCGCCGCGGCCCAGCTCCTTCTGCCCGGTGAAGCAGAAGGGGCAGTGGTCGGTGGAGACCACCTGGAGGTCGTTGGTCCTGAGGCCCCGCCACAGGGCGGCCTGGTGGTCCTTCGGCCTGAGCGGGGTGCTGCACACGTACTTGGCGCCCTCGAAGTCGGGCTCGGCGAGGTTGTCGGTGGACAGGAACAGGTACTGGGGGCAGGTCTCGCCGAAGACGGGCAGCCCCTCGTCGCGGGCGCGGGTCAGCTCCGCCACCGCCTCCGTCGCCGAGACGTGCACGACGTACAGCGGCGCCCCGGCGACCTGCGCGAGCCGGATGGCCCGGTGCGTGGCCTCGGCCTCCAGCAGCGCCTTGCGTACCTCGCCGTGGTAGCGGGGATCGGTCTCGCCCCGGGCGAGGGCCTGCTCCACGAGGACGTCGATCGCGATGCCGTTCTCGGCGTGCATCATGATCAGTCCGCCGTTGCCGGCGGCGCGCTGCATGGCCCGCAGGATCTGGCCGTCGTCGGAGTAGAAGACGCCCGGGTAGGCCATGAACTGCTTGAAGGAGGTCACCCCCTCCTCCACCAGCAGGTCCATCTCCTTCAGCGTCTTCTCGTTGACGTCCGAGACGATCATGTGGAAGGCGTAGTCGATCGCGCAGTTGCCCTCGGCCTTGGCGTGCCAGGCGTCCAGCCCGGAGCGCAGGGAGTGCCCGACGCTCTGGATGGCGAAGTCGACGATCGTCGTCGTCCCGCCCCAGGCGGCGGCCCGGGTGCCGGTCTCGAAGGTGTCGGCGGCGTAGGTGCCGCCGAAGGGCATCTCCATGTGGGTGTGGCCGTCGACGCCGCCCGGGATGACGTACTTGCCGCGCGCGTCGATGGCCCGCTCGGCCGAGAACGCCTCGGCGGCGGGCGTGCCGGTCGCGGCGAGGGCGGCGATGCGGCCGTCCTCGATCAGGACGTCGGCGTGGATCTCGTCGGACGCGGTGACGACGAGGCCACCGCGGATGACGGTACGGCTGCTCATGCTGCTCTTCCCTCCTGTCGGGGGCCCCGCCCGGTCAGGGCGCGGTCAGCGGCGAGTACGCGCCGGGCGCGCGGTCGCGGTAGAACTGCCAGCGGTCGCGGACCTCGCGCAGTTTGCCCATGTCGAGGTCGCGGACGACGAGTTCGGTCTCCTTGTCGCTCGCGACCTCGCCGACGAACTGTGCCTCGGGGTCGACGAAGTACGAGGTGCCGTAGAAGTCGTTGTCGCCGTACTCCTCGACGCCGACGCGGTTGATGGCGCCGACGAAGTACTCGTTGGCGACGGCCGCCGCCGGCTGCTCCAGCTGCCACAGGTAGCCGGACAGGCCGCGTGAGGTGGCCGACGGGTTGAAGACGATCTCGGCGCCTTCCAGTCCCAGTGCCCGCCAGCCCTCCGGGAAGTGCCGGTCGTAGCAGATGTAGACGCCGACCTTGCCGACGGCGGTGTCGAAGACCGGCCAGCCGGAGTTGCCGGGGCGGAAGTAGAACTTCTCCCAGAAGCCGCGCACCTGCGGGATGTGCGTCTTGCGGTACTTGCCGAGGTAGGAGCCGTCGGCGTCGATGACGGCGGCGGTGTTGTAGAGGACGCCGGGCTGCTCCTCCTCGTACATCGGAAGGACCAGGACGATGCCGTGCTCGCGGGCGAGCCGCTGGAAGCGTTCGACCACGGGGCCGTCGGGGACGCGTTCGGCGTAGGCGTAGAACTCGGGGTCCTGGACCTGGCAGAAGTACGGTCCGTAGAACAGCTCCTGGAAGCACAGGACCTGTGCGCCCTGGGCGGCGGCGTCGCGCACCGCCTGCTCGTGGACCTGGATCATGGATTCCTTGTCGCCCGTCCAGGCGGTCTGGAAGAGCGCGGCACGGATCACTCGGCTCATCTTCGGCCTCCACTCGCTCGGTGTGGCGCTCGGTGTACGGCGAGATTAGGGGCGGCGGGCGGCCGGATTGAGTGGCACGGTGTCACGTCTGTCGGGGTCGGGCATTGCACGGTGTCACCCCTGTTGGGCGTCGTGGGCGAGGAGCGCGATGTGTACGGAGGCGGCCTGCTCGAAGTCGTCGAGGTCGACGCCGAGCCGGCTCTGTATCGCTTCCAGGCGGCGGTAGAGGGCGGGGCGGGAGACGTGGTGGAGCTGGGCGGTGCGGGACTTGTTGCGGCCGGTGGCGAGGTAGGTGCGCAGGACGGCGAGCAGGTCCTCGTCGGGGCCGGCGAGCAGCCCGTCCAGCTCGCGTTCGGCGAAGGACTGCACGTGCGGGTCGTCGCGCAGCAGCCGTACCAGTCCGCGCAGGTGGATGTCGCGCAGCCGTACGACGGGCGGCGGGTCGAGGCCGGGCGCCGAGTCGGCGACGGCGTCGGCGACGTGCCGGGCCTCGCGCAGACCGGCGGGGACGTCGTCCCAGCTACGGGCGTCGGCCGCCGCGACCACGGCGCGGGAGGACTCCGGCTCGGAGCGCAGCCGGGCGGCGAGGTGGGCGGTGAGTGCCCTGGCGTCCTGGTCGGGGGCGAGACTGAGCAGGACGGCGACGCGGTCGTCGTCGAGCCCGGCGGCGATCCCCGGCAGGCCGAGCAGCCGCAGTACGCGGTCCAGGCGGGCCGGTTCACCACCGTGGCCGTCGCGGCCGCCGCGCACGACCAGCGGGACGAAGATCCGCCGGTTGACCGGCAGCCCGGCGGCCCGCGCCCGGGGCAGCAGTTGCCGTGCCGGTACGGCGCCGGTGTCCAGGTCGGTGAGCAGGCTCCGCGCGGACTGCTCCGCCCAGGAGTCCCAGGAGCCGCCGGAGTTCTGGGCGTGAGTCCCGTCACCGGCGAGCATGCGGTGCAGGACCAGGGCCTCGGCGGCCCGGTCGGCGAGCAGGCGCCCGGCGGCCCTCTCGCCCCGGTAGCCGCACAGCACCAGCCGGCCCCAGCGTTCCCCGCGGCAGCTCAAGTCGGCGCGGATCCAGCCGTCGGCCGACCCGGCACCCGCCTGGCGGGCGATGCGCTCCCAGTCCCGCAGCACGTCGTCGACGGCCGCCCGCTCCCCCGCCGTGGCGAGGACGCGGTGGGCGAGGTTGGTGACGACGACGGGGCAGCCGCCGTGCCGGGCGACCTCGTCGAGCAGGCGCTGCACGGGGGCGCCGGCGGTGATCAGGCCGGTCAGTTCGGTGCGTACGGCCTCGGAGAGGCTGACGGCGGCGAACTTGCGCCGCAGCAGCCGGGACTGGACCTCCTCGGTGAGTTCGGCGAAGGGGAAGGGCCGGTGCAGGACGACCATGGGCAGTCCGCACCGCTCGGCCGCCGCGCGCATCCCGTCGGGCGGGGCGGGGAAGGCCCGGCCGAGGCCCAGCACGACGGCCGAGGCCTCGGCGCGGTGCAGGGAGCGGACGTACTCGCCCTGCTTGTCCTCGTCACCGGCGAGCAGCACCCCGGTGGTGAGGACCATCTCGCCGCCGCTGAGCATCACGCCGACGTCGGCCGCCTCGGCGACGTGCACCCATCGCACGGGCCGGTCGAGCCGGTGGGCGCCGGCCACCACCTCGGGCTGCCCGGCGAGCACCCGCTCCAGCCCGAGGACCTGGCGGACCGTCAGAGCGGGTTCCCAGGGCTGCTGCCCGGAGGTCTCCACGGTGGAGGTCATGGCGGCGTTTCCTCCGCTCGGGACGCTGCTGTCAGATGCTCCGCAGAGCGCGCTCCAGGATCGCGGCGCCCTCCTCGGCCTCCGCGACGGTGAGGGACAGCGGCGGGGCGACGCGCAGGACGCTGGTGCTGTGGCCGCCGCCCTTGCCGACGAGCAGCCCGCCCGCGCGGGCCTCCTCCAGGACCGCGGACGCCGCCTCGGGGGCGGCCTCGCCGGTGCCGGGCCGGGTCAGCTCGACGCCGATCATCAGCCCGCGTCCGCGCACCTCCCGTACGTGCGGCACCTGGGCGGCGACGGCCCGCAGCCGTTCGATGAGCAGTCCGCCGACGCGCCGTGCGTTGCCCTGGAGGTCGTGCTCCAGCAGGTAGGAGAGGTTGGCGAGGCCCGCGGCCATGGTGACCTGGGTGCCGCCGAAGGTGGAGATGCTGTTGGCGTCGAGGCAGTTCATGATCTCGGCGCGGGCGATGACGCCGCCGACGGACATGCCGTTGCCGATGCCCTTGGCGAAGGTCACGATGTCCGGCGGGCCGCTGCGTGCGTGGGCCTGCCAGCCCCAGAAGTGCTCGCCGGTTCGGCCCCAGCCGGTCTGCACCTCGTCGGCGATCCACAGGATGCCCCGCTCGTGCAGCACCTCGCGGAAGGCGGCGTACAGGCCGTCCGGCGGGGAGGTGAAGCCGCCGACGCCCTGGACGGGTTCGGCGATCAGCGCGGCGGGCGGGCGGGTGTGACCGAGGATGTCCTTGAGGTCGGCGACACAGGCGTCGATGAAGTCGCGGTCGTCGAGGTGCGCGTAGGGGCCGCGGGTGCGGACGCCGCCGTGGACGTAGAGCGTCTGGAGCGGGGAGAGCGAGGTCGGGGACCAGCCTCGGTTGCCGGTGATGCCGACGGAGCTGAAGCTGCGGCCGTGGTAGCTGTTGCGCATCGCCAGGATCGTGTTGCTGCGCCGGTGGGCGGTGGCGAGCAGCAGGGCGGTGTCGTTGGCCTCGGTGCCGGAGGTGGTGAAGAAGACGCGGGCGTCGGGGATGCCGGAGACGTGGGCGATCCGCTCGGCGAGTTCGACCATGGGCCGGTTGAGGTACAGGGTCGAGGAGTGGATGATCCGCCCGGCCTGCTCGCCGACCGCCTTGGTCACCTCGGGCAGGGCGTGCGCGGTCATGGTGGTGAGGATGCCGCCGAAGAAGTCGAGGTACTTGTTGCCTGCGGAGTCCCAGACGTGCCGGCCCTCGCCGTGGGTGATCTCCAGCGGGTCCTCGTAGTAGAGGGCGAGCCAGTCGGGCAGGACGGAGCGGTGCCGGGCGTAGAGGTCCTTGGTCACGGCTGCACCAGCCCTTCGTAGGCGTCGGGGCGGCGGTCGCGGTAGAAGGCCCACTGCTGCCGCACCTGCTCGATGAGGTCGAAGTCCAGGTCGCGGACGACGAGTTCCTCCTTGGTGTCGCTGGCGACGTCGCCGACGAACTGGCCGCGCGGGTCGACGAAGTACGACGTGCCGTAGAAGTCGTTGTCGCCGTACTCCTCCTGCCCGACCCGGTTGATCGCGGCGACGAAGTACTCGTTGGCGACGGCCGCCGCGGGCTGCTCCAGACGCCACAGGTGGGCGGAGAGGCCGCGGTGGGTGGCGGAGGGGTTGTAGACGAGCTGGGCGCCGCCGAGGCCGAGTTGGCGCCAGCCCTCCGGGAAGTGCCGGTCGTAGCAGATGTAGACGCCGACCTTGCCGACGGCGGTGTCGAAGACGGGCCAGCCGAGGTTGCCGGGTCGGAAGTAGAACTTCTCCCAGAAGCCCTTGACCTGCGGGATGTGATGCTTGCGGTACGTGCCGAGGACGGTGCCGTCGGCGTCGATCACGGCCGCGGTGTTGTAGTAGAAGCCGGACTGCTCGACCTCGAAGACGGGGACGACGATCACCATGCCGGTCTCGCGGGCGAGGGCCTGCATGCGGCGGGTGGTCGGACCGTCGGGCACGGGCTCGGCCCAGCGGTAGTGCTCGGGGTCCTGGACCTGGCAGAAGTAGGGGGCGTTGAAGACTTCCTGGAAGCCGATGACCCGGGCGCCCCGCCGGGCGGCCTCGCGGGCGTGCTCCTCGTGTTTCGCCACCATGGACTCGGTGTCGCCGGTCCAGGTGGCCTGGACCAGAGCGGCGCGTACGACGTTGGCCATGAGCTGCTCCTTCGACACGACGTCACGACGTCAGAGCCTCTACGCCCGTAGAGCGGCCGTAGAGGGACGAACGTATGCCTGGCCGGAGGGGCTTGCCAAGACCATCGTCGTCAAGGCGCGGTGTCGATCGCGTTTCGCACTCCTGTGGGTGAGTGCGGGTGTCTCAGGCCGCCGCCGCGGGCTCGCACCTCCCGACCAGGTCGTCCATGGACAGCCCCAGCGCGGCGGCCAGCGCGGCCACGGTGAAGAACGCCGGGGTGGGCGCCCGGCCGGTCTCGATCTTGCGCAGGGTCTCGGCGGAGACGCCGGCCACGGCGGCGACCTCCGTCATGCTCCGTTCGCCGCGGGCAGCGCGGAGCAGGCGGCCGAGCTGTTCGCCGCGCTCGCGCTCTTCGGGGGTCAGGGGGGTGCGCACCATGCCGTCATTCTAATACCGGTCCCGCGTGACCGCCCCAATTCAAATACCGGTATAGTAATTGGTATGGTGGAACTGAAGACAGACACATCGATCGACGCCATGCACGCGGCGGGCCAGGTCGTCGCGCGCGCCCTGACCGCCGTACGGCGGTGCGCGGACGTGGGCGTGTCCCTGCTGGAGCTGGACGCGGTGGCGCGCGAGGTGCTGCGGGAGGCGGGCGCCGGGTCGCCGTTCCTCGGCTACCGTCCCTCCTTCGCGCCGACGCCCTTCCCCGGTGTCATCTGCGCGTCGGTGAACGACGCGATCGTGCACGGCATCCCGGACGGCTACCGGCTGCGCGACGGCGACCTGGTCTCGATCGACTGCGGGGCGACGCTGGACGGCTGGGCCGGTGACTCGGCGGTCAGCTTCATCGTGGGCGCCCCGCGCGCGGCGGACGTGACGCTGATCGAGACCGCCGAGCGCGCCCTCGCGGCGGGCGTCGGGGCGGCCGTCGTCGGCAACCGCGTCGGCGACATCGCGCACGCCATCGGCACGGTGTGCCGGTCGGCGGGCTACGGCATCATGGAGGACTTCGGCGGCCACGGCATCGGCCGGCACATGCACGAGGACCCGGGGGTGCCCAACGAGGGCCGGCCGGGGCGCGGGCTCCCCCTGCGGCACGGCATGGTCATCGCCATCGAGCCGATGCTGATCAGCAGCGGACGGGACGACTACCACCCGGCCCCGGACGGCTGGACCCTGCGCACCAACGACGGCTCGCGTGCGGCCCACGTGGAACACACGGTGGCGATCACGGACGCCGGCCCCCGCGTCCTGACGTCACGGGAAGGCCTCTGAGGATGCCGTGACCCGGGCGCCGCGGAACGTTCACGAGGGCGTGGGGGGCGGACAGCGGCCCCGTGGCTCCGTGACCCGACGGGACGCGGCACCGGGGCCGCCAGGAGACGCAGCACCGTGGCCGGTACGGGACGCAGCCCCGTGGCCGGTACGGGACGCAGCCCCGTGGCCGGTACGGGACGCAGCCCCGTGGCCGGTACGGGACGTAGCACCGGGCGCCCGATGCGCGCCTCAGTCCGATGCCGGCCGGCGCGGAACGCGGCACCACGGCCGGGACGGAAGCGGCTCCGTGACCCGATGGGGGACAGCCGAAAGCCCCCGGCGCGAGACGGCCTCGTGCCCCGGCACGGGACAGCCGCGCGGCCTGGCGCGAGACAACCAGGCAGCCCGGCGCGGGACAACGAGGCGGCCCGGGACGAGACGAGCCCCGCCACCCGGCACGGGACAGCCACGCAGCTCGGCGCGGGATAACCACGCAGCCCGACGCGGGACAACCACGCGAGCCGACACGAGACGAACCCCGCCACCCGGCGCCGAACAGCCACACAGCCCGGCACGGGGCAACCACGTGCCGGGAACGAGACGTCCCCCGCCACCCGGCGCCGAACAACCACGCAGCCCGGCACGGGACAGCCCCGCGGCCCGGAACGACACGAACCCCGTCACCCGGCACAAGACAGCACGCGACCCCGACGCGAGATGGGCCCCACGATCCAGGGCCGGACCAGCCCCGCCACCCGGCACCAGGGCGTCCGCAGCCCCCGCACCGGGCGTCCGCAGCGTCCGCACAGCACGTCACGTGCCCGGCCGTGAGGCCCTCCGCCCGCCCGGGTTGCCGGACATGCCCGGCGGAACAGAACGTGTCATGTTGGGCATGACCGCGCCCCGACCGGGTTACCCGGCTCCGGCACGTCGACAGCGATGCAGCGGAGGTCCGTACACGATGACCAGCGGCTACATGGGCCCGGAGGGCGACCCGTTCGCGGAATTCCTGGCACGCTTCTTCGGCGGGCCCAGGCCGAGGCAGATCGACATCGGCCGGCTGCTCAGCCAGCCCGCCCGGGAGCTGGTGCGCGGGGCCGCGCAGTACGCCGCCGAGCACGGCAGCCGGGACCTGGACACCGAGCACCTGCTGCGGGCGGCGCTCTCCACCGAACCGACCCGGGGCCTGCTCAGCCGCGCCGGCGCCGACCCGGACTCGCTGGCGTCGCAGATCGACGAGCGCAGCGGCCCGGTGCAGCACCCGCCGGGCGAGGTGCCGCCGCCCACCTCGCTGTCCCTGACCCCGGCCGTCAAGCGCGCCCTGCTGGACGCGCACGAACTGGCCCGGTCGACCGGCACCGGCTACATCGGCCCGGAGCACGTGCTCAGCGCCCTGGCCGCCAACCCTGACTCGGCCGCCGGGCACATCCTGAACGCGGCCCGGTTCGCACCGTCGTCGGGTCTGCCGACGGAGACGCCGGACGCGGCGAAGGGCCGCACCGAGGGACCGCAGGCCACCAACACGCCGACCCTCGACAAGTACGGCCGCGACCTCACCGAGCTGGCCCAGCAGGGCCGGATCGACCCGGTGATCGGGCGCGAGGACGAGATCGAGCAGACCGTCGAGGTGCTCTCCCGGCGCGGCAAGAACAACCCGGTGCTGATCGGTGACGCGGGCGTCGGCAAGACCGCCGTCGTGGAAGGGCTGGCCCAGCGCATCACCGACGGCGACGTGCCCGACGTACTGATCGGGCGCCGGGTGGTCGCGCTCGACCTGACCGGCGTGGTCGCGGGCACCCGCTACCGGGGTGACTTCGAGGAGCGGATGAACAACATCGTGGGCGAGATCCGCGCCCACTCCGACCAGCTGATCATCTTCATCGACGAGCTGCACACCGTCGTCGGCGCGGGCGGTGGCGGCGAGAGCGGCTCGATGGACGCCGGCAACATCCTCAAGCCGGCCCTGGCCCGCGGCGAACTGCACATCGTGGGCGCCACCACGCTGGAGGAGTACCGCCGGATCGAGAAGGACGCGGCGCTCGCCCGCCGCTTCCAGCCGATCCTGGTCCCGGAGCCCACCACCGCGGACGCGATCGAGATCCTGCGCGGCCTGCGCGACCGCTACGAGGCCCACCACCAGGTCCGCTACACCGACGAGGCGCTGGTGGCGGCCGTGGAGATGTCCGACCGCTACCTCACCGACCGCCGGCTGCCGGACAAGGCCATCGACCTGATCGACCAGGCCGGCGCCCGGGTGCGGCTGCGGGCGCGCACCAAGGGCACGGACGTACGGGCCATGGAGCGCGAGGTCGACCAGCTGGTCCGGGACAAGGACCAGGCGGTCGCGGACGAGCAGTACGAGCAGGCCACGCAGCTGCGCGACCGGATCGTCGAGCTGAAGCAGCGGATCACCGAGGCCGACGGCGGCGGCGAGGCCGACGAGGGCCTGAACCTCGTGGTCGGCACCGAGTCCATCGCCGAGGTGGTGTCCCGGCAGACCGGCATCCCGGTCGCCAGCCTCACCCAGGAGGAGAAGGACCGGCTGCTGGGCCTGGAGTCCCACCTGCACGAGCGGGTGGTCGGCCAGGACGAGGCCGTACGGGTCGTCTCCGACGCCGTGCTCCGCTCCCGCGCCGGCCTCTCCAGCGCCGACCGGCCCATCGGCAGCTTCCTCTTCCTCGGCCCGACCGGCGTCGGCAAGACCGAACTGGCGCGGGCGCTCGCGGAGGCGCTGTTCGGGAGCGAGGACCGGATGGTGCGGCTCGATATGAGCGAGTACCAGGAGCGGCACACGGTCAGCCGTCTGGTCGGCGCCCCGCCCGGCTACGTCGGGCACGAGGAGGCCGGCCAGCTCACCGAGGTGGTGCGCCGGCACCCGTACTCGCTGCTCCTGCTGGACGAGGTGGAGAAGGCGCACCCGGACGTCTTCAACATCCTGCTCCAGGTGCTGGACGACGGGCGGCTGACCGACTCGCAGGGCCGCACGGTGGACTTCAGCAACACGGTCGTCGTGATGACCAGCAACCTGGGCTCCGACGTGATCACCCGGCGCGGAGCGGGCATCGGCTTCGGCTCCGGCGGCTCGGAGGCGGACGAGGAGGCCAGGCGCGAGCAGGTGCTGCGCCCGCTGCGTGAGCACTTCCGCCCCGAGTTCCTCAACCGCATCGACGAGATCGTCGTCTTCCGCCAGCTCAGCGGCGAACAGCTGCGGCAGATCACCAGCCTGCTGCTGGAAGAGACCCGGCGCATGGTGCACGCGCAGGGCGTCACGGCCGACTTCACGGACGCGGCCGTGGACTGGATCGCCGAGCGCGGCTACCAGCCCGAGTACGGCGCCCGTCCGCTGCGCCGCACCATCCAGCGCGAGGTCGACAACGAGCTGTCCCGGCTGCTCCTCGACGGCCGCATCGCGGAGGGCGGCCGGGTGACGGTCGACGTCGAGGACGGGCGGCTGGCGTTCCGGACGCCGCAGCAGCCCGTCCCCGAGCTGTGAGACCCGCTACCGCTGCCCCGTGGGCCACACCACCATCGCCGAGCCGCCGCCGCGTCGTTCCTTCTCGGCGGCGGCCAGCCACTTGCCGTTCGGCAGCCGCTGCACTCCGGTCGCCGCGCCGATCTCGGGGTTGCGTTTGAAGGAGTGCCCGATGGCCTCCAGTTCCTCGCGCAGGCCGCTGTCGTAGAGCCCGGGTTCGAGGTCCGTCTGCGCGGCGTTGCGCTGGCTGGCGCGCGGGGCGGCGATCGCGTCGACGAGCGGGAGGCCGCGGTCGATGACGCCGGTGAGGGTCTGGAGCACGGTGGTGATGATGGTGGCGCCGCCGGGCGAACCGACGGCCACGACCGGCTTGTGGTGCTGGTCCAGCACGATCGTCGGCGCGATGGAGGAGCGCGGGCGCTTGCCGGGGCCGGGCAGGTTCGGGTCGTGGACGGCCGGGTTGGCGGGGGCGAAGGAGAAGTCGGTCAGCTCGTTGTTGAGCAGGAAGCCGCGGCCTGGCACGGTGATGCCGCTGCCGCCGGTCTGCTCGATGGTGAGCGTGTAGGCGACGACGTTGCCCCACTTGTCGGCCACGGTCAGGTGCGTGGTGCTCTCGCCCTCGTACGTCGTCGGCGCCGCCGTGCCGCCGTCCGCGCAGGGGGCGGGGTCGCGGGGGTCGCCGGGTGCGAGGGGGCTGGTGAGGACCGCGTCGTCCTTGATCAGGCACGCGCGGGAGTCGGCGTACCGCTGCGACAGCAGCTCCTTCGCCGGTACGTCCTCGAAGGCCGGGTCGCCGACCCAGCGGCCGCGGTCGGCGAAGGCGATGCGGCTGGCCTCGATGAAGCGGTGCAGGTAGCGGGCCTTGCTCGCCTTGGAAAGGTCGGTGCGCTCCAGGATGTTGAGGGCCTCGCCGACCGTGGTGCCGCCGGAGGAGGACGGTGCGATGGAGTAGACGTTCAGGCCGCGGTACGAGGTGCGCGTGGGCGCCTGGAGCTTGGTCTCGTAGGCCGCGAGGTCCTTGGCGGTGAGGTCGCCGGGGCGGGCGTTCCAGCCGGATTCCGGGTCGACGGGCGGCTCGTTGACGGTCTCGACGATGTCCTCGCCGAGTTCGCCGTGGTAGATCGCGTCGACGCCTTCGCGGCCGAGTTCCCGGTAGGTGCGCGCGAGGTCCGGGTTCTTGAACGTGGAGCCGACTACGGGGAGTTCGCCGCCGGGGAGGAAAAGCTCGGCGGTGTCCGGGAAGTAGCGGAACCGCTGCTCGTTGGCGGCGGTCTGGGAGCGGAAGGTCTCGTCGACGGTGAAGCCGTGCCGGGCCAGGCGCTCGGCGGGCCTGAGCACCGAGGACAGCTTCCGGCTGCCCCACTTGTCCAGGGCGGTCTGCCAAGTGGCGGGCGTGCCCGGGGTGCCGACGGCGAGGCCGCTGCTGGCGGCGTCGGCGAAGGGGATGGGCTCGCCGTTCTCCGTGAAGAGGTCCTCGCCGGCGCTCAGCGGCGCGGTCTCGCGGCCGTCGATCGTGCGTACGGTACGGGACTTGGCGTCGTAGTAGACGAAGTAGCCGCCCCCGCCGATGCCGGCGGAGTAGGGCTCGGTGACGCCGAGGGCGGCCGCGGTGGCCACGGCCGCGTCGACGGCGTTGCCGCCCTTGCGCAGCACCTCGATGCCGGCGGCGGACGCGTCCGGGTCGACGCTGGCGACCGCGCCGCCGTACCCGACGGCGACCGGGGACTTGGGCACGGCGGGTCTGCTCTGCGCGGCGGGTGGCGCCGCCGCCCCCACCGACACCACGGCGGCCGAGACCGCCAGGACCGTCAGATTCCGTGCGACAGGGCGACGCATCCGCACCTCCAGGGAAGGGCCGTTCGGGCAGCTTAGTTGATCGTCATGGTCGCGTCAGGAATGCGTGGAGAACGCGTACGACACGGTCCCGACACGACCCGTCGAACACCGGTACGCCGACGCCCGCTAGCATGCGCGCCCATGACTGACGACGTACGCAACATCGTCCTGGGCGTGGTCGCGGCGGGCACCAGTGCCGCGCTGGGCTGGCTGGCCCGCACCTACCTGTGGAAGCGCAGACTCCGCCGCAAGCAGGCGTTCTTCGGGCTGCCGGACAGCTCCGAGTCGCTGCTCGTCGTCAACCGGGACCCGGCCGCCTCCGAACCGGCGGTCCACCGCTTCGACGTCTTCGCGCTGCTGGAGCTGGCCGCCCTGATCAAGGACTGCGGCGCGCATCTGCAGGTGGTGACCCAGGACATGGTCCACCAGGGCTTCGGCGAGCGGACGGAGTTCTGCGTGGGCGGGCCCGGGTCGAACCGCCGGATGGTGGCCCACATGGCGGCCATGCTGCCCGGTGTGCGGGTCAACGTCGATCCCGAACCCGGTCCGGACCGCGGCGCCTTCCAGATCGGCGCCGAGCGCTACCGCATGGACGCGGGCATCACCGAGTACGTCCTGCTGGCCCGGCTGACGGCCGGGGACCGGCGCGAGGCGCGGCCCGCGTTCCTGTTCTGCGGGCAGCGCGCCATCACCAACCAGGCCGCCACCCGCTATCTCGCCCGTCACCACGAGAAGCTGGCGCGCAAGCACGGCACCAACTCCTTCGTGCTGCTGCTGAAGGTGGTCAACTCTCAGGCGTACGGCCCGGACGTCGTCGAACTCGTCGGAGACGTGACCCGGGCGGCGACGAGCCCCCTGCCGGCGCCGGCACAGACGCAGGCGACCCGCAACTCCCACCGGGCTTCCTGAACCCGGTGTGCAGCTGACCTTCTCCTCGGCCGCGGACACGCCGTCGTGGTGTCCGTTGCGCGCGAGCAGTGATCTCCGGCTGCACCTTGTGAGTGCCCCTGTGCGTTCGTGTGTGACCCGACGACCGCAACGTACCGGGACGAAAGGCACCTTTGCTGACGACACGCACCTTCCGGGCAATAGCCCTATTTACGGCAGTTCACGCTTCCGCGACTTCGCCGTACAGCTGCGAGAGTTCGGGAGCGCCGTCCGCCGCCCAGGCGTGGCCGGAGGCCACCACGTCGAACTCCCGGCCGGAGGCCAGCCGGACGACGGGCTGCCCGTCGGACCGGATGGACCAGGCGGCGCCCGGCACGGTGCGCACGATCACGGTGCCGAGGTACAGACCGGCGTCGTTGCCGAGCCAGTCCAGGATCTCGGCGTCGCCGCGCCACCGGGGCAGCATCTGGTCGAGACGCTCCAAGGAAAGCTCGGAGTCGTCGAGTCGGACACCCTCCCGCAGCGCCTGCGAGCGCAGCAGGTCGCAGTCGGCGAGCAGGTCGCCGATTCCCTCGGCGTCGTGAGCCCGTGGATCTTCGCGCCGTCTGCCGAGGAAGGGGATGTTCATACCTCCAGATTGTCATTCGTGCCCCGGTGCGCACCACAGGGCGCGCGGAAACGCCGGGCGGCGGGCAGGGCGGGTGGCTACACCTCCAGGTCCACCACGACCGGTGCGTGGTCCGAGGCGCCCTTGCCCTTGCGCTCCTCGCGGTCGACGTAGGAGTCGGTGACGGCCTTGGCGAAGGGCTCGTTGCCGTAGACCAGGTCGATGCGCATGCCGCGGTTCTTGGGGAAGCAGAGCTGGCGGTAGTCCCAGTAGGTGAAGGGGTGGTCGTACTTCAGCGGGCGCGGCACCACGTCGGACAGGCCGGCACCGCGCAACGAGGCGAGGGCGGCGCGCTCGGCGGGGGTGACATGGGTGGAGCCCTCGAAGGCGGCGCGGTCGTGGACGTCGTCGTCCGTCGGCGCGACGTTGTAGTCCCCCATCACCGCGAACGGGCGGCCGCCGGCCGCGTCGCCCTCGACGGCGGCGCGCAGCGCCTCGAACCACTGGAGCTTGTAGGCGTAGTGCGCGTGCTCCACCTCGCGGCCGTTGGGCACGTACACCGACCAGACGCGGACCGGGCCGCAGGTGGCGGAGATCGCGCGGGGCTCCTGGACGCCTTCGTAGCCGGGGTCGCCGGGCAGGCCCTTGACGACGTCCTCGAGGCCGACGCGGGAGAGCACCGCCACCCCGTTCCACCGGCCGGTGGCGTGGACGGCCGCCTCGTAGCCCTTCTCGCGCAGCTCGTCGAAGGGGAACTGCTCCTCGGCGACCTTGGCCTCCTGGAGGCACAGCACGTCGGTGCCGCTGCTCTCCAGCCAGGCGAGCAGCCTCGGGAGGCGGGCGGTGATCGAGTTCACGTTCCAGGTCGCGATGCGCATGTCCCACAACCTACCGGGCGGGACTGACAACGCGGCCCCGGTCCCGGGCCGGCCCGGACGTCGGTGTTCTCACACCCGCGGTTCTCACCCGCGCGCCTCAGACCCGCGCGGAGTCCCCCGGGGTCAGCCGCAGGTGCTCGGCCCCGCCCAGCTCGCCGATCTGGCGGTCGTAGACCGGGCGGGCCAGGTCGGTGAGGAGCGCGTCGTGGATGTCGTAGGCGCGCTGCGGCTTCACCTCGCGGACGTAGTCGATGACTTCGGAGATCTTGTTCCACGGCGCCATGACGGGGAGCATCAGCGTCTCGACCGGGTGGTCGGGGACGGTGAGGGCGTCGCCGGGGTGGAAGACCTTGCCGCCGTCGACGAGGAACCCGATGTTGGTGACGCGCGGGATGTCCGGGTGGATCACCGCGTGCAGTTCGCCGTGCACCCGCACGTCGAAGCCGGCGGCGGTGAAGGTGTCGCCGTGGCCGACGGTGTGCACGCGGCCGGGGAAGGCCGCGGAGATCTTCTCGGCGACCGACTTCAGCGTCCAGATCCCGGCTGCCGGGTTGTTCTCCATCGCGGCGCGCAGCCGCAGCTCGTCGAAGTGGTCGGGGTGCTCGTGGGTGACGAGGATCGCGTCCGCGCCGAGGGCCGCGTCCTCCTCGCTGAATCCACCGGGGTCCAGGACGAGCGTCTGCCCGTCCTTCTCGAGGCGGACGCAGGCGTGCGACTTCTTGGTGAGCTTCATGACTCCATCCTGCCGCCGCACGCCGTCCCCCGGCTCGCCGGGACTCACTCGGGCGGCGTGGTCTCCTCCCGGATGACCTGCTGCGCCACCCGGAAGGCGCCGTTCGCGGCCGGTACGCCACAGTAGACGGCCGCCTGGAGCAGGACTTCCTTGATCTCGGCCGGAGTGAGGCCGTTGCGCAGGGCGGCCCGGATGTGGTGCGGCAATTCCTCGAGGTGACCGCCGGCGATCAGGGCGGTGAGGGTGACGCAGCTGCGGGTGCGCCGGTCCAGGCCCGGACGGTCCCAGACCTCGCCCCAGGCGTACCGGGTGAGGAACTCCTGGAAGTCTCCCGAGAACTCGTCCGCCTCCGCCAGGGCCTGGTCGACGTGCGCGTCGCCGAGCACTTCGCGGCGCACCTTGAGTCCGGCGTCGTACGGATCGGGCCGACCCTGCGCCGGTACCGCGGGGGCCGGGGCGATCTCGGCGATGGGCGCGGCCTGCGGCGGGGGCGGCGCCATGGCCGGCTGGACGGGGGCGGCGGAGGCCACGGGGGCGGGCGGCACGGCCACGGGGGCGGCGGGAACGGCCGGGTGGGCGGCCGGGACGGCGACCTGGCCGGTGGAGGCGTCGTGGGCGCTCTGCCAGGCCGTGGAGAAGTGCCGCACCAGCAGGTCGGTGACGGCTCCGGGCTGCTCGACCGGGACCAGGTGGGAGGCGCCCGGGACGACGGCGAGGCGGGCGTCCGGGATGCCGGCGACCAGCGTCCGGGCCTCGGCGGGGCCGGTGACCTGGTCGTCGGAGCCGACGAGGACCAGGGCGGGCACACCGACCTGCCCGAGCTCGCCGCGCACGTCGAAGGCGGCGAGCGCCTCGCAGGCGGCGATGTAGCAGCCGGGGTCGGTGGTCCGCACCATCTGCACGGCCCACTCGGTGATCGCGGGCTGGGCGGCGGCGAAGCCTCCGGTGAACCACCTCTCCGGCGAGCTGCGGGCGATGGGGTCGAGCCCGTTCGTACGGACGATCACGCCGCGCTGGCGGAACTCGTCGGCGGTGCCGAAGCGGGGCGAGGCGGCGATCAGCGCGAGGGAGGCGAGGCGCTCGGGGTGGCGCAGGGCCAGCTCGATACCGACGGCGCCGCCGAACGCGCAGCCCGCGTACCCGAAGCGCTGCACGCCGAGCCCGTCGAGGGTGGCCAGCAGGCGCGAGGTGAGGTCGGCGACGGAACCCGCCGGGTGAGCGGGGGCGCCGCCGTGCCCGGGCAGGTCGAAACGGAAGACCCGCCACTGCTGCGCCAGCTCGGGCACCTGCCGGTCCCACATGTGCCATGTAGCACCGAGGGACGGCCCCATGACCAGTACCGGGGCCTGTTCCGGCCCGTCAAAGCGGTATTGCATGCTGTCGACGTTCTTCTCACTCACCCGTTCACGCTCCCACATCTCACATTCTCTTCGTGAACGGGGGCGGAGCCACTCGCCAGACCTCCCCACGTGTCCGCCGCCGGCCGCAGGTCCTCCACATCCGGCTTCACGTACCAGCGCTTCGTGGTCCGGGCGTCGGCGTGGCCGGCCCACCGGGCGAGGAGATGGTCCGGGACCCCGTGGTTCGCCAGGTACGTCAGGCAGCTCGCACGGGCGTCGTACAGACGGACCCGACGCAGCCCGCTGCGGTCCATGACCTTGTAGGCCCGCTCACGCAGCTGACGTCCGTTGAGCGCCCTGCCCCCAGCGTCCACGAGAACGTAGCCGCTGTCTTGGTACCCCTGCCCCGCCGCCGTCTTCTCGTCTGCCTGAGCATCCCGGAACGCGGTCAAGGCAGCCACAACCGGAGCCGGCAGAGGAAGCTGCCGCTCACCGGCAAGCGACTTGGCGTCCTTCTCCACCACGATGTCGTTCCCCATGACCGTCCGGGTGTTGGTGATGGACACCGTGGCTTCGTCCAGGTCGACGTCCGCCCAGCGCATGCCACAGATCTCCGCCGGCCGAAGACCCATCAGAGCCAGGAGGAAGGGTGCCTGCAGACGGTCACCTGCGATCGCACGAACGAAGGCGCGTACTTCCGTGACGCTCCACGGCAGCACTGCCGCCCTGGCCCTGCGTTCTGCCTTGCGTGCCTTACGGGGAACGGTCACCTCACGTGCGACGTTCACCTCGACCAGGCCCCGTGTCACCGCCCGGTCTAGCGCTTCTTTCAACCGGGCCAGCGACATCTCGACCGAGGTCGCCCCCAGGCCGGTGCCCGGCCTCCCTCCCCGCCCACGCCCGTCCTGGAGCGCCCATCGCATCCATGCCGCCACATGTTCCTCGGTGAGGTCCGGAAGACGGATGTGCCCGAGCCTTCCGCGGACCCGGGCCAGGGTCATGGTGTAGCTGTAGGCAGTGCTCTCTTCCAGATCCTCCGCCTTCATGGACAGCCACTGATCGAGCCACTCGTCCACCGTGACCTGACTGAGCGGTGCGCGCGCTGCCTCGTAGCGACGATGCACGATGCTCGCGTACTCCGCCTTCGCCTCCCTCAGCGTCCCGAACGTACGGGTCACCTGCTTACGCTTCCCCGTGACCGGATCGGGGCCCGCATCGACCACGAACCGGTACCGAACCTTCCCCTTGGCATTGGGGGCGAGCTTCTTGATCGGATAAGACAGGACTACTCGCTTTCCTCCAGTCCGGGCGCTTCTCCCGAACTGAGAAGTCGATGGGGCGTCCACGCCCAGAGATTGACAAACCACTCCAAGGGTTGCCGTGATCGCCGGTTTGGCCAACCGGCGATCACGGTCTATGTTCCGCTCGGTTGTGTCCTGCGGCATGGTGTACGTGTTCGACCTGATCCGGAGCTGTATCCGCCAGCGGTCCAGCGTGAGGTGCGCCCTGAGACCGATGCTGCGGACGCCGACGCACACGCCGGGGTCCTGCCCTGGAATCGCCGAGCGCCGCGCCCGGAGCTCAGCTTGGATTGGTCGCCACGATGTCAGGCACGATGTCCAACACCAGGAGCGCCGCCGCCACATGGGTCGGGTTGTCCTCCACCTTGACGGCCGAGAGTTCGTTGGCGCGCGAGACGCGCCGCTCGACGGTGTTTCGGTGGGCGTAGAGGTGGGCGGCCGCCCGGGTGGCGTTGAATCCGCACTGCACGTAGGTGAGGAGCGCCTCCCGCAGTGCCGTGTCAGCCTCGGCCAACGACCCCAACGTGTTGACGACGAACCGACGTGCGCCGGCACGGTCCTTCGTGAGCGCGTCGATCAGCTCGACGTCGGCGTACGCCGTGAATCGCCGGTCGGACCCGAGCCGGATGACCAGCGCCTGTGCCGCGAGGGCGTCCTGGTGGCTGGTCCTGAACCCTTGGAGCCCATGCCCCGGCCTTCCCACCGCCACGCGGACCCCGTCAGCAGTCGCCATGACCTGCTCCACGTGGTGAAGGTCCGGGACGGCACCCGCCCCCGAGAGCCAGATCCACCGCGACGTCGCACTGGCGCGTGCCACCAGAGCGGTTCGGCCGGTGGCTGCGGAGCGCACGGCCAGCGTCGCCTCGTCCAGAGCATCGACCTGCTGAGGATCATCGATCCACAACACAAGACCCGTGTGCCACCGTGCCATCCGGTAACGCAGGCGCCCCTCGGCGAGATCCTCCGCCATCGGCGCCCCGCTGGCGATCAGCTGGATCAGTGCGATCCCCTCGGCATCCGCGTTGCCCACCGCAGCGTTCAGGCCGACTTGGCGCAGGGCTGCGACCGAGTCGAGGGCGTACTGCACCATCGACTGCGCCGTGACGTCCAGGACCCCCACGAGAAGGTCGGGGTCGGCGCAGCGCGCCACGCATTCCTCCAGCCACCGCCGCCAGCCGATCCCCAGCGCCACACGCCACGCGCCGGCGAAGTCGGGCGCAATGCCCCGGGAGACGAGATCGTTGATGTACGCCATGGCTCTCGGGCCGACGTAGGGCTCCACCCGCCGCCCCGGTTGCTGGACATTCGCGGTCAGCCATTGGACGAGATCGGAGCGGTTGAGTTCCCAATCCTCCTCGACCAGCGAGGCATCGGCGAGGAGGGCGGGATCGTTCTGGGCCACGAGAGAGGGCCTTGCAAAGGTGTCGACCAGGGCGTCCGTTTCCGTCAGCAGGCGCTGGCACAGTGACCTGATCGCGTCAGCGACCTCGCGGGAGGGCGCCGGCCACAGCTCGTCCATGTCTCAGTGTCCCCCTGAATTCGAGGTGCCGACGCCCCCGACATGCCGTGTCACCGGCAGAGGAGTAGCCGGCCGCCGGCATCGGGTCGCCCCCAACGTGCGGCAGTGGCTGCCCGAGACTGCCGTGCACTCGGCAGGCCGGAGAAGCTGAATGCTCATCGTCCGCTCTTTCGCTCGTCAGCGGTCGGCATCGACCTGGCTCATGACATGCTTGCGCGCGTGCTCATCGAGGCCGTGCCCCGATTCAGACGCACCCGCTCCGCTTGGCACATCCCGCCACGGTGATGTGAACCCCGACTTCGCCCGTCCGCGGATCCGTGAGGTCGACATCCGCCGCCTCGACAGGCGTGGCCGGGTCTCCGGAGAACAACCGCGCACATGGGCTCCAAGAACTGTGGACGTGTTTAGCGTTACTAAACGACGGCAGGTCTATCAGGTCGTCGATGGCGCTGCAAGGGACTCTGCGCCGTTGTCCGGGCAGGGGCACACCAGCTGCCCGTGACGCGCATGCCTTAGAGGTCCTAACAAAGGCGTTGGACGTGGCGGTGGGTGATCAGGCAGATGGCGAGGCTGAGGAAGGCTTCGTGGATGTCGTCGCGTCGTTCCCAGCGG
>NZ_JAGMUF010000003.1:0-203454 GCF_019049125.1 Streptomyces sp. AC602_WCS936 | reverse complement strand
CGACACGATCCACGGCCGCGACTGACGGTTTCCCATACCCACACCTACGAGCAGAGAGGCCGACAGACTCATGATCAGCCGCTTTTGTTAGAGCCAGTTAGCCTCGTGCCACGGAGAGGGCTCGTCTGGGTCGGCCTGTCACCCGACGGGCACACGACCTCGGCCTCGGGACGGGCGGTGAGCGGCGATGTCCATGGATGACAGCAGGAGAGCAGGCGGAGCGGCCAAGGGCTCCGCTGCCTCCGAAGCATCCACCGGCGCGCAGCTGAGGAAGATCAGGCTCAGCCGCGGGTTGTCGTTGACGGAGGTCGCGCACCGGGCAGAGGTCACCAAGGGCTTCCTGAGTCAGTTGGAGCGTGGGCTCACCAGCGTGTCCGTCCCGACGTTGCTGCGCGTCTGCGATGTGCTGCAGATCGGGGTCGGCGAGCTGTTCTCGTACCCCTACGAGCAGGTCGTGGAGGGCGGAAGCCTGATCGACATGGGCGGTGAAGGCGTAGCCGAGTACCTGCTCACGCCCGCCGACACCACGGCCTTCCAGGTCTTCCGATCCGTGATCGAACCAGGCGGAGGCACTGGTGGCTCCTATCGGCTCGACGCCACGATCTTCGCGATGGGGCTGAGTGGCTCGACCCGTCTCATCGTCGGGGGCGAGACCCGGATGCTGTCAGCCGGCGTGTCCACCTCGTTCTCCGGTCAGACGCTTCACCAGTTCGACAACCCGGGTACGTCGGTGAGCGAGGTCCTGTGGGTCCTGTCGCCTCCACTGCTGCGCGTCGCGCGAGGACCCGCCTAGATCCGCTCGTAGACGGCCGGCCGGCGCGCCCGCAGGACGAGGGCCTGCACCGCGCCGACCACGGCCGAGAGGGCGACGCACCCACCGATGACCCAGGCACCCCCGGTGGTGCCGACGAGGAGCGGGAAGTTGGCGACCATCAGGTAGACCACACAGGCCAGACCGAGGAAGGCCACGGCCGGGGCCACGCTCGTGCGCCACACCGACTGCTGGTCGCCGGCGCGCCGGAAATAGCCGATCACCGCGAGACTGGTGGCCGCCATCAGCAGAACGACGCCGAGGGTGGCGGCGCCGGAGAACCACGTGTAGAGGTCCCCGATCGGGTCGAGATCGAGCGCGACGACGACAAGTGTGGTGACGGACGCGACCGCCGAGGCGACAACCGAGGATGACGACGGCGCACGGTGCCGGGGGTGAACGACGCCCAGCGGCTCAGGAAGGGCGCCGGACCGGGACAGCGCGAACTGGTAGCGCGTCACGACGTTGTGGAAGGCCAGCACGCACGCGAACTGACTGGTGATCAGAAGCACCTGCATCACGTCGGCCCAGACGGACCCGACGTAGCTCCGCGCCAGCGTGAGGACCAGGCCCTCGGGGTCGGCCTTCGCGGCGCCGGTCACCGATTCGACGCCGACACCCACCACGATCGCCCACACGGTGAACGAGTAGAAGACCCCGATCATGAGGATCGCGACGTACGTCGCCCGCGGGACCGTGACATCGGGATCCTTGGTCTCGTTGCGGAACACGGCCGTCGCCTCGAAGCCGATGAACCCGAAGATGGCGAACATGACGCCGAGGCCAAGGGAGCCGTTCCCCACGATGGAAGGTGACAACGGCTCGGCCGTCAGGCCGTGAGCGCCACCATGGCCCAGGATTCCGAAGTCCATGACCAGGAGCAGCAGGGTTTCCAGCACCAGCACGGCACCGAGCACCTTGGCACTCAGCTCGATGTCGCGATAGCCGAGGAAGGCGATGATGCCAAGCGAGACGAATGCCCACATCCACCACGGAGAGCCGACGTCGGCGTACCGCTCGATGACATTGCTCGTCGCGACACCGACATAGGCATTCACCCCGACGAGAAGCAGAGTGTAGGAGAAGAGCGCGAGGGTCGCGGCCGAGAGGCCGGGTATGCGGCCCAACCCCGCCTGGACGTAGGCGTAGAAGGCGCCCGCGTTGCGTACCCGTCCGGCCATCTGCGTGAAGCCTACGGCGAAGATCAGCAGCATCACGGTGGACAATGCGAAGTACAGCGGCATCCCCGGACTGCCACTCACGGCGAAGGCAAGCGGCACCCCGCCGGCCACGAGTCCGAGCGGTGCCGCTGCGGCGACGACCATGAACACGACCTGCGATACGCCGAGCCTGCGGTTGAGCGGGTTGCCCGATCCTGCTTCACCGCCAAGTGCTTCGGGGTGCCCTGTCTTGGGGAGGTCGGTCATGTCGACCACCTTTCAGCTCACGGGCCGGTTCCGGCTCGTCATGGGTGGATGAATGAGTGCGTGAGGTGGTACGGCCACACGAAGCGGACCGGCGCGGCACCTCAGCAACAGGGCGAGGGACCCGGCTTCTGCTGCTCCGGCTCAGTTCTGAGAGTCGTGACCCCGAGCGAGAGCTGGTCTGCTCGTCGCTTCCTCTCGGCCGCGACAGCATGAGTGACAGCGCGATCCGCCTCGGCTCGATACGTAGGTGGTCCCCGAGGCGCGGCGAAGACGTGACGACAGCGATGCCGGCGCAACCGCGACGAGGTGTTTAGTGCTACTAAACGCGGCAAACGTCTATCACGCCGATGACGGCACCGCAATGGCTGCGGCGAGGCCGGCCTCTGCTGAGGCGCCGCCAGGCGTCCTGCGCCTCGAAGAGCCGAACACGACCTCCACCGAGGTCACTGCCCGGACGTCCACCACCGTATGAGCGCAGCGTCTCACCTGCCTGTGCATCCTGCACCGGGCCCGGGCGAAGCAGGTGCTCACTGTCGTTCTCACCGCGGTCGCGGCTGGGGACAGTGAAGCGACCGCCACAGGAACAGCGAGGAAACGCCATGACAGCTGAGGTGTTGGACGCCGTCGAGGAGTTCGACGTGGTGATCGTCGGAGCAGGGATCTCCGGGATCGGCGCGGCCACCTATTTCAGCCGAGAGCTCCCCGAAAAGTCGCTCGTCGTGCTGGAAGCGCGCGATGACATCGGAGGCACTTGGGACCTGTTCCGCTATCCCGGTATCCGCTCGGACTCCGATCTCCACACGTTCGGATACGCGTTCAAGCCCTGGCGCCACGAAGCCGCGATCGCCGACGCTCCCCTCATCAAGGACTACCTGCACGAGACCGTCGAGGAGAACGGCCTGGAGCGCGTCCTCAAGCTCGGCCACCGGGTCGTCCGCTCGGAGTGGTCCACGGCGGACTCACGGTGGACCCTCACCGTCCAGACGTCGGACCCCGCCACGGGAGCGACCCGGACCAAGACGATCCACGCGGGATGGGTCTTCGCCGCCACCGGCTACTACCGGTACGACGAGGGATTCTCCCCGGAGTTCCCGGGGCGGGACGACTTCGAGGGCCGGATCGTCCATCCGCAGCACTGGCCGGAGGACCTCGACTACGGCAGCAAGAAGGTCGTCGTCATCGGCAGCGGCGCGACCGCGATCACGTTGGTGCCGGCCATGACCACCGGGGCGGGCGCCGCCCGGCACGTGACGATGCTGCAGCGCACCCCCACCTACGTCATGGCGCTCCCCCGTGTCGACAGGGTCGCCCTGGCGCTCACGAAGCTGCTCGGAGAAGAGCGCGGGTACGCCATGACGCGGTTCAAGAACATCTGGACCGAACACGCCGTCGTCAAGGGCCTACGGACCTTCCCCAAGGCCGGGCGGGCATTCATCCGGCGCGAGAACGTCAAGCGCCTTCCCAAGGGATTCGACGTCGACAAGCACTTCAACCCGCCGTACAACCCGTGGGACCAACGACTGTGCGTGGCACCGGACGGGGACTTCTTCGACGCGATCAAGGAAGGAAGGGCCTCCGTCGTCACCGACGCCGTGGCGCGTTTCAGCAAGCGCGGAATCGTCCTGGCGTCGGGCGAGGAACTGGAAGCCGACGTCGTCATCACCGCCACGGGGCTCAACCTGCGGCTCTTTGACGGCATGCCCATCGTGGTGGACGGGCGCCAGGTCGACATCGCGGACGCGCTCTGTTACCGCGGCATGCTGCTGAGCGGGATCCCGAACTGGGCGATGGCGATCGGCTACACCACCTCGTCCTGGACGCTCAAGGTGAGCCTGATGTGTCGCTACTTCATCGACCTGGTCCGGCACATGGACTCCCGCGGATACGACACGGTGGTTCCGGTCGCGCCGTCGGGAACGAACCGCAGGCCCGTCATGGACCTTCAGGCCGGGTACGCCAAGCGCGGCGAGAAGCTCCTGCCCAAGCAGGGCCCCGAGAAACCCTGGCGGATGGCGATGTCCTACCCCGAGGACGCCAGGGCGCTCCGCGGTCCGGTGGCCGACGAGAACCTCGAGTTCGGCACCCGTCGAACGGCCGCCGCGCAGTCATCCGACGGGCGGCGAGCCACCCATGCCTGAGACGAGCGGCGCCGAGGGCGTCGACCAGTACGCGACCTCGCCGTCCGGGATCAGGATCTGCTTCCGGGACTACGGCGACAAGGCCGACCCCGCGATGCTGCTCGTCGCGGGACTGGGCGAGGACCTCACCTTCTGGACCGGCTCGTTCGTCGGCTCACTCGTCACCCGCGGCTTCCGGGTCGTCGCGATCGACAACCGCGACGCCGGTCAGTCGACGTTCGTCGCCGCTCCCCCTCCCGGTCTCTGGCGTCAGATCGCGGGGCGTCCGCGCGGCGACGCGTACGCGCTGGCCGACATGGCCCGGGACGGCATCGGCGTACTCGACCATCTCGGGATCTCGCGGGTGCACATGGTGGGGCGGTCAATGGGCGGGATGATCGCGCAAACGATCGCGGCCACGGTGCCCGAGCGCGTTCTGTCACTGACCTCCCTCTACTCGACCACCGGGGCGAAGAAGGTGGGCCGGCCGGCTCTGTCGACGATCCGGCTCCTCGCCGCCCCGCCGGCGAGGACCAGAACCGCGGCGGTCCGTGCCCACCTGCGGCTCACCCGGCACATCGCGGGAACGGAACATCCCATCGACGACGCGGCCGAGGCCGCCATCGCGGCGCGCGGGTGCGATCGCAGCGCTGGTGACCTGGCGGCCGGCACCGCGCGCCAGATACAGGCCATCCAGCGCTCCGGAGACCGGACGGCCCAGTTGAGCAAGATCACGGCCCCGACCTTGGTCATCAACGGCGATCGAGACCCGCTGGTCAACCCGAGCGGCGGCGCCGCGACCGTCCAGGCGATCCGCTCGGCCCAGCACGTGGTCATTCCCGGCATGGGCCATCACATTCCCGAGACCCTCGTCGATCCCATCACGAGCTACATCTCGCAGCACGCGAACCGCGTGGGTGAAGGAGGAAGCCATGTCCGGATCTCGTGAGCCCCGCGCCAAGGGCAAGCCGGTCGACGTCGTGGTCGTCGGTGCCGGCTTCGCCGGTCTGAGCGCTGCCGAGCGGCTGGTGAGCATCGGGCGGTCCGTCGTGGTCGTGGAAGGCCGCGACCGGGTCGGAGGGCGTTCGCTCTCCGGCGAGGTGGCGGGCGTGAAGGTCGATCTTGGAGCGACGTGGGTGGCGCGGCGCCACACCGCCGTCCGAGACCTCGCGAGCCGGGTGGGGTGCACCACGACCGACCAGTTCGCCCAGGGCCGCAACGTGCTGTGGATGGCGGGTCGGCGCCGCACCTACAGCGGCACCATTCCCAAGATCTCCCCCCTTGCCCTGGTGGACATGGCCCGCATGCAGACGGCGGTGAACAAGCTGGTCGCGACCGTCGACGTGAACGCCGCCTGGGAGACGCCCGGGGCCGACCGGCTCGACGCCATCTCGTTCGGTGAGTGGCTCGACCGGAAGAACGCACTGCCCAGCACCCGCGCGCTGATGACCGTCATCAGCAAGGTGCAGTGGGGATGCACTCCGGGAGACGTCTCCTTGCTGCACGCACTGCGCTACATCCGCTCGGCGGGCGGACTCGACCACATGCTGGACGTCGACGGCGGTCAGCAGCAGGACCGGATCGTCGAAACCACCCAGGAGATCGCCCATCGGGTGGCGGAGCGGCTCGGCGACCGCGTACGCCTGCAGACACCGGTGCGCCGTATCACGCAGGACGACCATGGTCTCACCGTTCGCACCGACTCCGGCGAGATCCACGCCAGGTACGCGGTCGTCACGGCCTCGCCGGCGCACCGCGCCGCCATCGAGTTCGAGCCCGCCCTGCCCGAGCAGGGTGAAGGGCTCACGCGAACCTGGCGCATGGGTGTGCTGAGCAAGGCTTTCGTAGCCTACGAGAAGCCATTCTGGCGGGCCGAGGGATTCTCCGGTGAGGCGGTGACCGACACCGGAACCGTGTTCATCACCTTCGACGTGTCTCCCGCCCACAGCGGACCGGGCGTCATGATGGCCTTCTGCGATCCGCGCGTCTTCGACGGCTTCAGCCCTGAAACCCGGCGCGACCGGGCCGTCCAGCAGCTGGCCGACCTCTACGGTCCGCAGGCCCGCACTCCGATCGACTACGTGGACCACTGCTGGGGAGCGGAGCCCTTCGCCCCGGGCGGCCCCAATCCCGCTGTCGCCCCCTACGCGACCACGAGCTTCGGCAAGGCGCTGTCCGAGCCCCACGGGCGAATCCACTGGGCCGGCAGCGAAACCGCCGGCGAATGGGCCGGCACCATGAACGGCGCGGTTCTGACCGGCCAGCGCACTGCCGAGAGCATCGCCGCCCTCCTGTCCCGCGGCGTCCGAGAGGGGGCGTTGGCATGAAGGAAGCGCTGTTCCTGCTGGCCGACCTGTGGATGATCTTCGCCGGCTATTTCTACGGATGGAAGTTCATCCGCCGCTACGGCAACTACCTCCTCGGCCTCGAGTGGATGGTCGTCGCCACATCGGGCAGCAACTTCCTGCTCTGGTCACTGTCCGGAGCCGACAACGACAGCGTCCTGTACGACCTGGCGTACTTCCTCGACGCCTTCTCCCGGGCAGTCGGCATCACGCTCATCCTGGTCATGGGCCTGATGAAGGTCACCCAACGCTACAAGCCGAGCCTCGGCGTCGACGTCGCCGTGTTCGGAGTCGCGATCGTGGCCGGCCTCTTCCTCCGGCAGTTCCACGGCGCGGACCTCCACACCGACCACGCCGCGTTCTGGGTCGCCGTCTTCTACGTGGTCGCCAACCTCCTCACGGCGGTCTTCCTCGCGTACTTCGCGAAACGGCTCTGGAACGCGGGCGCGAAGCGGCCCGCGATCTGGACGGGCCTGGTCACGGCCGCAGGAACAACCATCGCGTTGACCTACGACTTCTTCCCCCTGCCCTTCGACGACGCGGACCGCACGATCTTCTACACCGCCGCACTGGCGACGTGGGGCACCCAGGGATTCGTCTACTTCCGCGCCTACCGCGCGCTGCACGACCACAACGCGGCTCTTGACGCGAACCCGGTCCGCACGACCGGAACCCTCGCATGAACCCCGACAACGAAGAAGGAGTCAGCATGGCCAAGAGGCACGTGTACGCGGTGGTGGACCCCGCCAGCGGAAAGCTGGTCAAGGAGTACCCGACCGCGACGGACGAGGTCGTCGAGGGGGCGGTCGACGCGGCGGCGGAAACCTACGCGCAGTGGTCGAGTCGGACTTCCGTGGAACAGCGTGCCCAGCTGCTGAACACCGTCGCCGCCCTCCACGACGAGCGCAGCGCGCAGCTTGCCGAGATCATCCACCGGGAGATGGGCAAGCCGGTGGACGAGGCCGTCGCGGAGGTCGAGTTCAGCGCCTCGATCTACAGGTACTACGCCGAGAACGCGGAGAAGTTCCTCACCGACGAACCGATCGAGCTCCTGGAGGGAGAGGGCACCGCCTTCATCCGTCGCCAGCCGGTCGGCGTGCTGCTGGGGATCATGCCCTGGAACTACCCGTACTACCAGGTTGCCCGGTTCGCCGCGCCCAACCTCGCGCTGGGCAACACCATCGTGCTCAAGCACGCGTCGCAGTGTCCGGAGTCGTCCGAGGCGCTCCAGCAGCTGTTCACGGACGCAGGCTTCCCCCGGGGCGCTTACGTCAACGTCCACGCCACCGGCGAGCAGATCGCTCGGGCCATAGCGGACCCCAGGGTGCAGGGCGTCTCCTTCACCGGTTCGGAGCGGGCCGGCGCGGAGGTCGCCGAGAAGGCCGGGCACAGCCTCAAGAAGGTGGTGCTCGAGCTGGGCGGCTCGGATCCCTTCATCGTGCTGTCGGCCGACGACCTCGACGCCACGGTCCAGGCGGCGGTCGAGACGCGGTTCGAGAACACCGGGCAGGCGTGCAACGCCGCGAAGCGCTTCATCGTCGCCGAGGACCTCTACGACGCCTTCCTCGACAAGTTCACCGAGAAGGTGCTCGCCCTGACCGACGGGCTGACGCCGCTCTCCTCGGTCGCCGCCGCCGAGTACCTCGAGGAGCAGGTCGAGCGAGCTGTCGCCGACGGGGCGACCTTCGTCTCCGCACGACAGCGCGAAGGAGCGTACTTCCCGCCCGGCGTTCTGACGGGCGTCTCGCCGACGTCGGCGTCGGCCACCGAGGAGCTCTTCGGCCCCGTGGCGACCGTCTACCGCGTCGGATCCGAGGACGAGGCCGTCGAGCTGGCGAACGGAACCCCGTACGGGCTGGGCTCCTACGTGTTCACGACGGACGCCGAGCAGGCGCTGCGCGTCGCCGACAGGATCGAGGCCGGCATGGTCTTCGTCAACGGCGTCGGCCTCGAAGGCGCGGAACTGCCTTTCGGCGGGGTGAAGCAGTCCGGTTTTGGCCGCGAACTGGGGCGGGCCGGAATCGACGAGTTCGCCAACAAGAAGCTCATCCGCACCGCCCGGACGTGATCGCCGCACCGCGCAGAAGGAAACCCACCATGACCATCGAATTCGACGCCGCTGTCTTCAGGACTCCGAACGAACCACTGACCATCGAACGAGTGAATCTTCCCTCGACGCCTCCGCCCGGCGAGGTGCTGGTGCGGCTCAAGGCGAGCGGAGTGTGCCACAGCGACCTGCACGTGCTCGTGGGCGACTGGGAGGTCCCTTCGCCGATGATCCTCGGCCACGAAGGGGCCGGGATCATCGAAAGCGTCGGAGACGGCGTCACGACCCTGAAGAAGGGCGATCACGTCGTGCTGTCCTGGACGCCTTCGTGTCGCCGCTGCTCCTACTGCATCAGCGGCAGGCCGGTCCTGTGTGACATGGTCAGCGAACACTCGGCGAACCACCTCTCGTTCGACGGCCGTACCCGAATCACGTCCGTCGACGAGAGCGACGTCTACAGCTTCGCGGGCCTCGGAACGTTCGGCCAGTACACCCTCGTACCCGAGTCGGCCGCGATCGCCATCCGGGACGACGCCCCGTTCCCGCAGTCGGCATTGGTCGGATGCGCCGTCACGACCGGCGTCGGCGCGGCCGTCAACACCGCGAGCGTGCGGCCGAGCGACACCGTGCTGGTCCTCGGCTGCGGAGGCGTCGGGCTGAACGCGATCCAGGGGGCCCGGCTCGCAGGCGCCCGGAGGATCATCGCCGCGGACATCTCCGACGAGAAGCTCGAGCAGGCACGCGTCTTCGGTGCGACCGACCTGATCAACAACGCCCGCGAGAATTTCGCCGACAGGGTGCAGCAACTCACCGACGGACGCGGCGTGGAGATCGCCATCGAGGCCATCGGGCTGCCCCGCACCATCGAGTCGGCCTACGAGGTCCTGGCCCGAGGCGGCACGGCGGTAGTCGCCGGGCAAGTGGCGGACGGCATGAGGATCTCCATCGACCCCTTCGTCATGTCCGATCAGGAACTGTCGCTCATCGGCTCGAACTACGGCTCCAGCAAGCCGGATACCGACTTCCCCATGCTGATCGACCACTACATGAACAACCACATCGACCTGGACTCCCTCGTGACGAGCGTGATCGGTCTCCAGGACATCAACGAGGCGTTCGACCAGATGAAGCGCGGCATCGGCATCCGCTCGGTGATCACGTACTGAAAGGCAGGGGCGATCTCATGGCCCTGGAATCATCACGCTCGGCTTTCGAGCGAGCCCGCCGCAGCGTCGGCGGGGGTGTGGGGTCGGGCCTGCGCGCCGCGATGCCTCCCCATCCGCTTTTCGTGCGGGAGGCCCGGGGCGCGTACGTCTGGGACTTGGACGGCGACCGGTACGTCGACTACGTGATGGCCTGGGGCCCGCTGGTCCTCGGTCACGGCGACCCGCGCGTGGTGTCCGCGGTGTCCGAGGTCGCGGCGAAGATGCAGGTCGTCGGCACCGGCCACCCGCTCGAGTATCTCGCGGCGGAAGCGGTTCTCGAGGCCGTGCCGCACGGCGAGCGACTGCTGTGGAGCAACACGGGGACCGAGGCGGTGCAGGTGGCACTGCGCCTCGCGCGGGCCGCCACCGGGCGGCGCCGCGTCCTCAAGTTCGCGAAGAGCTACCACGGCTGGCACGACACCGTGTACGCCGGGATGTCCGAGGACGACTGCGACCGCCCCGCCACCCCGGGCGGACCGGGACAGTCGGCAAGCGTCCTTGACGACCTGGTCGTGGCGCGCTTCAACGACGTACAGCTGGCCGAGCGTCTGCTGAGCGACGCCGTCGAGCGCGACATCGCGGCCGTGCTGGTGGACCCGGTGATGAGTAATGCCGGCGTCGAAGCACCCTCACCGCAGTTCCTGTCGACGCTGCGGGCCCTCTGCGACCGGCACGGTGTCGTCCTCGTCTTCGACGAGGTGATCGCCGGGTTCCGGATCGCACGGGGCGGGGCGGCCGAGAGGTACGGTGTGCGGCCCGACCTGTCCGTCTTCGGGAAGGCGATGGCCGGAGGGTTCACCCAGAGCGCCGTCGTCGGCCGGGCCGACCTGATCGATCAGGTGACGACCGGCGTCGTGCACGCCGGAACCTTCAACGCCAACCCGGTCGCACTGGCGGCCGTCACGGCGACGATGCGCGTCCTGGCCGACCCCTCGGTCTACGAGCTGCTCGAAGGGACCTCGTCCGAGTTCGAAGCTCTCGTCGGCGGCGCTCTCGGTTCATCTGCCGACTTCGGCCGCTTCAACCGGGTCGGCTCGCTCCTCCAGTACGTCCCCGCCGGTGGAACCACCGGGCTCCACGGGACCAGCGGGCTCTGGACCGTGATCCTCGAAGAGATGCTGCGTCAAGGCTTCCTGTTCATGCCGTCCGGCAAGGTCTTCATCAGCACGGCACACACCACCACCGACATCGAGGCGACAGCCGAGGCCCTCGACCGGCTGCTGCGGCGGCTGTGACGTCCGCGTCCAGCCGCGCGTAATCCCCAACCGCTCCGAGCCGGGCCGCGTGTTCCCTTCCCCGCGGCCGGTCCACCTCCCCGGAAGACACCATGCTGAACCTCTCGGTCCTGCTCGAGGACTCCGCCCGCACACACCCGGACCGGGACGCCGTCGTCCTCGGCACGACACGCCTCACCTACGCCCAGGTCGAGGCAGCCGCCAACCGGGTCGCCAACCTCCTGGTCGACCGCGGCATCTGGCCCGGCGACAAGGTCGCGCTCAGCTGTCCGAACGTGCCCTGGTTCCCCATCGTCTACTACGGCATCCTTAAGGCCGGCGCCGTCGTCGTACCGCTCAACATCCTGCTCAAGAGCCGGGAGATCGCCTACCACCTGGCCGACTCGAAGGCGAAGGCCTACTTCTGCTTCGAGGGGGACGCGGGCCTGCCGATGGGTGCGGAGGGACACGCCGGGTTCACCGAGACCGCGGGCTGCGAGCACTTCTTCCTTGTCACCGCCGATCCCGAGGCGCAAAGTCCGATCGAAGGTGTCGAGACCATGGGCGCCGCGCTGCAGGGCAGCGCGACGACGTTCGACAGCATGGGGACCACGGGGGACGACCCGGCTGTGCTGCTCTACACGAGTGGTACGACAGGACAGGCGAAGGGTGCCGAACTCAGCCACGCCAACCTGGTTCTCAACGCCCTTTCGTGCAATCGGCTGCTGGAGAACCGTCCTGCCCTGGACACCCACTTGGTTGTGCTGCCGCTGTTCCACTCCTTCGGCGCGACCGTGCAGATGAACGCCGGCTTGTCGACGGCGAGCACACTGGTGCTGCTGCCGCGGTTCGACGCCCGGCAGACGGTCTCCCTGATGCAACAGGAGGACATCACCTTCTTCGCGGGCGTTCCCACCATGTGGTGGGGCCTGTTGCAGGCGCTCACCGACGATGTCGACGTCGCGAGGATCGCGAAGAACCTGCGAGTAGGCGTCTCCGGCGGTGCCTCTCTCCCTGCCGAGATCATCAAACAGGTCAGGGAGCGGCTGGGGGTCCAGGTTCTGGAGGGCTACGGCCTCTCCGAGACTTCGCCGGTGGTGACCTTCAGCGATCCGGCGCGAGAGCCACGGCCCGGCTCCATCGGCGTGCCGGTCTGGGGCGTGGAGCTCAAACTCGTCAACTCGGACTGGTCGGAGGTCGAGGACGACGGCACGGGCAGCGCCATCGGGGAGATCGCGGTCAAGGGCCACAACGTGATGAAGGGTTACCACGGCCGCCCCCAGGCCACCGCCGAAGCAGTCAGGGACGGCTGGTTCCGCACCGGCGACCTCGCCCGCAGGGACAAGGACGGCTTCTACTACATCGTCGACCGGGCGAAGGACCTGATCATCCGCGGCGGCTTCAACGTGTACCCGCGCGAGATCGAAGAGCTCCTGATGACGCACCCCGCGATCAGCCTGGCCGCGGTCGTCGGCGTGCCGCACGAAAGCCACGGTGAGGAGATCAAGGCGTTCGTCATCCTCGACCGCGGCGCCGAGGCCCGTCCCGAGGAGCTGATCGCCTGGAGCAGGGAGCAGATGGCCGGCTACAAGTACCCGCGCATCGTGGAGATCGTGCAGTCCCTCCCGATGACGTCCACCGGAAAGATCCTCAAGCGCGAACTCACGTGACCGGCACGCCAAGCGCATGGACACGAGTGGGAAGGACGGCAGATGACAGTGGACGAGGGCCGGTGGCGGGGCACGTTCCCCGGCGCGTTCGGTACGGGGACGGGCGCGGCCCCCGACCCGCTCGTGGCCGCCTGGAAGGCACGCGTGGCGAGGAACCCGGACGGCACAGCGCTCCGATTCTTCGATGGTGCTCTGTCCGCGCGGGAGGTGGACGCGGCGTCGGACGCCTTGGCCGCAGCGTTCCAGGCCCGCGGAACCGGTCGGGGTGATCGGGTCGGCGTGTACCTGCAGAACCTTCCGCAGTACGCGCTGGTGCTGCTGGCCCTGTGGAAGCTGGGGGCCACGGCACTGGGGCTCAATCCGATGTACCGACGTCAGGAGCTGCGCCGGATCATCGACGACTCCGGGGCGGTCGGGGTCGTCTGTGCGGACTCGGACGTCCACGAGACGCTCGGCACGCTGGCGGGGAGCACGGTCCGATGGCTGGTCAGCACGTCGGCTCTGGACTACCAGTCGAGGAACGATCCGCGGGTCTTCATGACGACGGAGCGCCACGCTCCGGCACCGGACGGCGACCTGGTGGCCCTGATCGGCGAGTTCGAGGGCCGCAGCCCCTCACCCGTGCAGCTGACCCGCGACGACGTCGCGTTCCTGACGTACACCTCGGGAACTACGGGGCCGCCGAAGGGTGCCATGAACACCCACGGCAACGTCCTGAGCGTGGTGGCTACGTGCGCGTCGTGGATGGGCGTGAGCGACGGGGACGTCGTGCTCGCCGTGGCCCCGCTGTTCCACATCACGGGCGCGGTGGTCAACGCGGCGATCTCCCTGCTCACCGACACCACGCTCGTCCTCACGGGGCGGTTCCACCCCGCAGTCGCCCTGGACGCCTTCGCCGAGCACGGGGTGACCTACACCATCGGCTCCATCACCGCGTACAACGCCCTCTACGAGCTGCCGCAGGCCGGACCGGAGCACTTCGCGTCGGTGAAGGCCCTGTACTCCGGCGGCGCGCCGATCCCCCCGGCCACAGTCGAGCGGTTCCAGGAGCGATTCGGCGTCTACCTCCACAACGGCTACGGGATGACCGAGACGACGTCCGCCGTCATCGCCGTGCCTCCGGGGGACAGGGCCCCCGTGCATCTGCCGAGCGGCACGCTCTCCATCGGCAAGCCCCTGCCGCACCTCACCGCGCGCGTCGTGGACCCGCACGGCAATCCGGTGCCGAGCGGGGAACAGGGCGAACTGGAGTTGAGCGGGCCGCAGGTGGTGCCCGGCTACTGGGACAAGCCCGAGGTCACCCGCCAGACGATGCCGGAGGGCCGGCTCCGTACCGGTGACGTCGCCGTCATCGACGAGGAGGGCTGGGTCTACCTGGTGGACCGGCTCAAGGACCAGATCAACGTGTCCGGTTACAAAGTCTGGCCGCGTGAGGTCGAGGACGCTCTGTACGAGCACCCGTCGGTGCTGGAGGCAGCCGTCGTCGGGCAGCCGGACGCGTATCGCGGTGAGACCGTCGTCGCCTACGTCTCGCTCAAGGCGGGTCTGACCGCCACGGCGGAGGAGCTGATCGTCTTCGCCCGGGATCGTCTGGCCGCCTACAAGTGTCCTCGCGAGGTCCATTTCCTCGCCGACCTGCCCAAGACGCAGAGCGGCAAGATCCGGCGTGCCGAACTACGCCACATCGATGTCGCCGGACCGGTACCACCGTCCACGGACTGATCGTTGTGCTCTTCCCTGGAGCAGCACCATCACCGGCGTCGGCAAGGAGGTGGCCGCCGACCGCCCCCTGCGGTGTCCGGGCGTGCCTACCGACATCGCCTCCGCCGTGGCGTACCTGACCTCGGAGGACTCCTCCGAGGTCACCGGCCACATCGGCCTCACGGTCGCCAACGGCGCCGCGTGACGACCGCGCCCATCCGACAAAGGACATCCATGACTTTCCCTCACCTTCCGCCGGAGATCGCGGAGCTTCGTGAGCGTACTCGCCGGTTCGTTCGCGAGGTCGTCATAGACGCCGAGCCCGCACCGGGCCGACGTCTCGACCAGACCACCCGTGACCGGCTGCAGGCCGCGGCGAAGGAGGCCGGTGTCTTCGCGCCACTCGTGCCGACGGAGTACGGCGGACAGGGCCTGCCCATCGAGCACTGGTCACCGATCCTGCAGGAGGCCGGCTACTCGCCGATCGGTCCCGTGGCGCTCAACTGCATGGCACCCGACGAGGGGAACATGCACATGCTCAACCTCATCGCGACCGAACAGCAGAAGAAGCACTACCTCGCGCCCCTGGCGGCCGGGGACGTCCGGTCCTGCTTCGGCATGACCGAGCCCCACCCCGGAGCGGGATCCGACCCGGCGGCGCTGCGGACCACAGCCGTGCGCGCCGACGGCGGCTGGATCATCGACGGCCACAAGCGGTTCACCAGCGGGGCTGCCGGTGCCGGGTTCTGCATCGTGATGGCGCGGACGCCGGCCGTCGACGGCTCCCCCGAAGGGGCCACCATGTTCCTCGTCGACATGACGAACCCCGGAATCCGGGTCGGCGAGGCGATCCACACCGTCGACCGCTCCATCGACGGCGGTCACCCGCACGTCCACCTAGAGGACTGCTTCGTCGCCGACGACGCGGTGCTCGGCGAGGTGGGGCTGGGATTCCGGTACGCACAGGTACGGCTCGGACCTGCGCGTCTCACACACTGCATGCGGTGGCTGGGGCTGGCGCGGCGGGCGCACGACATCGCGCTGGACCGGGCCGCGCGGCGTGAGCTGTTCGGCGACACGATCGACTCGCTCGGCCTGGCACAGCACCTCATCGCCGAGTCGGTGATCGACATCGAGACCTCCGACGCGATCATCGCCAAGACCGCGGCTCTGCTGCACAGTGACCCGAAGGCGGGTTCGGCGATGTCGTCGGTGGCGAAGGTGCACTGTTCGGAGGCGGCCTTCCGGGTGGTCGACCGTGCCGTGCAGATCTGCGGAGGGGACGGGGTCTCCGACGGGCTTCCACTGGCGCAGTACCTCAACGAGGTCCGCCCGTTCCGGATCTACGACGGCTCCAACGAGACCCACCGGTGGGCCATCGCCCGCCGGGCATCGGCCGGCCGCAGCGCAGCGGTCCAGGCCGGTGAGCGGTACCGGGGCGACGCTGTCGCGGGCCGGAACGGAGGCTCGTGATGCACACCGTCCCCGACGGCGTGGAGGTCGTCGCAAGCTGGGACGGGGCCCGTCACCTCGACAGCCCTCCACTCTTGGTCCTCGACGCGGTCACCGGCTTCCTCGACACACACGGCATCGGCAGCGGTCCGCTCGCGTGGCAGCGCATCGGCGACGGCCACTCCAACATCACCTACCTGCTCCAGCGAGGCAGTGAGTGCGTCGTACTACGCCGTGGACCGCGCCCGCCGTTGCCCAAATCGACGCACGACATGATGCGCGAGGCCCGTGTCCAGAAAATCCTTGGCAGCCACGGAGTGCCGGTGCCGGAGATCATCGCGGTATGCGAGGACGAGTCGCTTCTGGGGGTGCCGTTCTACCTCATGTCCACGCTCGACGGCATCGTCATCACCGACACGATCCCGCCCCGTCTTTCCCCCGCCGAACAGCGCCGGGCCACCAGCGAGGCGGTCGTCGACACCCTCGCCGCCCTGCACGGCATCGACGTGACCGGAGCGGAACTCGCCTCCCTGGGCTTCCCCGAGGGGTATCTCCGGCGCCAGGTCGACAGATTCCACGGGTTGTGGGAGGTCAACACCACACGCAGCCTGCCCGCGGTGGAGCACATCGGGGACTGGCTCGGCCGTAACCTCCCGACGAGCCAGGCGGCATCGGTGGTGCACGGCGACTACCGCATGGGCAACCTCATGTTCGCACCCCAGGCGCCGGCCAGAGTCCTCGCGATCCTGGACTGGGAAATGGCCACGCTCGGTGACCCGCTCGCCGACCTGGGCTACCTCACCGCCACCTACTCCGAGGCCGGCAGCCCTGCCACCCCGCTCGAACTCACCCGGGTGACCCGGTCGCCCGGCTACCTCACCCGGCGCCAACTGGCAGAGCGCTACCAGTGCCGCACGGGCCTCGATCTGACCCCGTTGCCCTGGTACCAGACCCTCGCACTGTGGAAGGCAGCGATCTTCTGCGAGGCCATCTACACCCGCTGGCAGCGTGGGGAGCGTCCCCACGACAAGACCTTCGGGCCGTCGCTCGAAACGGGTGTCCCCCGACTGCTGGAGCAGGCGGGGCGATACGCCGGCCTGACGGCGACCACTCGCCGCTGACACCACACGCGTCCCGGTACGGCCACCCGAATCCAACGCTCGTCCTCAACGGCTGCGACCGTCTCCACGGCCCGTCGCGCTGTGTCCGTCTTCCCTTATCTTCAGAGAGAGATCTCGTGCCCTCCGCTTCCTCCCGGCATTCATCCCGTGACACACGAGTGCTGGTCACTGTCAACGCGCTGCCGCTCGCCGTCGGTGTCCTGCTCTCCTGCTCCACGACCCTCGGTGAGGTCTCCGTGTACGGACGTCTCACCCTCGGCATGGCGTGGGCGCTCACGCAGCTCGTCGTCCTCGTCGGCGGGACGTGGTGGTACGAGAGCCGGGCCGCGTCCTCGTGCGAGCCGGCCCCGGCGACGACCGCTGCCTCTCGTACGGTCGGGGGCACGTGGTGACGACGTACCTCCTGAGCGTCGGCTCGCCCGACCTCATCGGCTCCGCCGCGAGGGGCTCGGTCATCACCGCCTTCTTCGTCTTCATCGGCCTCTGCCTCCTGTGGGTCTTCACCGTCGCCACTCAGGACGACGATCCGGAACGCCTCTACGTCGCCGGCCGGTCTCTCCCGCCCGTCTTCAACGGCGTCGCGATGGCGGGGGAACAGATCACGGTCGTCATCCTGGTCTCGTTGCCGGGAGCGATCGCCCTCTTCGGCTACGACGGTGTCTCGACCGCCGTCGACAGTGCCCTCGCACTCGGTGTCTTCCTGCTCCTCGCCTCCAGGATTCGCGCGACCCGCCGCTACACCCTCGGTGAGCTGTTCGCCCTGCGTGCTGAAGGGCCGGGAACGCGGATCGCCGGTGCGGTGGTGACGCTGTGCATCGCCGTACCCCTGCTCATGGTCCAACTGCGGGCCGGCGGCATCACCGCCGCTCTTCTGATCGGCATGCCGACCGAGACGGCCCAGGTGGTGTGCACGGTACTGATGGGATTCCTCATCACATGCTTCGCAGGAGTGGCGGATCTGCGCGGCACCAGTTTCATACAGGTCGCCAAGGTGCCCATAGCCCTGGCGACGCTCGCCGCATTGACCCTGCTGGCACTCCGCCTGTTCGACTGGAGTCCTGAATCGCTGTTGTCGGCCGCCATGGACAAGAGCATGTCGCCGGATGACTACCTCAGCCCAGGGCTGTGGGCGCACACCGCCGACTTCGGTCCGCTCGGCACGATCAGCGACCACATCGTCGTCGTCCTCGGCACCGCGATGATGCCCCACCTGCTCCTGCGCGTCAGCGCCAGTCGGGACGCGTCCGCCGCGCGACGCTCATCGAGCGTCGCCGTAGGGCTGACCGGCCTCTTCTACCTGCTCCTGATCACGGCCGGTGTCGCCGCTGCCGCGGTGGTGGGCAGCGGACAGATCGGGGTCGTCGACGTGAAGGGACAGGGAGCCCCGATCCTCCTGGCATCGGAGGTCCTCCCCCACCACTCCACGGGCCGGATCGTGGTCATCGTCCTCGTGGCCTGTGTCGCCTTTCTCGCCGTCCTCACAGCCGTGGCGAGCGTGACCTTCGCCGCCGCCGTCTCCGTGGCCCGCGACCTGTTCGGGCAGAAGGGCCGCTCCAGGATCGGCATCGGAGAGCTCGCCGTCACGCGACTGTCCGTTGTCGCGCTCTGTGCCGTCAGCCTTCTCCTCGCCACCGCCCTGTACCGCTACCCCATTGAATTCCTCCTCGCCTTCTCGCTGAGTCTCGCGGCCACCTGTGTGTTCCCCGCACTCGTCTACTCCTTCCTGTGGACCGGCTTCAACCGCCGAGGGCTGCTGTGGCTCGTCTACGGAGGGCTGTCCATCTGCACACTCCTGACCCTTGCCTCCCCCGCGGTGTCCGGGACTAAGTACGCGCTGCTGCCGGAGCAGGACTTCAACCTGATCCCGCTTCACACCCCCGGGCTGATCTCCGTCCCGGCAGCCTTCCTCCTCGGATGGCTCGGCAGCGCGCGACCGTGGGAGGGGACCGCACGAGCCCGGCGCACGGCGATGAGGGAGGCACGGAGTCAGTGACAGGCCCTGACTCCTGACTCGACAACCGTGGGAGAGCGGCGGTGCGACCGGCGTGTGCATCGTGCACCGGGCCCGGGCAAGGCAGGTGCTCGCTGTCGTTCTCGCCGGCGGTCGTGGCTGGCGAAAGTAGCGCCACCAGCCACAGGAACAGCTAGGACGTTGAGGGAGAGAAGGCACATGACGACACAGAAGCAGCGCCAGCCCCTGCCGTCGGTGGAGACTGACACGCCGACGGACGAGATCCTCAAGCTCCTGACCCGCGACGGAGGCGTCATCGTCAGGAACTTCCTGACGAACGAGCAGATGAACCGCTTCAACGCCGAGATCGAGCCGCCGATGCAGGCGCTTCGCCCGGGCTCGACCCACGAGAACGAAATGGTGGCTGCGTTCCACGGCAGCAACACCAAGCGCCTCACCAACCTGGTCACGCACAGCGCCACGTTCCGCAGCGAGATCCTCGAACACTCCCTGGTCCACGAGGTCTGCGACCGGATCTTCCTCCCGGAGTCGGGCACGTACTGGATGACCACCGCGCAGGTGATCGAGATCGGCCCCCGCAGCCAGGCGCAGATACTGCACCGGGACCTGGAGAACTGGTTCCCTTTCATCGGGATGGGGCCCGACGGTCCGGAGGTCACCCTCAACTTCCTGATCGCCCTGACCGACTTCACGGAGGAGAACGGCGCCACCCGAGTCATCCCCGGGAGCAACCACTGGAGCGACTTCGAGGATCGCGGAACTCCTGAGCAGACAGTTCCAGCGATCATGAAGGCCGGAGACGCCCTTCTGTTCAGCGGCAAGACCGCGCACGGTGGCGGCGCGAACCAGACCGGCGACGAGTACCGGCGGGCCCTGGCCTTCGCCCTCAATCCGGGCTTCCTCACCGGCGAGGAGGCGTACCCCTTCCTGGTCGACATGGAGGTCGCGAAGACGCTCTCGCCGCGTGTCCAGCGCATCCTCGGGTTCCGGTCCCAGTACCCGACGGGCTCGCCGGGCCTGTGGCAGGTCGACTACGCCGACCTGGGCGACTACCTCGGTCTCTGAGAGCCGACCCGATCGACTGCACGACGTCGCAGCGAGGCACCGAGGAAGGCAGGGACCGTGCTGTGGTCAGGTGCGGCTCTCGCCTGATGCTGTGCGCTCGACGGGACCGCACGCTAGGGCGAGCAGATTCCGCCAGTCGACCGGGGGTGCTGGTGGCGGTGCGCCGGGGCGGTCGCGTGGCAGCAGCACCCGTAGCGCGCGGGGCCGTACCGAGCACACGACCGGTGTGCGCAGCCACAGCGCCTCCCCGTCGACCGCCACCGGAATCTGCGCCTCCTCGCCGCCCCCCGTCTCCGGGGACTGCGGGCCCCCGGCCGTCACCTCGACCCGCCGCGCGGTCGTCACGGTGAGTCCCGGCGCCTGTGAGCCCCACAGGGCCAGCTGTGCCGCCTGTGCGGCGTTCGCCACCCTGATCCCGATCACACCCAGCTCACCGTCGTCGAGCACGGGCCGGCGCCCGCCGCCGCTCAGCTCGTCGGGCGAAGCGTACGGGTTGTTGCTGATCAACAGCGCCTGTTGGTCCGCGAGCCGGGTACCGTCCGCGAGCGCGTCGAGTCGTCGCGCGTCTTCCCTGGCCAGGAGGTCCGGCAGCAGCTTCAGGGCGGTGCCCGTCTTGTCGTTGCGGTACTCGGGGCTCTGCACGATGTCCGCGTACACGCCGAAGGACACCGTGTTGACGAAGGGACGGCCGGAGACGTCGCCGAGATCGACCCGGATCACCTCGCCGTCGGTCAGGGCATCGAGACAGCGGGCCGGGTCGGCGCGGTCGAGGCCGAGATCCATGGCGAAGTGATTGCGAGTGCCCGCGGAGATCACGAGGAACGGCAGTCCGTGTTCGGCGGCGACGGCCGCGACCAGTGCCTGAGTACCGTCGCCACCGGCGACACCGAGCAGGTCGGCACCGTCTTCCACGGCCTCTCGGGCCAGTCCGCCCACGTCGACCGGGGCTGACGGGTCCAGCAGGATCACCCGCGCGCCCAGTCGCTCCGCCCGCTTCACGAGGTCGAAGCGGGCGACCTTGCCACCGCCCGACTTCGGATTCATGATCAGCACCGCCCGCCTCGGCGGACGTGCGCGTACGGGCCGCTGCGACCGGGGCGGCCGCGCTCGGTGCAGCGCCGTGCGGCCGCAGGTCACCGCCGTCGCCCAGCACAGGCTGGAGATCAACGCGATCAGCCACAGACCGCTCCGCGCATAGAACACGAGCACTCCGGCCGGCGCCCCGACGGCCACGAACGCGCCGAGCAGCCGCACGAGACCGCGCCGGGCCACGAGCCACCAGATGCCTGCGGCGCAGACCACGAGCCCGAGGATCCCGGCCATGACCACGAGCAGTCCGCCCCCGCTCAGCGCGAGCAGCAGCACTGCCACGGCGGCGGTTGCCGCCACCACGGCGAACCACGCGAGCAGCCGGGCTGCCAGCCCGGCCCGCGGCCGTGCCTTTCGTGTCCTGTCTATGGCCGTCTCCTGAAGGGGCTCTGATCCGTTCTGCCTCACCAGCCTGGCGTAGCGCCCCTGGCCGAGTGCGTCCCGGACGCCCGTACGGGTGAGCCGGTCAGTCGAGCGCGTCGAACCCCGGCGCGAGACAGCTGAGGGGCTGGCCCCCACTGACGAGGGGCGTACGTCAAGGGCTTCCCGTACATTCACACTATGGGAACCGACGTCGATGCGTTCCTTGGTCAGCTGGCCCGCCACCTCAGGACACAGGTGGAGAATCTGGCCGGCCTGCTGCTCCAGCGCCTGAACGGCGAACTCCCCGAACTGCGGGAGGAGAGGGAGATCGCGGCTCTGACCTTGGAGGAGACAGCCCAGCACGTCACCACCATTCTGGATCTCCTGGAGACCCAACCTGACGTGAGCGCGTCGAAAGCGCCTTCGGTCGTTCTTGAAGTAGGCCGCATCTACGCCCGGCGGGGGATCCCGGTGAGCAGACTCCTGCGTGGCTACCGGCTCGGCCACCTCAGCCTCCTCGAAATGGTCCAGGCCGAAGCTCCCCGCCTCACCAGCGACTGGCACATGATCCACCTGGCCGCGATGAGGCTGATCACGATCGGCTTCGACTACGTGGACCGGTCCTCGGAAGAGGTCGTCGCCGCCTACCAGGAGGAGCGCGACCATCTCCTCCAGCGCCGACTCGCCCTCACCAACAGGGCGAGCAAGCGGATCGGGGCCACACTCGACGTCACCCGCACCGCACAGGAGTTGACGGAGGTGTGCACCGAGGAGTTCGCCGATCTCGTCACCGTCGACCTGTTCGACTCCGCCCTCGACGAACAGGGCACGGGTTCACCGGAGGCTCTGACGCAGCGCCGAGTCGCCCAGCGCTCCGTCCTCGACGGCTGTCCGGAGTCCCTGCTCCGCATCGGTGAGGCACACTCCTACCCCGACGACTCGGAACCGGCTCGCACACTGGCCACCGGACGATCCGTCCTGCACCGCGTCGGAAGGGCCGGGATGCCCATGTGGATGGCCCCGTCCGAGTCCCACAGTCAGGCTTTGCGCACCCTCGGCCTCCACTCTGTTCTCCTCGTAGCGTTGCACGCCCGTGGGGAGACACTGGGCCTGGTGCAGTTCTCACGCCATCGCACCTCGGCCCCGTTCGACGACGGCGACCTGCTGCTGGCGCAGGAGATCGTCTCCAGGGCAGCGGTGTCCATCGACAACGCCCGCCGGTACACCCGTGAGCGTTCCACCGCGCTCGCTCTCCAGCGAACCCTGCTGCCGCGACACACGGTGAAACAGTCGGCCGTCGAAGCGGCCTCGCGCTACCTGCCCGCCGGGTCCCGCGCGGGTGTGGGCGGTGACTGGTACGACGTGATTCCGCTGTCCGGGGCCCGCGTCGCGCTCGTCGTCGGCGACGTCGTCGGACGCGGCCTGCACGCCGCCGCCACCATGGGCCGACTCCGCACAGCCGTCCGCGCCTTCGCCGATATCGACCTCATGCCCGATGAGCTGCTCACGCATCTGGACGACGTGGTCATCCGGATGCAGCGCGAGGAGTCACGGGACGAGGGTGAGACCAGCGCCACCTGCCTGTACGCGATCTACGACCCTGTCTCCCGTCTGTGCTCCGTCGCCAGTGCCGGCCATGTACCGCCGACCGTGGTGACCCCCTCGACCACCGGCGAGGACACCCGGACCTCCAACGTGGTCAAGCTGCCTGAGGTGTCTGTCGGACCGCCCCTCGGCCTGGGCGGACTGCCCTTCGAGACGACCGAGTTCGAACTGCGGGAGGGCAGCCTGCTGGTGCTGCACACCGATGGGCTGATCGCCGATCGCACGCGTGACGTAGATGTCGCACTCACCACACTGCACGATGTCCTCACCTCGGCGCCGGAGTCGCTGGAGGAGACCTGCGACCAGCTGCTGGCCGCACTGCTGCCCAGCCGACCCGCCGATGACGTCGCTCTGCTGATTGCCCGGACCCGAGCCCTCGATCCCGACCATGTCGCAGCGATCAACCTGCCGTCCGATCCAGCAGCCGTTTCCGGAGCCCGCCGCTTCGCGTCCGACGTACTGGCGGCCTGGGGGCTGGAGGAGATGTCGTTCACCACCGAGCTGGCCGTCAGCGAACTGGTGACGAACGCGATCCGCTACGGCAAGAGCCCCATCCAGCTGCGACTGATCCTCCAGTCGACGCTCACCTGCGAGGTCTCCGACGCCAGCAGCACGGCCCCGCATCTGCGCCGCGCCCGGATCTTCGACGAAGGCGGCCGGGGCCTGCTGTTGGTGGCCCAGCTCACCGATCGCTGGGGCGCACGACACGGTCGTGAGGGAAAAGTCATCTGGGCCGAGCAGGCTCTCCCCGCCACCGGCGGGTCCGACCACTGAGCGAACGAAACACCGCTCGCACCTCAAGGGCGAGGGCGTGCGACCAGGGCGTTCGCCCCGGCCGGTGGCAGAGCCCTCGATCGGACCGACTTGATCGATCGACTAAGTCGATATAGTGGGCGTATGGCTCATGTTTCCGCGGCGGAGCGCCGCCCCCAGTTGATCAAGGCGGCCATCGACCTCATGACCCGGGAGGGCGTCGCCGCGGGAAGCACCCGCGCCATCGCCGCGGAGCTCGGCGTCGCACAGGCCACCGTCCACTACACCTTCGGCACGAAGGAGGATCTCTACCGGGCGGTGATGGACCAGATCACCGACGAGCTGGTCGCGCAGGTGCAGCGGGCGGCGCCGGAAGACGCGGGCTTCGAGAAGACCTTCAGCGCCCTGGCGGGGGCCTTGTGGAGCACCGTGCGTGAGCCGACGTCGCACCAGCAACTGCTCACTGAACTGACCATGTTCGCCCTGCGTGTGCCCGGGCTCAACGAGGCCCGGCAGAGCCATTACCAGCGGGTCATCGAGGTGACCGCACAGGTGATCGCCGAAACCGCGGACAGGACGGGACAGAGACTGGCCGAGTCCCCGGAAACAGTGGCTCGGTTCTTCCTCTCCGGCTTCGACGGACTCACAATGCAGGTCCTGCTGAGCGTGCCGGACGAGGCCACGGAGCGGACGGGCCTGAGGGCACTCGTAGCCGCGACCGTGGCGCTGGCCAAGGGGAGCCTCGACCTCCCGGACGTGCCGACGGCCTGACACGACGTGAAGACGGTTGGGGGCGCACCTTCCAGGTGCGCCCCCAACCGTCTCTGCCTACTCGTGAGACTCAGCCGGCCCATACGTCCTCGACGTAGCGCCCCGACTCGACGAGCGCCGCGAGCCACGCCACGGCCTGCTCATCGCTCGCACCGGCCCGTTCACGGTAGAGCGCCATGAACGCTTCCCGTACGGCCGGTGCCATACGGCGGCCGTCGCCGCAGATGTAGACGCGTCCGTCGGATTCCAGGACCGACCACACCTCCTCGCTCTCACGGGCGATGCGCTCCTGGACGAAGCGGGCGCCGTTCTCGGGCGCGTGCATGAAGGTGGGGCGCATGCTGACGGCGCCGGCCGCCTCGGCCGCCTCGAACTCCTCCCGGTGGAGGAAGTCCACGTCGGGATGGTCGCAGCCGAAGTAGCAGAGCAGGGTCCCGGTCGAGCCGGCGTGGTGGCGGTCGAGGACCGCGCCGCGGAAGGGCGCGAGACCGGTACCCGCGCTGATCAGGATCACCGGTACGGAGGTGTCCTCGGGGAGGCGGAAGGACTCGCTGCACGGCAGGACCCGGGCCTGGATCACGTCGCCCGCGTTCACCGTCTGCAGGAAGTGCGAGGCGATGCCCCGGAAGGCACCCTCCCCCGACCGGTGGGGCGCCGCGAGCAGCGACACCATCAGGTCCGCCTCGCCCGGCCGGGCCGCGGCGGACGACGAGATCGAGTAGTGCCGGGGGCGCAGCACCGGCAGCATTTCCAGGAAGCGTTCGAAGGGCAGTTCGCACGCACGGTAGCGCTCCACGAGGTCCAGGACGCTGAGCCCCGCGACGGTCACCTGCTCCCGGAAGGTCTCGGCATCGGCGGTGGCGAAGACGGTGAGCGGCTGATTCTCAGGCGGGCAGGACGTGTGCTCGGCGAGCACGGCGACCTGCTCCTGGGTGGCCGGGTCCTGCAGCTCGACGAAGTCGGTGAGCAGGCGGCGCAGGGTCAGCGGCCGGTCGACCGGCAGCGCGCCCCGGCTCCGACGGCGGGCGCGCAGCCGGACCGTGCGGTCCAGGTCGAGGCCGAAGCGGTCGGCGACACGCTGGACGAGGGCCTCGGGATTGCTGGGCAGGACGGCCAGGTGATCAGCGGTGCGGTAGCTGACGCCCTCGGGCAGACGGAGCCGCAGGAACCGCTTGGAGCGTCCGAGTTCGTGGTCGGTGTCGACGAGTTCGTACGCTTCGAGGACCTCCATCGGCTGGACGCCGTGGCGCTCGGCGAGACCGCCGAGGACCGACTCCGAGGTGTCCTCCAGCTCGTACAGCCCTTCTGCTTCCGCCCTCGGTGCGGTGCCTGCCGCTTCGCCGGCGACCGCTGCGCCGTACTCGTCGAGCAGGACCGTCCACAGGTCCGCCGTCCACTGGTCGACCACTCCGCCGAAGTCACCTGATGCGTCGGCGGCGCCGCGCTCCAGTAGCGGGACGGCGCCGGCGGCGGCCAGACGCTCGTCGATCAGGGTGGGGATGCGCTGGTAGGTCGCCGCCCAGTTGCGGTCGCCGACACCGAGGACGGCGTACCGCAGGCCGGTGAGCGAGCCGGGGGCGAGGTTCTCCAGAGCGGCGACGAACTCGGCTGCGTCGTCGGTGGGGCGGCCGTTGTAGGAAGCGGCGACGATGACGACGGGGCCCTCGGTACCGGCCAGCCTTTCCGTGTACTCGTTGAGGGCGGCGACGGACGGGACGAAGCCGTGCTCCTCGCCGTCGCCGCCGAGGTCGCGGGCGATACCGGCGCAGGTGCCGAGGTTGGATCCGTGCAGCAGGGTCAGCGCGGTGCCGCTCGCACGGCGCGTCACGGTGGCGGTCCGGCCCGCGACGGGATCCGCCGCCGTCACGGCGGGCAGGCGCCGTTCGTCGCTGGTGCGGCGGGCGAGCCGGAGGCTGAAGCCGTCGGGCTTGATGGTCAGCGTCGACTTGATCTTCAGCTGGTAGTCGGTGTGGTCGATCAGACGGTAGCGGTGCACCAGCAGGCCCAGCAGCAGGGTGGCCTCGTGCAGCGCGAACTGGCGGCCGATGCAGGCCCGCTCGCCGTTGCCGAACGGCTTGAAGGCGTGGACCGAGCGGGCCGCCTCCCGCTCGGGGGTGAAGCGCTCGGGATCGAACAGCTCGACGTTCTCCCCCCAGGCCGCGTCACGCTGAAGGGCCGAGGTGATCACCATCAGCGACTCGCCCTTGCGTACGGGGTACTTGCCGCCGATGACGGTGTCCTCGATCGGCTCGACGGCGAACGCGGGAGCCGTCGGCCACAGCCGCAGGCTCTCGTTGAGCACCTGGCGGATGTAGGTGAGCTTGCCGATGTCGCCGTACCCGGGATCCGGGTCGTCGGTGTCACCCCACAGGGCGTCCACCTCGGCCTGGGCCCGGGCGAGCACCTCCGGATGCTTGGTGAGGTAGTAGAGGGCGAAGGAGAGCGCGCTGCTGGTGGTCTCGTGGCCGGCGATCAGGAAGGTGATCACCTGGTGGCGGATGTTGACGTCGTCCAGCAGCTCCCCGGTGGCGGGGTCCTTGGTGTGCAGCATCAGCCCCATCAGGTCGTCCGTGCTGGTGTCGCCGGAGGCGCGGCGCTCCTTGATCACGTCGTCGACGAGGTCCGTCATCAGGTCGACGTCCTTGCGGAACTGCTCGACCTTCTTCCTCTTGAACAGCTCGGAGCCCGGGACGGACTCGCCCTTCTCCTGGGCGAAGACGAGAGCTCGGGCCATCGCCTCGACGAACGGATGCAGGTCGTTGCGCCGGAAGGACTGGAAGTCGTAACCGAAGCCGCACAGGCCGATCGTGTCGAAGGTCAGCCGGGTCATCTCGTCGGGGACATCCACCGACTGCACCCCGGCGAGCCGGTCCCATTTCCCGATCAGTGAGCGGGCGACCTTGAGCATGGGGGCGTGGTAGCTGCGCATCGCGCCGAGCGAAAACGCGGGCATCAGGATGTCGTGGGCCTTGCGCCAGTTCGGTTCGTGGTTGTAGGCGGTGAACAGACCGTCCCCGGCCAGGGCCCGAACCTCGACCAGGTCGGCGTGAACGTGCTTGCGGAAGCGGGTCTCGTCCGACAGCTCGGTCACGAGGTCCAGGCCGCCGATCATGACGGTGTCCCTCCCGAAGACCCGCAGCCGGTACACAGGCCCGAACTCCCTGAACTCCTTCAGCAGGTAGGCCAGGAAGTCCGCGCCCGCAGGAACGTTGAACGCGTGGCCTACGAGGGGCAGCGGGGGGCGCTCGGGGATCGCCCGCGTCATACCTACGGACACCTGAGTCATGAGCGTGCCTTTCGTTTCACTCCAGCGGTCACCATTCAATTTACACACGACTTTGTCGGGTGAACATGTCGTGTGACTGTATTGAAGGACACAGTCGGCCGAGGGAACCCGGCATCCTGCGAGAACGTCCAGCGGAAGCAGCTTGACAGACGACCTCGTCAACCGACACGGTTAACTGACATGGTCAACCGACCATGTCGTGCGCCAGTGCTGCATGCGCGCTTCTCACCGAGCACATCGAGGTTTCGTATGAACACCATGCTGGCCGGGCGGCTCCGCCTGGACACCCGTACCTTCGCCGTCGAAGAGGTCCCGGTCCCGGTTCCCGGTCCGGGCGAAGTCCTCGTCGAAGTGCGGGCCGCCGGCGTCTGCCTGTCCGACATCCATCTGATCGACGGCAGCCTGAGCCCCTTCTACCCCGTGGACACCGTCAAGGACTCCGGTGCCCTCACCCCCGGCCATGAGGTGGCCGGTGTCGTCCACACCGTCGGCCCCGACGTCAAGGGCAACTGGACTCCCGGCCTGCGCGTCGTACTGCAGGCCGGTCAGGCGTGCGGCGACTGCGCCGACTGCCTGCGCCACATGACCTGCCGCCAGCCTCTGACCCGAGGAGTGGACTACGACGGCGGTTGGGCGCAGTACGCCCTCGCCCGGGAGGACACGCTGCTCCCCATCCCGGACCACCTGCCGTTCGACCAGGCCGCGATCATCCCCGACGCCGTCTCCACCCCGTACGCCGCGATCATCGACACGGGCGCGGTCCGCCCCGCGCAGGCAGTCGGCATCTGGGGAGCCGGAGGTCTCGGCGCCCACGGCATCCGGCTCGCCCGCCTGGCCGGAGCCGCCCCAGTCATCGCTGTCGACCCGCTGGCCTCGGCCCGCGAGCGCGCCCTCCTTTTCGGCGCCGACCACGCGCTGGACCCCACAGCCGGAGACTTCACCGAAGCGGTGCACCAAGCCACGGCAGGCCGGGGCATCGACGTCGCCTTCGACTTCGCCGGCGTCGGAGCGGCCCGCGCCCAGGCCACGACCGTGCTCGGCCCGAACGGCATCCTGGTCCTCGCCGGCCTCACCCCGGAGCCGGTCAGCGTCGCCGACAGCATCGACTTCTGCTTCAACGTCCGGCAGATCCGCGGACACTACGGCTCCGAACCAGAGCACGTCGAACAGCTCGTCGCGCTGGCCGCCGCCGGACGGATCGACCTCGGCCCCTCCGTCAGCGCCCACGTCCCCCTGACCGAAGCCGCGGACGCCGTCGCCCGGCTGGAGAAGAAGGTCGGAGACCCGATCCGCCTCGTACTCACCCCCTGAGCACAGCAGGGTGGAGTCCGGATCACCAGGCACAACACGGCCGATTCCGCCTCCGCCTCCACCACCGCCCGAAGGTCAGCGACACCCCGGATATTCGGCCACCCCGCGCTGACAGGGCAGCCACTCAAATGCGACGACTACCTGCCCGGCTGAAATCCTTCTCTGTTTTGACATCTTTCGAGGGAACAGAAAGCAGCCGAAGCCGGTGTTCGATTACGAGGTCGGACAGCAAGTACGTTCACGATCGCCGAATTGTTCGAATGAGGCTCGTCAATCGGCGATGCCCCGAACTCAGGAGTCGGTGCATCATGCACTCGCTCCGCTCGAGACAGGTGCACTTTTTTGTTGCAGTCGGACTCCACAATTGGGACGGTGGAAACGTCGGAACCGCAGCTAAGAGAGGAGCCGGAAGCCGACATAGAAACCACGGATTCGGGTGGCACGTCACCATATCTGGCACGGCCCATAGCATTATCGAATCCCTTACTGACCCGATCACCCAATACATCTCACCATACGCAGACCGCGTGATTGAAGGAGAAAAGCATGTCGAACTCTCTTAAGGGCGGAACCGAGGAAACTGCAGTCGACGTCGTGATCGTCGGTGCCGGCTTCGCCGGCCTGACCGCCGCAGAACGGCTGGTGAATATGGGCGTGTCGGTCTTGGTTGTGGAAGGTCGCGACCGCGTCGGAGGCCGAGCGTTCTCGGGCGAAGTGGCCGGGGTCAAGGTCGACCTCGGGGCGACGTGGGTCGCACGGCGGCACACTGCGATCCGGGACCTCGCGAGCCGGTTGGGGTGCACCACGACCAGTCAGTTCGACGAGGGCCACAACGTCCTGTGGATGGACGGACAGCGCAGCACCTACACCGGCACCTTCCCCGAGGTCTCACCTGAAGCCTTGGAAGACCTGGCCCGTATCCAGATGGCCGTGGCGGAACTGACTTCGACCATCAACGTCGATGCAGCCTGGGAATCCCCGGACGCCGGGCAGCTCGACGCGATCTCGTTCGGAGAATGGCTCGACCAGCAGCAGGCGGCGACGAGCACCCGGGCGCTGATGACGATCCTCACCAAGGTGCAGTGGGGCTGCAGCCCGGGGGACGTCTCTCTGCTGCACGCTTTGCGCTACATTCGCGCTGCCGGGGGCGTGGAGCACATGCTCAGCGTCGAGGACGGTCAGCAAGAGGAGCGCATTACCGAAACGACTCAAGAGATCGCCGTGAGGCTCGCCGAGCGACTCGGCGACAGGGTTGTCGTCGGTGCCCCTGTTCGACGAATCACCCAGGACGACAGCGGCGTCACGGTCAGCACCGAATCGAAAGTGATCAACGCCAAGTACGCCATCGTCACTGCCGCCCCCTCGCACCGCGCCGACATCGACTTCGAGCCTGCCCTGCCTGACAAGGCGGAAGGGCTCGCGAAGACGTGGCGTCTGGGCACGCTGAGCAAGGCATTCGTCGCCTATGAGAAGCCCTTCTGGCGGAGCAGCGGGCTTTCGGGTGAGGCACTGACCGACACCGGGACCGTTTTCATCACCTTCGACATTTCGCCCGATGACAACGGACCAGGCGTCCTGATGGCCTTCTGCGACCCTCGCGTATTCGACGGTTTCAACTCGGCGGATCGACGTCGCCGGGTGATCGACCAGCTCGTCGAGCTGTACGGCGCTCAGGCGAGCGCCCCCATCGACTACGTGGACCACTGCTGGGGCCCGGCGTCCGAACCGTTCGCCCCGGGAGGGCCGAACCCTGCTGTAGCCCCCTATGCATCCGTCAGTTACGGCAGCGCCCTCACGGAGCCCCACGGGCGCATCCACTGGGCTGGGGTAGAAACCGCCGGCGAGTGGGCCGGAACCATGAACGGCGCCGTGCTTACGGGTCAGCAGACCGCCGAGCGGGTCGCACACCGGCTTGGAAAGCGCGCCGACGCGGGTGCCCAGTAGGCAGCGCTGCGGGGAGCCGATTTCGGCAAGGCCGGACGGGAAGACGTAGCAGACGGCTGCGGCGGTCGGCGAGAACGCCGCCGAATCGGCTCCTGGCAATGCTAGTTAAGGGATGCCCGTGCCTCGGTCTTCAGGCTCCGGAAATGAGCCCAAACGCAACTTGCGCAGCCGCAGGATCGAGGCAGATCACCGACGTGAACGAATGCGCGACCGGCCCGTGCACCGTGCACCATACCCGGGTAAAGCCGGTGCTCAGTGTCGTTCCCACCGCGGCCGTGGCTGGTGACAGTGAGGTGCGAGGTAACCGCCACAGGCAAGAACACCGTGTCGTGGGCGTGCCGACTGGGGCGCCCCGCCCAGGGGAGTGACTTTGAGTATTCGGACTGTCCTTGTGGGTCTCGGTGCCACTGGCCGGGCCATCGCTTCTTCCTTGCTGCAACGCGCGGACGTGGAGATCGTCGGAGCAGTGGACCAGGACACCCGTGTGGCTGGTCAAGACCTCGGAGTGCTACTTGGTGGCGCCGCGAACGGTGTCGTCATCGTGAGCGACCCGGCCGACCTGCCCGCCGCCGACCTCGCGATCGTGGCGACCACCTCGGATCTGCACAGGGTGGCCGACACCCTGCTGCCGCTGCTGGAGCGTTCGTACAACGTCCTGAGCATCAGCGAGGAGCTGGCCTATCCCTGGCAGAGCCATCCCGGCCTGGCCCGAAGGCTCGACGACACGGCGAAGGCACATGGCGTGACCGTCCTGGGCAGCGGGGCAAACCCGGGCCTCCTGATGGACACCCTTCCTCTCCTGCTGACTGCACTGACCCAGCGCATGGAAAGCGTGTGTATCCGCCGGCGGACGAACATGTCACGCTACGGCGCGATCCTGTCGAAGTTCGGCCTCGGTCCGACCACAGAGGAGTTCGCGACGGCTCGCAGCCGGGGCGAGGTCGTCGGGCACTACGGCTTCGAGCAGGCCATCGGGGCGCTCGCGGCAGGGCTCGGGTGGGATCTCGACTCGGTGGACGTGGCAGAGGTCGAACCCGCTGTCGTGACGACGTCGCCGCGCGTCGGGGACCATCTGCGTATCGAACCGGGACAGATCACGGCTGTCACTCATGCCGCCCGGGGCGTGCTCAAGGGCGAACCGGTGATCGACCTGGAGATCACGTTCGGGTTCTTCGAGCCGGCCGATGAGATGGCCGCGGGCGACGACTACCGGATCGTCGGTGAGGAGCAGGTCATCGACCTTGGTTCCTCCGTGGGCTTCGATTCCTTCCTCAGCACGATCGCGACGGCGGTCAACGCCGCCGCCGCGGTCGTCGAGGCGCGTCCCGGTCTCCTGTCGATGGGAGACCTCCCGGCCCGCTCGGTCGCGGCCAAGGGAGAGCAACGAGCAGCCCGGGCCTCGCTCGGGGCCACGACTTCACCGGACTGAGACGGAGACACGCAAGACGGAAAACCTCTTGCCCACCCGTCTTCACACATCTCGCCGAAGAGACGCCCGTCACGGTTCATCCGCTGGACCGGAGCGAAGGCTTGCGGCGCATGCCGAGCAAATCTTGACGCGAATCGTGAAATGGGACAAACCCCCCACCTGAAGGAACGGTATGAGGACCGACAGCACGAAATACAGCAACTTCACCGGCTGGATCGACCGACCGGACGACGTGCAGCCCGCACTGGACGGCGACCTCACCTGTGACATCGCCGTCATCGGCGGCGGCATGGGCGGCATGGCGGCTGCGCTGCGCCTCGCGGAGCGTGACCAGGACGTGGTCCTGCTGGAGGCCGAGTTCTGCGGCTACGGCTCAGCCTCGCGCAACGGCGGTCAGATCGCCGGGGCGCCGGGCGGTGACCTGCGAATGCTCAGCATCCAGTCCCCTAAGAAGATGCCGGTCATGGCGAAACTGGCGGAGCACGCGGGCCGCTACGTGGAAGACCTCATCAAGACGCACGACATCGACTGCGACTACGTGGCAAACGGCCTGGTGTGGGGTGCGGTCTCACCCCTCATGATGCTCAGGGTGCGCACCCAGGCGGCGATCCTGCGCGCCTACGGTGGGAATGGGACTGTCGGCAGCAGGGAGAAACTCGGCCTTCCTGCCGGCTTCGTGGGCGGTATGCGGGAATCCATCGGCGGGATGCTGAACCCGGGCAAGCTCGCTCGTGGTGTGCGTCGCGCGCTGCTCGCCTCGTCGGCCAAGGTCTTCGAGCAGTCGCGGGTGAGCGATGTCCGGCGAACAGGCCGCACCGTCGAGCTCACGACACCGCATGGCACCGTGCGGGCCAACAAGGTGCTGCTCGCAACCAACGTCTACGGCGGCGAGTGGGACATCTGGCCCAAGAACCTCGCGACGCCGCTGTACGTCATCGAGATCGAGTCGGAACCCATCGCGCCGGAGCGGCTCGCCGAGCTGGGCTGGACCAGTCGGTCCGGCATCATCACCCAGCACCAGTTGATGACCCACTACCGGCTCACCGAGCGCAACACCATCGTCTGCGGGGTCCGCCAAGCGCAGCGAGGCCAGACCTACCCGCTCCCGGACCGGGTACCGGACCCCATTGTCGTGCAGGACATGGGGAAGGATCTGGCCCGTCGGTTCCCGTCGCTGTCCGACGTGGCCATCGAGCGGGCCTGGGGCGGTTGGATCGGCATCAGCCCGGACTGGCTGTCGATCGCCGGGCAGGTGGGTGACAACGTCTTCTACTCGATGGCCTGCAACGGCCACGGCCTCTGCCAGGTGCCGTACGTGACCCACCAGCTCGCCGACTACATCGTCGACGGTGAGATGCCGGACGACCTCGCCGGCATCTGGTCGGACGCCTCGAAATACCCACCGTCGATGTCGCTGCTGATGCAGCCGCTTGTCCTCCGAGCCGTCTGGGGACTGGACCGGTTCAACGACTTCCTCAACGGCAGCAGGACACTGGCGCGACGGGCTCTCCGTCGTCGCAGGCGCGCGGACTCCTGAAGTTCGGGCGGCGCCTGATCTGTGACGGCGTGGTATGAGATCGCCACCCGCTACGGCAAGACCGCCCAGTCCTACGAAGCAGCCGTCCCCCTCGCATCACTCCTTGTGTGGATCTGACATTTGACGAGAGAACCCAGTAGGCAGCGCTGCGGGAAGCCGATCTCGGCAGGCCGAACGGGAGGGCTTGGCAGGCAGCTGCGTCGACCGGCGAGGACGCCGCCGAATCGGCTCCTGGTACCGCTAGCGGGGGGGGCAGGCTCCGCACCGCCGTCTCATCGCGGTCGCAGGGCATCTACCAGCTCGACAAGAGGAACCTGGAAGAGAGTTCAAGGGCTCCGACGGCAAGCTGTTCAAGCACCAGCTCAAGGTCGGCGACACCATGAACCTCCCAGGCGGCGCGGTCTCGGTCACCTTCGACGGCGTCCAGGAGTGGGCCGGCTTCCAGGTCACGCGGCCGCCCGGCAGCGGCTGGGCGCTCAGCGGTGCCGTCGTCGCCATCTTCGGCCTGGCCGGCTCCCTGTTCATCCAGCGCCGCCGCATCTGGGTGCGGGCCGTGCGGGGCGCCGACGGCGTGACCGTCGCCAAGATCGCCGGCCTCGGCCGCAGCGAGTCCGCGAAGGTTCCCGCGGAGCTCGGCGACCTCTCCGAGGTCCTGTACAACCGGGCGCCCGCCGCGCCCGAGAACGCCGCCACCCCCGAATCCACCGACACCCACGCCGTCACTGCCGAAGAGACTGAGAAGAAGTGAATCTCGCCGCCGCAACAAACGAGCATCTCGCGAACGTCAGCAACACGCTGATCTACTCCGCGATGGCCGTCTACACCCTGGCTTTCTTCGCGTACATCGCCGAGTGGCTCTTCGGCAGCCGCAGCAAGGTCGGCCGCACCGCCGCCGCGCTCACCGCCGACGCCGCCACCAAGGCCGCGTCCGGTCCCGCCGTCACCGTGAAGAAGGCCGGCACCACCGCCGTACTGGAACGCCCCGAGGTCGTCGTACGCGCCGCCTCCGGCTCCCGCGACGTGCCCGACGGGCCGGGCGCGCACGGCGGCACCGAGAAGGGCGACCTCTACGGACGCATCGCCGTCTCCCTCACCGTGCTGGCCTTCGCCATCGAGGCGGGCGGGGTGCTCACCCGCGCGCTGTCGGTGAAGCGGGCGCCGTGGGGCAACATGTACGAGTTCAACATCACGCTCACGACGGTCGCCGTCGGCGTGTACCTGGTCCTGCTCGCGCTGAAGAAGAACATCCGCTGGCTCGGCCTGCCCCTGGCCACCACCGTCCTGCTCGACCTCGGCCTCGCCGTCACCGTCCTCTACACGGCGAGCGACCAGCTGGTGCCCGCCCTCCACTCGTACTGGCTGTACATCCACGTCTCCACCGCCATCTTCTGCGGCGCGGTCTTCTACGTCGGCGCCGTCGGCACGATCCTGTACCTCTTCAAGGACAGCTTCGAGAACAAGCTCGCCGCCGGCGGCACCCCCGGGCGCTTCGCCAACTCCGTCCTGGACCGGCTGCCCGCCGCCGCCTCCCTCGACAAGTTCGCCTACCGCGTCAACGCCGCCGTCTTCCCGCTGTGGACGTTCACCATCATCGCGGGCGCGATCTGGGCGGGCGACGCCTGGGGCCGCTACTGGGGCTGGGACCCCAAGGAGACCTGGTCCTTCATCACCTGGGTCGCCTACGCCTGCTACCTGCACGCCCGCGCCACCGCCGGCTGGAAGGGCCGCAAGGCCGCCTACCTGGCCCTGGCCGCCTTCGCCTGCTGGCTGTTCAACTACTACGGCGTCAACATCTTCGTCTCCGGCAAGCACTCGTACGCGGACGTGGGCCTGGGCGCCCTCCAGTCGGTCGGTTTCTGAACCGGCCCCCTACTGCGCGGGACGTCACCGCGGACGACGCCTGCGGTGACGTCCCGCAGCCGCTCCACGTACAGGCTCAAGTTCTTGTGGGCGACGTCGGTGTCCGGGTAGCGGACGGCGAACCACAGGCCCTCCGGGAGCCAGAAACGCATCCGCTGAGGCGAACGGGGGTTCAGCATCGACGGCGGCTACGCGACTCACCCACGGGCATCCGGCATACCGCTTGGCCTGCCCGAGCAGGGCACAGCGCATCCACTCGCCAGCCGACAGAGCCCGCCCAGTTGCCCTGCGGGCCAGGTCGTCCGTCATGGCTGCGATCGCAAATTCAGCGTCCTCGAGAACAGCGCTGGAAGACAAACTGCATGACGAGCCGAACACGTCACGCGTGTACGCACAGTCAACTGCACGGTGATGCCCCACCGGAGCGCTCCGCCGGAGCCTCGTCTCATGGCTCCGGGCAGAGGCCCACCAGGGATGCTCCCCGGCGGGGCCTCGGTCTATCACCGGCCCTGTCACAGACACCCCTATAACGCGGGGGTGCGGGAAACCGGTCTGACCAGGTTGAAGACCTCGCGGGCGGCATACCGCTTGAGGCATCGCATGATCTCACGGCGGGTCTTGCCCTCCTGGGTTCGGCGTTCGTAGTACGCCCGGGTGCGCGGGTCGTGGCGCAAGCGGGTGAACACGATGCGGTGCAGGGCAGCGTTCGACTGACGGTCGCCGCCGTAGTTGAGCCGACGCGTGCACCGTCGGCCAGAGGAGTACTCGATGGGGCTGACTCCGCAAAGGGCAGCAAAGGACGCCTCAGTGTTCAGTCGCTCGGGATTGTCCCCCATGGTGATCAGGAGAGTGGCGGCACTGTCCGGGCCGATGCCCACCGGTACGAGCAGTTGCGGCGCGTAGCGCTCGACGAGCCGGGTCAGGCGTTGGTTCAGCTCGTTGATCTGTCCGCTGAGCTGTTCGATGCGTTCGGCGAGCATGCGTAATGTCATGTGGGTGGCCTGGGCCACCGCGTCCTCTTCTCCCCCACCATCGGGTGGGCTGAGGGTCGCGCAGGTGCGGAACAGCTCGGCATTGCCCAAGGTCGACAACCGTTCCCGCAGGGCGGGGTCGGCGATGACCAGGACGGCCTTGAGCTGGTTGATCGCCTGGGTGCAGGCCTTGACCGCGGAGTCCTTGGCGAGTTTGTAGATCCGGGCGCTGTGCACGGGTCCGTCGCCGGATTTGGCCTGGGCCCGGGCGCGACCACTGAGCACGGCTCGCGCTGCGGCCTGCGCATCGAGCGGGTCCGACTTACCGAGCAACCGGCGGGCCGACCGGTCGGGCCGGTTCACTTCGAACACCTGGATCTGCTGGGTCACCAGGTAGCGGGACAGGCCCGCGCCGAAGGTGCCGGTGCCCTCCACGCCGGCCCGGCGCACCGTCCCCCGCTTGCGGGCCCACACGAGCAGCTGCCGATAGCCGGCCGCCGTGGCCGGAAACGACTCGTTACCCAGGACCTTCCCCAGCGGGGAGGTCACGGCAGCGACATGCATCTCGCCGTGCGTGTCCACGCCCAGTACGACCTCTCTCCGCACGGGCGGGTCCGTGTTCGAGGAGGTGCTGCGCTGTCTGGTCGTCATGGTGGTTCGCCTCCCGGGTGGTGACGTGCTGGGCGGATCGCACCGGCCCGCATGGGCGGTCTGAACCGTGATGGCGCCTGAACTCGGCAAGGCCCCTATTGGGACACGCCCTGTGGCTCGGTGGCAGGCAGCATCCCGCGACGACAGTCGACAGGTCTGTGACTGGACACTTCGGTCATAGATCTCATGAGTCAGACCTCCGCCTGGGACGGCACTGCACAACCGTCCCATCGATCCCGGTACAGCGGCATGACTCGACCACTGCCGGATGACTTCGACCGAACCGATGCTCAACATGACTGAGCGCGCTGACAAGGCGTTGACTACCGTCCACTCCTGACCGTCATGGCCGGCAGCGCTCGGGTCAGCACCGGCTACAACGGAATTCCTACGCCTGATCCGGTCCATCGACCCAGGAAAACTTGGTGTGTCAGCGCAGCCCTCTACGCTGGGATCCGACACGCGCACAGTGGGGCGGCGGGACGGTCAGAGGACGGCAGTGGCATCGAACGACAGCAGGGCACACAACTGGCAGAGCATCCGTGAATGGGACGGAAGCCAGCATCGCGCGTTCGAGGAACTCTGTTTCCAGCTCCGGACGCCGGCGCCTCCGGGCTGGGAGACGATCAAGACTGCTGCTCCGGACGGCGGCGTCGAATGGTATGACCAGGCGCCCGACGGCAGTGCTGCGCACGGATACCAGGTCAAGTTCGTCCACAACATCGACGATCTCATCCCTCAGGCGAAGAAGAGCGCCAAGACAGTCGGTGAGAACATCGCGAACCGGAAGATCGTCCGGCTTGAGTTCCTCACCCCCTTCGACCTCTCCGACCCCACCCCTGTCACCCCGCGCGGGAAGGCGCGTACCGGTGCGAGGGAGCGGTGGAACAGCAACGTCGCCCGGTGGAAGAAGGACTTGCCCGGTCTTGCCGACGTGGACATCCGCTACGTCGGTGGCGGTGAGCTGCTGGAGCGGTTGACCCGGCCTGGAAATGAGGGGCGTCAGTGGTTCTTCTTCGAACGGCGGGCGCTGGGCAGCGAGTGGTTCAGGGAACAGGTCACGCTTGCTGAGCGTCTGGCCGAGGCGCGGTACACACCCGAGCATCATGTGACGTTGCCCCTTGCGCGTGTGGCGGATGCCTGCGCCCTGCCGCAGGAGTTCTTGAGGCAGGGCGTCCAGCGATCCCGGGATCTGCAGGCCGCTATGGTGGCCCTCCTTTCCGAGATGACACGCTGGTACGACAGCTATCCCGTGCCGGCCAGCAGCCCCGACCATCAGGCGCTGGCGCGGTGGGTGCACGCGTGGACGCCCGCGTTGCGGGAAGGCGCCCACACCTTGGTCCACGACCTGTCCGCTGCATCCGCAACGTCCGGTTTCCCCGCCGAGCAGAGTTCTGCTGTGGTGGAGGACATGCTGGAGCGGCTGGGTGAGTTCAAGGACCTGGCTGACCGGTTCACCGAGGAAGAGCGTGAAAGCGACGACGCCATACCTGCGGCCGGACGGGGCGCAAACGCTCCGGTGACCGCGGTGCAGAGCGTGCAATGGTTGTGCGAGCGCGCTCTGGCTCGTGCCTTCGACGCCTGCGAACGCCTGGACGGCTTGTTGCGGAGTCCCGCTGCCCAGACAGCGGAGAAGAAGACCTGGCTGCTCCTGGGGGAGGCAGGGCAGGGCAAGACGCACTTGCTGGTCGACGCCGCGCGGCGGGCCGTAGACGAGGGCCGTCCGGCGCTGGTGGTGTTCGGGCAGGAGCTCACCGGGCACAACACGCTGAGTGAGGTCGCGCAGAAGCGTGGCCTGGGGCCGCTTGCCGAGCGGGACTTTCTCCAGGCGATGGACGCCGCTGGCGCGGCAAGCGGTTGCCGCTTCCTGTTGATCATCGATGCGCTCAATGACTCCGACGACGCCGGGAACTGGAAGAGCGAACTGCTCGCGCTGCAGGTGCGTCTGGCCGGGTACCAGCACATCGCTTTGTTGGTGTCCTGCCGCTCGACCTTCAAGTCGATCGTCGTGCCTGATCGCTTCGATGTGCCAGTCTCCGTGCACTCCGGCTTTGCAGGACGGGAGATGGAGGGGCTGGAGAGCTACCTGCGGGATGTGGCGGCGGTTCTTCCCAACACTCCCCTGCTGGCCTCGGTCTTCACCAACCCCTTGTTCGTAAAGCTGTACGCGGACAGTCTGAGCAAGAGCCTGGAGCGTGGCGGCTCGGGCGGCCATCCGCGTGACCGGAGCGCGGTGTTCGACGCCTATGTCGACCACCGTGCGGAGACCATCTGCTCCCGGCTCGGACTCGACCCCCTGGAGCGGCCCGTGCACCGTGCGGTGGACGCCCTGGCGGCGCGCATGGCCGCCGCACGGCGTTCCGTGCTGCCACGTGATGAAGCCCGCGCTCTTGTCGACGCGTACGCACCGGCGGCCACGTCGTGGCCGGCCACGATGCTCGGGCAGCTCCTCGCCCAGGGCCTGGTGTCCAACGAGCGGACCTACAAGGCCGACCAGGCAACCGGTATCGGTTTCCCCTACCAGGCGTTCGGCGACGACCGCGTTGCACGGTCGGTCTTCGCTGCCCACCAGGACGAGATCGACGCGCTACGCGAAGGACACCCACTGACCGCCGATTCCGCGCTGCGAAGCTGGCTGAGGCAGGCTGCCCCGAACTACCAGGAAGCAGCGTCGATTCTCCTGCCCGAACAAACCGGGACGGAACTCATCGACCTGCTGGCCGACTCTCCCACATCCGCAGAGGCCACAGCTGGCCCCGGCAGACGCGCGGACGCACGAGGCTACCGGCTGGCCCGCAGCTTCCTGGAAACGCTTCCACTGCGCAGCACACGCAGCGTCAACGAACGCACCATCGAGCTCCTCAACGAGACCGCCGCACGCCACGGACGCAATTCCGACGTGCTAGAGGCGGCGGTAGCGGTCACCGCCGAGCCGGGGCATCTGCTGAACGCCGACCGTCTCCACCGGATGCTGCTGCGAAAACCGCGGCCCGAGCGCGACGCGTGGTGGGGCGTAGAGACCTACTCCTTGCTGTGGGACGTCACGGCACTGCACCGGCTGCTGCGCTGGGCCGAGCAGTACCCCACCCCGCGCCATCTCCACCCTGCATCCCTCACGGTCCGGCGTCGGCTCGGGGACCGGACCCGCCGACCGGTGCAGACGGCCAGAGCCGACCACGAGGAAGTCGTCCGGCTGGCCGCCACGACACTGGTGTGGACCCTCACGTCCTCCAACCGGTTCCTGCGCGACCGGGCCACCAAGGCCCTGGTGCAGCTGCTTCTGGGGCACGGAGACGTTCTCGTCTCCCTCCTGGACAGATTCCTCCACGAGGACGCGGAGAAGATCGATGATCCCTACCTGTTCGAGCGTCTGGTGTGGGTTGCTTATGGAGTCCTGGCCCGTCGCAGCGAGGACGACGGCAAGCACGACCTCCTCGGGACAGTCGCTCGGCGGCTCCTCACGTACTCCTACGGCGCGGTCGGTTCGCCCGCGCACGCCTCACGGAACGGGCTGCTGTGCGAAGCGGCTACACGCGTTGTGACCTTGGCGCACCGTGCTGGAGCCGTCACCGGCGAGGAAGCAAACGCGGTCAGGCATCCACACGCCTGCCCTCCGATCGGGCAGGCTCCTACGGAGGAAGACCTCGACGTGCTCTTCCCGCGGCGGGAGCAGAACAAGTCGCTGTGGGGATCGCTCCGCTCGTCCCTTTCACCCCTGGGAGACTTTGCGGACTACCAGGTCCGGCCGGCCGTAAGGCACTTCAGTTTGCTGCCGCTGTCGACCGACTATCCCCGTCGGCCGGCGTGGCAGCGCGCCGACGATCCTGTCGTAGTCGACCCCGCCCGTATTCCGGCCTTCGCGCAAAGCCTTCCGGAGTCCGTCCGGCCCACCTTGAGCACACTGGCTGCCGTTGAACAACTCCTCACCGGGAGGAAGGCAAGGGACGTCCTCGACCCGGACCAGTACGCGCTGCTGCGGGCCTGCCGAGTGCCCCCCGGCCGACGACGAACGCCTCGCCGCTGCCCACGTCGACGCCGAGTGGGCCGCACGCTGGGTCCTCGCCCGCGTCGCTGACCTGGGCTGGACGCCTGAACTGTTCGCCGAATTCGACAACATGCGTTCCCGCCACTCTGGCTCCCGCCAGTCACACAAGGGCGAACGGGTCGGCAAGAAGTACCAGTGGATGGCCCTCCACGAGCTCGTGGAACGCCTGGCGAACCACCGGCACCCCCACCGGCAGACCGAGCACGACGCCGCCGAATACCCGGGAGCGGCACGACTGTCGCTGCTCGACATCGACCCCTCCCTTCCTCCGGCCCGACACCCCTTCTCCGACACCGACGACGACAACAGTCCAGACGAAGCCGACCACGCCACCTTCCCAACCGCCGACCCCGCACACCCGCTGGCACCACCTGTCCCCGACCTGCCCGACGACGAGGGCGTCGACGAATGGATCAGCCGTCCGGACAACCTGCCCGACCTCGACGAACTGGGCATCCGCACCGACAGCGACGGCAGGCAGTGGATCGTCCTTTACGAACAGGCCATGGACGACCACGACGGCCGAGGATGGAACGTCACCCGTGGCCAGGCGGAGCAATGGCACCGCATCCACAGCTGGCTCGTGCCTGCCCCCCAACTCACCAGCCTGCTCACATGGCTTAAGGGACGTTCGTTCACAAACCGGCTGATGCCCGAAGGGCCCGATCGCCACAGCCTTCTCCTGGCCGGCTTCCCCACCGTCCCCAGTCCCTGGACCGATCCGGAACCCGAGTACTGGCATGTGAGTAGCTTTCAGTACGACGAACCCGATCACGGTGAGGACGACTCCCCCTGTCCAAGAGGACGACGATCTCTCCTCTCCGGAGCCAGCCCCTGGGCCACCGGCATCGGAGAGGAGCGTCGCCATCGCCATCTGGCGGGAGCGCAGGGAGAAGCGCCGGGAAGAGCTGCTCCTGGAGCTCGCAGAGCAGTGGGCGGACGGTCCGATGGAAGAAGACGAGGACGACTGGCTGGAGCGCACCCTCGCCGCACAGCCGCGAGGCCGGATGGTGTTCGCCACAGACCCCGATGGGGAACCCGTCACCGCTATTCCGACTGACCAAACCTACAATTGGGATGGTCAGAGCCTGGACTGCTCCCTCGACGCATCCGTCTCCGTGACGCTGCTCAGTGACCCACTCCTGAGAGACAGCAGGCTGCGGCGCGACCCGGACCGCCCCTTCTGGTACGACACCGACGGGCAACTGCAGGTGCAGTACCTGACATGGGACCGCCCGAGCGGCAGGGCCTACAGTCTCCTCGCGTCCAGAGAGTGGCTCGAGCACTACCTCGAGCGCAGCGGCCACTGCCTGGTCCAGGGCATGACCGGTGAACGGCAGCCCGTGACCGCCGAGCACCCGTGTGTCTGGAGAGAGTTCAGCCAGAGCGCCGGCCGCACGGCCCAAGGACAATGCAACCCTGGGACCATCGTCACCGAAGTCAAGAGAAGCATCCGGTAGCAGGCCGTCGCCGGACTTGGTCCGGGCCCGGGCACGACCGCGGAATACGGCCGGCGCGGTGACCCGTGCGTCGAGCAGGTTCGGCTTTCCCAGCAGACGGCGAGCCGTCTGGCTGAGCGGCTTTCCACAACCGTAGAACGCACATGGTGCGTAGCATGTGCGTTGTGAATCTTCCGGCTCATGTGCGGCAGGCTCTCAACGAATCTGTCCATCCAGCAGAGTTCGAACGGTGCGCTTGTGCCCTGTTGCAGTCCCGGTATCCGGGGTTGTCGGCGGTCGAGGGCGGTCATGACTTCGGCCGTGACGCAGACATCTACTTTCCTTCCGACAGCAATGATCCTCAGGCGCGGGGGCGCCTTATGGTCACCACTGGTGATCCGATCGCCAACGTGCGCAACGGCCTGAAGCGGATGCAGGAGGAGGGCTTGCAGGTTGACCTGGTTGTCGTAGCCAGCTCGCGCCCCGTCGACGCTCGCACCCGGAGGGCTCTGGACAAACTGTGCTCGGACCGAGGGCTTCCTCCAGCCCACGTGTACGCCCAGGAGTGGTTCGTTCACCAGTTGGTGCGTGATGCGGCATGGCGGCGGAGTCTCTTGGGTATCGAGGGCCGACTCGGCGCCTTGCTCGACGAGCCTTTGGAGGCACCTCAGGTGGCGAGCCCACCGCCGCTGGTGGGCAGAGCGAGCGAGGTTATGGCCCTGTCAGCTGCTGTGGATGCCCGCCAGGATGTGGTGCTCGTTGGAGTTCCGGGGGTGGGCAAAACTCGACTCACCGGTCAGCTCGGAGATCAAGTGGTCTACATAGAGCCCGCCTCGCTGGCTCACCTTCATGACGACCTGCTTCTGGTGCTGCCGAGAGCAGTGGTCGTGGACGATGCTCATGCTCATCCTGATGCAGTGCGTGTCCTGCGACACACCCGTCGACAGACCGATCTGCTGTTCTCCGCAGTGGTAACGACCTGGCCGGATCGGCTCGATGAGGTGCTTGGCTGGCTGCCCGGGGCGCTGGTCATCAACGTGGGCCCTCTCGAACGGACGGAGATGAACACGCTGGTCACCACCGCGGGTGTCACCGGTCATCGGTCCCGGGCTGCAGTACTCGACCAAGCGGACAGGCGGCCGGGGTGGGCGGTGACGCTGTGCGAGCTACTCACCAGTGGGCAGGGCGGGGACGTCTTCAGCGGCAGAGCGCACGTAGCGCACGTCGAGCGGTACCTGAGTGAGGCAACAACATCACACACCGTGCTGGATGCGCTGGCCTGTGTGGCCGCCCTGGGCGGCGCATCGCCGGAAATGCTGTACGCCCTCGCGCCCATGGTCGGAGTGGCTCCCGCTGAGTTGTCTGGCATGGTGGAGGGCCTTTCACACAATGGCCTGGTGGAGTCAGTGGACGACGTTTGGCGTCTGCAGCCGGCCCTGTGCGCGCCGCTGGTAGCGCGCTGGTTCTTCACCAGTCCGGTGCGGCGGCCGTGGGCCACGCTGGTCGATGCTTTCCCCGACCACGCGCTTAACCTTGCTTCCGCGGTGATGTCCGCAGCCGAGGTATCCCCTTCCTCGCAGGCACGGGCTCAAGCAGAGAAGTGGATCCACTCGCTCTCGGCCCCCACGTCCTGGGACGTCGGCATCTTCGCCGTCGTGGGGCAGTATGCCCGCCTAGACCCCCGCGCGGCCCAGTTCGCGGTGAACGGGGCTCTGGCCGTGCTGGCCACTCCTCGCGAACCCGAAGAGCTCTATGGGATACTCGTTGACCCTTTCGGTGATGCAGCTACCCGTCAACTCATTCAGAGCGCACGTCAGTTCTTGCTGCCGGAAGCGATCGGAGGACTGCTGGCCCTGGCGGTGGGAGACAGGCGGCGTCGGAACTCCACTCCGGATCACCCGCTGCGCGTGCTCAGCGATCTGGCCGGCGTGATCGACCCCGACTTCGGTACGTCACCAGAGATCCGCGCCCGTCTGCTGCGGGCGGTGCTCGACTGGATGCGCCGCCATCGCGCCTCGGGCGAGCAATGGAGCGTGGCCACCGAGGCCCTGGCGGGCATTTTCAGCGTCGAGGTATCAGGGAACTGGCCGGATCCAGGGGCACCGAACAAAGTCACACTCGCCCACGGCGTGGACGCCGCAGAGAATCTCTCGAAGCTACTCGGTCTGTGGGAGCAGGCAGTCCCGCTTCTGACCTGCGATACGGAAAGCGAGGACAGCGTCCCCTGTCCGCCCGTCGCGCTGGTCGCCCTGCTCGACATGGCGCTGGGATGGGTCCGGCTCGGCTTGGGCGTCGCTCCCCGTGGCCAGCCTCCCTCCGCCGAGCAGATGCGGTGGGGGGTCGAGGGAGGACGCCGCATTCTTGCTTCACTCCACCCGTTGCTGCAAAACAGCCCGGGAGCAGCGATGCGCGCTCACCGCGAACTCGCCCGGATCCGGGGCCGGGCTCAAACAGCTGGCCAGAAGCTGCCGACATTCGACGTCGACTCCGAACTTCAGTCCTTCTGTGAATGGGGAAGCGTCGAATTCACCCATGACTACGAGGCAGCCACCGAGCAAGTGCTCACTCAAGCGCAGACACTCGCGAAGAAGCTGACTGCTCTGGGGCCTCGGGCCGGAGTGGCCCGATTCAGCGAACTGGCTGAGCAGGCACACGTCGTCGGTGACTACACCGGCCATCTGACAGCCATCCGCATGGCCGAGCAGATGAACGACCCGACTGCCTGGTACCAGGCAGCCGCCGAATCAGGTGAGACCCTGTTGTTGGGAACTGCCCTGACGCAATGGCTCACCACGGCTCCTGACACCGTGCCGCCGTCCGTGTTGCTCGCGGCCCTCGACGATGCGGCCTCCCGACCCACTGTCATCAGCGCCGTCGTCGCGCGCAGCGTGGTGGATCAGACGGGAGAGCTGGTGATCGACTCGATGCGGGCCGAGGACGCGGCACTGCTCGAGACGCTGATTCGCCACGAGCCGGACGATGTCATGCAACGCCTGCTCGTCCACACCGTCCCTGCCATCGCCGCGAGCGCAGCGATCAGTTTCTCGGTCGGAGCACCACACGGCCCCACCCTGCCGACAGAATGGCAGACATCATGGCGCCGCGCGATAAGAAACCTGCGCATCGATCACCTACCCCCGCACAACCAGTGGCGAGCGGGCAGAGTCCTCGCGCACCTCGCGGAGCATGACGCCGACACCTTCGAAGCATGGTTCCACGAGCGGCTGAAGGACATGACCGCCCAGGGCTGGTACGCCTCGCCGCTCCCGCACGACAGCGATCACATCCTCGCTTACCTCCCACGTCCCCACCGGCTACGCCTGGCCATCCACTGCATCGGCCTGCCCCGCGTCGGCCATAGCGCCCTCATCCATCTCGTCGGCTCGGACACCGAGCTGGTCCATCACCTGCTCGACCAACACGCCGTAAGCCCTGACAAGCTGGTCGACTCCCTCTTCGGGCAGCGCAACACGGCCGTAGAGCAGATCGGTCCCCTCCTGCTGGAGCGGGGAGTGAGCGCCGACAGGATCGCGGCGGCTGTCGCCTGGTGCGACTCCTGGTCAGGGGACCGCTCGCTGATGCACTCTCAGCTTCTGGACTACTTCACCGCTCTTGCCGACCGAGTACCTGCGCTGCGCGCGGTCGCCGCAGCGGGCCGCGCACAACAAAAGGAGCTGCTTGATCAGGCTGAAGAGCGCGAACGTGCCGCACGAGTCCGCGGACGATGACCACAGATGTCTCTGGTGAGGGACGGGCAACACCGCTGGGGTAAGCAAATGAAGGCGACCGCGGTTCTCACCACATGAAAGCCGATCCCAAACAGCCTGCAGCACGGCACACACTCGCGGCGGCGGAGAAAGGATGAGTAAACGTTGGAAACGGAAGGCCGCGCGGTGCTGATCACCGCACCTGCAGGTTGAAGAGCAGGAACTCGACACCTTCCTCAAGGACGCCTGGCAGATTCCCATCTCAGTCGGCCTCCCCGACGCCCTCCTCGATGCGCTCGACCTACACACCCGCACCCTGCTGACAGCCGGTATCGAGTTCAACCGCGACGATCTCCTGCCCACCCTGTCTCGACTTCCGCAGCTCCCTGCACTGCCATGGGAGTCCGTCGGCTCCTAATGCGTCCCAGCGGTAGGCGAGCGCACACCACCGGATCGAAGGGCTGCTAGGGTCCGCCTTCAAAAATCGTCGGGTGGTGGATCATGGCGGGGCGTTACGTCGCCATGAACCGACCGATGCGGAGTGGAAGTTACTCAATCCGCTCGTACCGCGGCCTGCCACAGGACGGCCGCGGGTGTCGGACCGGCAGGTCATCAACGGGATGGTGTACAAGACCCGGACCGGGATCTCCTGGCGTGACCTGCCGGAACGCTACGGACCGTGGAAGACGGTCTACACCCGACACCCGCTTCCGCCGCTACGCCCTCAACGGCGTTTTCACCCGGGCTCTTCAACAGATCCAAGCATGCGCTGAGGCGGCCGGCGACGTCGACTGGCTCGTCCAGATTGACTCCACCATCGTCCGCGCCCACCAGCTCGGCAGGTCGAGTGCGCAGGTGGGGTTTCCTCGTCTGTGGACGTCTCTTGGGGATCGGATCGTGGGGTCCGAGATGGAGGTGTCACCATGGCTGCACAGCGGTAATTCGGAGGAGTTCAAGCGGTCGCTCTGGTGGAGTCAACGGGCCGCTCGATCAACTCGGGTAGCCTGAGCTTGGTTGCATAGTTCGCAGATGTCCAAATGGCGGGGCAAAGCTCACCACGTACTGAACCCGCTCACTGCAACAACACCCCAACCCGGATAGGGCTGCCGCTCAGGATCGCACAGCGAACATGGGCCGCGTCGCCGTCCTCACCGCTGGCACCCATGTCTCACGCTGGTGCGGGTGGCGGGAAGTGCGTGGCGCGGAACTCGGCGAGGGTCTGCTCCACACCAGCGATGGTCAGACGCCAGAAATCCCAGCCGTCGATCTTGTTGCTGCCGGTCGCGGCCCTGGCGGCGGTGGTCGGGGTGCGCCAGGGGCGGCCCAGGACATTGATCTGGCCCTCGTGGTTCAGGACTGCCTGGTGGACCTTCTTCTCGTGCCGGCCGGTGAGGGTGATGCCGACCTTCAGGTCGTCCGGGTCCAGATGTTGCCGCAGGTCTTGCAGGTCGACTCGGAAGCGTGCCGGGTCAACGGCGGGTGTGGGCGTCGTTGCGGTGGTGGGCGCGGCGGCGGGCCGGTCGCAAGCGCAATGCAGGGCCAGGGCCATGGCGGCTGCCGAGCTGTATGGCGCCTTGGGTCCCACTTTGTCGTCGATCAGCTGCTGGATGTCGGTCTTGTCACCGTAGCGGGCGAGCACGCCGACCTCCCGCATGAGGCGGCTGCGGAGCGGGGCGAGGTGGGAGTCGTTGAGCGCGAGGATCCGTATGGTTTCGTCGGCGCGGCACAGGCCGCGTTTCGTTTCGGCCAGCGAGTAGGGGGTGTTGCTGCGCCGGGCGTAGCCGGCGCTGTCGAAGCCGAGCAGGTCGGGGTCGCTGTGGTGGGCTGGGTCCAGGAGCAGCGGTTGTTCGCGGTCCAGGTCGTCGGCTGCCGTGCGGGCGCGGGTTCCGCCTATGAGGGGGAACTGGCTGCCCTTGGCGCGGCCTTCCCGGACGCCGTTGTAGCGGGCTCCGCCGCTGTTGCAGTGTCTGCAGGCGATGCGGTAGTTAGACATGTCGTAGGCCAGCCACCAGTAACCCGGGTGGCCGGGCACGTCGAGTACCTCGGATTTCGGCCGGTAGTGGTCGACGGTGATGTCCGCGCGCACGATGAGGGTCTCGCAGTACCAGCACTTGTCGCCGACGAGTTCGAGGAGAAGGTTGCGTACGGCGTCCTCGGTCCAGTGCATAGTGAATGTGCGCTTGGTGCCGGCGGCGACGGCGGCTCTGACCGCGTCGAGGGTGCGTTTGGCCTTGGTTGCCCAGGCCGGCGGGGCGGTGAGCCCTTGCATGTTCACGTGTCTCATCGGTGTCAGATCACCGACGAGAAGCGCTCGTGGAACAGCTCGGCGACCAGGGCCTGCAGTCGTTCGGGCGAGGGCGGGTTGGGGCCTTGCGCGGCCTCGAGGAGCGCGAGGCGTCTGCGGTGGAGCTCGGCGAGGAGGGCCGCTACGAGCGGATCACGGTCGGAGTTGGGAAAGTCCATGGTCTCCAGCTGGGCGGTGACGTCGCGCAGTGCGGCCTGTTTGACCGGGTCGCCTTCCGCTTCGGGGAGCAGCGCGTACTGGCGGTCGATCAGCTCCTGGGTGTGCTCGTCGAGTTGGGTGGGCAGGTCGAACAGGTCGGTGGTCAGCAGGCCGCCGGCGCCTTGTCCGCGCGGGTTGGCCCGGGGTATCACCGCGGTGGTCTGGCCCTCCACGTCGCTGGTGACGACGCGGATCTGCTCACGGGTCATGTTGGCCACCAGGAGCGGTTCGTGGGTGGCGGTGAGGAACTGCGAGTGCTGATGCGGTCCCAGCACGCTGCGCACGGAGGAATACCAGCGCCGGCTCCACTCGGGGTGGAAGTGGGAGTCGGGCTCGTCCAGAAGGAACAGCGACTCATGTGTCCGCTGCAGTCGCAGCAGGCCCAAAATGGTGAGGAGTTGCTGCTCCCCGGAGCTCAGGTCGTCCAGGCCGACGGTGAGCGCGCCGGGTTTGTCCACGCGGACGTCGACGGTGAGGTAGCCGGCGTCCAGCAGGGTGGCGAGCAGGCCGAACATCGACAGGTCGCTGTCGAAGAGGTTACGGAAGGCGCGGACGTCCTCCGCGGTGCCCAGGTCGATCTGGAACCCTTCGGCGGGGCTGCCGGCTCCGTCCACCGGGTCGGCGTCGGGGATGAGACCGAACCGCCCCGATTCGGCGGCGGCCGCGAACAGGGTGCGGGCGGGCCCGCCCAGGCCCCAGTACGGGAGGGCAGCCAGGTGCGGGGCGCGTGCGGCGCGTGGCGCGCGGATCCGCAGGACCGCGGAGGCCACCCGCTGCAGGTAGGAGTGGCGGCGCAGGTAGGTGCCGAACGAGTCGGACCAATGCGTGGTCTGTGCGAGGAGCAGGAGCGGCAGGTGCGCGGGCGTGCACAAGAACACCGGCGTGTACAGGGGGCAGTTGATGGGCGGGGTGAGCTGCTCGGTCCACAGCTCTCCCTCGTCCGGCGTGTGGTGTGCGCGCCACTGGTCGAAGTCCTTCATCCACTGCCGCCGCCATTGGCCGATGCGACGGGCGGCGAAGCGGCGGTGCTGCTCGAACTCGCTGGTCCAGGGGGCCTGGGCATGCGCCTGGTAGCCGAAGACGTGATCGGGCAGATGTCGCGCCCACACCGCGCGGGCCACACGGACCGGCGGGCCCAATGAGGTACTCACGGTCAGCTCGGGAGAGCTATCGGGGGACGTCTGAACCACCCGGACCATCCTGTCGTGGACCTCGTAGTCGAGCTCGAAGGCGAACCCCGCACGGCGCCCCGGCCGGTGCAGGGCACCGAAGATCTCGGCCAGCGCGTGCAGAGCCCGCGACTTGCCGCCGCCATTGGGGCCGATCAAGGTGGCAATGGCATGGCCGTCGTCGAGGGCACCCGCGAGGTCCAGCTCGAAGTGGCGCAGGCCCCGGTAGGAGGGAAGGCTCAGTCGCAGCAGCCGCACGGCATCCCCCCGGTGGTGGCACTCCTGGTCGCCATCACCGCTCTGCCTCTCGATCCGGGCTGTCCGCGTCCACACCGTAGGGGCGCAGCGCTTCGGCCAGGGCAGCGAACTCGGCCAGGGCGGCGCCCAGTTCAGCGGAGATATCTTGGGCCATGCGGTGCAGGTCGGCCTCGGGCTCTTCCAGCGCGAAGGGACCGTGCGGGGGTGCGGCGACCTGAAGGTCCAGGTTGACACCGCTCCTGGCGAGCAGCTCCTGGACCGCGAAGGACCGGAAGCGGGGTGTCTCGACTCGTTCGCTGCGGGGCCGTCCGGGACGGTAGGCGGACACAAAGTCGCAGTAGTCGGGGCCGGCCTCCGTCATGGGCTTGGCCGTCGCCGTGTGCGGTGAGCGCAGGTCGTACACCCACAGCCGTGTAGTGGACGGGCTACCGTCGGGGCGCGGGTCGGGCTTGTCGAAGAACAGGACGCTGGCCTTGAGGCCCGCGGCGTAGAAGATTCCAGTGGGAAGCCGCAGCAGGGTGTGCACGTCACAGGCGGACAGCAGGCGCCGCCGGATTAGCTCACCGGGCCCGCCTTCGAACAGCACACTGTCGGGCACCACGACGGCGGCGCGGCCGTCAGTCTCCAGCAGGCTGTGGATGTGCTGGAGGAAGTTGAGCTGCCGGTTGGTGGTGAGGGTCCAGAAGTCCTCCCGGTAGGGCTCATCGCTGGTGGAGCGGCGGCCGAACGGAGGGTTGGTGAGCACCAGCGTCGCCCGCTTGACCGGCGGGCGGGCCAGCGCATCCCCGACGGTGATGCACGGGTGGGCCTCGTCGGCCCGGGTGACGCCGTGTAGGACCAGGTTCGTCGTGGCCAGCCGTGCGGTTGCGTCGACGAGTTCGGTGCCGAAGAAGGCGCCCTGGTCGAGCCGCTTGCGCTGGGCCGCGGTGACACCTGAAGGAAAGTGGTCGACCAGGTAGTCGAAGGCTTTGATCAGGAAACCGCCGGTGCCGCAGGCCGGGTCGGCGACGGTGTCGTCGATGCCGGGCTGGACGCACTGCACGATCGCCTCGATCAGCGGCCGAGGGGTGAAGTACTGGCCGGCACCGGTCTTCGTGTCCGTGCTCATGCGGACCAGCAGCGCCTCGAAGACGGCACCGATGTCGCCTGCGGACCCCTGGTGGCGGTCCACCACGTCGACGATCAAGCGGTGCAGGAGGGCAGGGTCCGGGATGCGGTTTTGTGCCCGTCGAAAGAGCAGCCCGAGCGTTCCGGGCCGGGCGGCGAGCAGGTCCAGGATCTGCTCGTAGACCGGGACCAGGTGGTCGCGCTCGGTCGAGGTGAGCTGCGCCCAGGCGTCGAAACCGAGTACGTCCTGCCCGTTGAGCGGGCGTTGGCGTTGTTCGTGGGCGCGCTTGAGGACGATCAGGCTGGCCAGCTGCTCGATGTACTCCAGGCCCGAGGTGCCGTTGTCGCGCAGCACATTGCCGAAGTTCCACAGCCAATCCACCAGGGCCTGGTCGTATCCGGGGCGGGAGGAGACGGTGGGGTTCACAGCACAGACTCCTGTTGCCCGGACGGGGAAAGCGGAGAGGACAGGTGACCGGTGAAGGCGCGTTCCAGGAGGTTACGCCGCAGCCGTCCGGCCACCACGAGAGCGCGTTCGGCGGCCGCGGAGGCCGAGTTCAGGGCCGTGGTGTGCGCCTGGACCACCGCGACCAGATGGCGCTGCTCATCTACGGGAGCGACGGGCACCGGCATGAGCCGGATCCTGGTCAGGCTGATGGACGCCGGCCCCACGGTCTGGTTGGCGTTGTGTTTGCACCACTGGCCGCCGAAGCCGTTGGCGTGCCAGGCCAGCAGGACGGGGTGGAGCTGATGGGCGGTGATCCGGACACGGAAGAGGTGGCTGTGGGGGACGCAGTGGGGCAGTTGCTCCTCCCAAATCCAGCCGCGGCCCAGGCTCTCGCTCGATCCGCCGCCCGTCAGCAGCACATCGCCTGCCCGCAGCCGAGCTGCCTGGGCCCGTGGTGGGGGCAGCCGGATCGTGCGTACGTCGTCCAGGTCCAGGCGGCCGCGCTGCACGTTGGCGACTCGCAAGCAGGAGATGTCCACATCGGCGGGATTCCACTCCTGCTTGCCGGGCGGGGTGATGCCGCGGGTGACCTCGGCGACATCGTCGAGGCGGGTCCATCGCCAGCGTTCGGGCAGGCCGGGCAGTGTCCCGTCACCAACACCCGACACCCGGGGCAGGTCCGCGGGAATCCGAGCGGCTTCGGCGAGAGCCCCGCGCCCTGCCCGCGCGGTCAGAGTACGGCTCAGGACGTCGGCCTGGCCGAGGGCGCCGTTGGTGCGGATCGTGGTGGCGTCGATGCGAGCGAGGTGGTCCTCCAACAGGCCGACAATCCGGCGCTGTTCCACCACAGGGGGCAGCGGCAGCAGGACGTCGGCCAGATCACGCTGATTGATCCGCCAGATCGCTGCGCCGCCCTGACGGGCACGTGCCTCGATCTGACGCCGCATGACCGGCGACTTCCACAGATGTGCGAGGTAGCGCGGATCGAGGGCATCCGGGCGTACGCGCACTCGGATCATGGTGTCGGGGATGGCCGTCGGGGCCGGGGGGCCGGCCACCAGGGCGCCCTCGCCGACCAGGGAATGTGAACCGTTGACCCGGCCGACCAGCACATCCCCGTGTTCAGCGAGCAGTATCACGCGGCCGTCGTCACTGCGGTCGCTGCTTTTGGACTGGGTGAAGTCCACAGTCGCTGCCCGAAGCGCCGTCATGCGCAGTACGGGCAATCCGCCCTCGCCGGGGCGCAGAGACCGTCCGTTGACCAGCGGTTCACTCAGCACGTCGGCCAGCCGGACGATCCTCCAGCCGGCAGGCACCTCATTCAGCACGCCAGGGCCCTGCCCAGTTCGTCCAGGAGGTCGATCGCGGCGTCGGGCCCGAAAACGTCAAGGAAGCCGTCCGTGCCGCCGCGCGCCGAGAAGGGGACGCCGTCCAGATACGCCGGGGCGAAGCGGGTCTCGGTCGCCACCACGTCCGCGATCTTCTCGATCCACCACAGCTGGGCGGAGCTGAAGGGTCCGGCCCGCTCAATGAACTCGGCCAGACGCCCGCGCACCGTCTCCGCTTCTCGGCGACGCCGGCTCGATGCCGCCACCCGCAAAGGGGCCGGCCCGTCGTACAGGCCAAGGAGCGCCTCTTGGAGTTCGGGGTTCTTGGCGAGCGGGAAAAGGGCCGCCCGCCTCTCGTCCTCGACGGCTCTCTGGCCTCCCGCCTGGCGCAGTGGTGCCAGGTGATCCGAGTCGACGGAGTCGAGGAGACGGGTCACCAGCTCCTGCAGGGATTGGCCCGCCAGTTTCCGGATCTCGGCGCCGTCGGCGTCACTGAGCGCGGGGATGAGCCGGGCGAGCCTGATGGCGAGTTCGGCCGTCTCCTGCGGCGTCACCAGCCCGTCAGCGGCACGGCTCAGCAGGCGCTCCAAGGCGGCCCGTCCCACCTGCCCGGATGCATCCGTCACATTCACCAGCGGCTGGAGGTGACGCGAAGCGCCCACCGCGTCGACGACCACGAGCTGCGTCTTGGCAATCGCCCCCGGGGTGACAGCGCGCAGCTCCGCGGACGCGATGGTCTGGGTTCCCATGGCCAGTAGCTGCTCGTAGTAGGCGGCGGAGCGCACCTCACGCAGGATCAGCAGGCACTCGAGCGCCCGCATGTCGCTGAACCCGGAGATCAGATCCGTCACGACCGCGATCCGGAACTGCGGTGTTGTGCGGAACTCCCGCAGCAGGTGCACCGCATGAGCGTCGCGGTGCGTGATCCGTCGGCAGAAGACGTCGCCGGCGCCGAACACGTCGCGGATGCGCTCCACGACCTCGTCCGCATGCGATCCGTCCTGCGCCAGCACCACGGCCTTGGGGACCACGCCGAGCGCGCCGCTCTGCTGCGTCCGGTCGGGGAACAAGGTCGGCAGCGCGTCGCGGAAAGCCGTCACCACCGCGGCCAGGTGCTCGGAGGGGACAGCTCGCGCCGGGCCCTGCCCCGCAGTGGAAGCCAGCTCCTCGTCCAGGTCCTCGTAGCGGGCGCGGCGCGAGCTGTTGGCTTTCACACCGACAGCGTCGACGGGGGTGGCGAACGCCGGCTGCCGGTCGTCGGCGACCCGGATCTCGTAGACGGAGTAGTCCACGGCGACGCCGTCGGCGACGGCCTGTTCGTAAGTGTAGGAGTCGACCAGGTTGCCCTTGAAAAATCCGAGAGCGGTAGCGGTCGGCGTCGCGCTGAAGCCGACGATGGGAGCGTCGAAGTATTCAAGAAGGGCACGACGCTGTCCGTAGAGCGCGCGGTGGCAGTCGTCGACGATGACGAGATCGAACGCGTCGGGCGGCAGCGCCTCGCAGTAGGTCACTTCTAGGGGTGTGGCATCGGGATGCGCTTGCCGTTCGGCGGTCTCGTACGCCGACACGCGGTCGGAGCCGTCCTCGGGTGCCAGCGTGCCGGCGAGCATGGCCGACAGCCGCTGCACCGTGGCCACGGTCACGGAAGCCGACGGGTCCAGGCCGTCCGCAGTCAGCTCCTGCACGTGGTACACGTCATCGAGACGGCGCCCTCCGTCCGGCATGCTGAACTGGCGCAGCTGAGCGATCAGTTGGTGCACGGCCAGCTTTCGGTCGGCCACGAACAGGACCCGGCCCGCGCGCGCGTAGCGGAGCTGCCGGTAGGCGGTGAACACCCCGGTGAAACTCCGCCCGGAGCCGGTGGCCATGTGCACCAGCGCCCGCCGCTGACCGGCCGCAAGGGCCTGCTCGATGGCCCGCAGCGCCCCGTGCTGGGGGTTGCGGAGCTGGTCGAGTCCCTCGTCCTGCCGCAGCAGGTAGGCGGCCTGTCGAGCCCGGTAGGTCGGCGCCGCGCTGTCCGCCTCCGCCTCGCGCTGCCAGCGGGCCAGCGTGCAGGGCTGGTGGAAGCCGCTGACGAGGCGAGCGTGCGGATCGGGGTCATTGGCGTTGCAGAACAGCAGACGCCGGCCATCGCTCACATACCGGTACGGCAGCGGCGAGCGCCACACGGGCCACGGCAAGGAGCCCGCCGGGGCCTCGGCCAGTGCGCCCGCCTGCTCCATGGCATTGGTGAGATCGGCACCGTCCCGCTTGCACTCGACGATCCCGACCACCTGTCCGCCGACCGTCAGCAGCATGTCGGCGCGCCGTCCTCCAGCCAGGCGGGGCTCCACCAGGACGCAGCCCAGGGAGCGGTTGAGCTGAGTCTCCTCACCAGCGCCCAGCACGTCCCATCCCGCCTTGGCGAGCCTGCGCTGCACTTCCGCGGCAATGTCGGATTCGCGCAGCGGCTCATAGGCGGCATCGCGCGCGCTGACGATCAGCTGTTCACGTTCGGTGACCGCCAGGGTCACCGACGAGACGCGCAGGTCGAATTCGCGGCGCAGACGGGGCAGGGCCTCTTCCAGCGCAGCGACCCGCTGCGCCAGAACACTCAGATCGGACGCGGCGACGTGGACGAAGTTCATCGACTCCGCGTCGCCGGTCAGGGCACGGAAGAACCAGGCGGCCAGCATGAAGCAGCGCTCAACCAGATGCGCCGCCGCCTCCCGCCCCTCGCGTGTGCTGCCGTCGCAACGGTGAAGGTCGTTGAACGCGTCCAAGACCTGCGGCACGAGCACCCCGGCGCGAGACAGGATGTCCAGACGGGCCGGCGGATCACCCGCGGGCAGGCGCACCCCGGTCCGGTGGCCGACCTCAGCGGCGAGAACCTCACCGAACTGGCGTGCCGCCGCCACCGCATCAGCGGGAGCAGTAGCCGCGCGGGCCTCACAGGATGCGCCGTGAAGAACAAGAAGAGGCTCGTAGGGAAGCAGGAACCCGAAATTGGCTGACGCAAGAGCCAGGTCCGTGAACCGGCTTTCGAGCACGCTCGGCTCCAGAGCCACGCCGACCCTCCCTACCTGCACTGCGGCGCCGCAGAATCCGCTACAGAACGGCTCTCACCCTACCGTCCGACCCCTGCGCACAACACTAACGCTTTGCCAGATATGGGCGGGTTGCGTACCGGGTTCGGTGGATCAGCCCGCTCGATGCGCCGGGAGAAGCCGCGCGTGCACCGAAGCCTCCATACCAGCCAGTGGGCTGGCCGTGCCCGCCCGTCCGGTCCCGCGTTCAGGAGGGGCGCGGCCATCTCGGCGGGAGGGACCGGCGGGTGCGGAGGGCAGGGGCGGCCTGATGTGTGCGGAGCCGGGCTCGCGGTCCACCCGGGCCGCCTGGTTCTGCTTCCAGCCGACCCGCGGCGACCGACGCTGCTTTCATGAGACGCGGCTGGCCGCGATGGTGCTTCAGGCGGCGACGCCGAGTTCTTTGCGGGTGCGGTGGATGAACTCGCGGACGGCCGGCTCGCGCCGCCAGGAGCCTACTGTTCGTCGTCCTGAGATGGACCCAGTGCTCGGCGGGAAAGTCGTAGAACGCTAGTAGCTCGTCGACCTCGCCGGTGATCTTCTTGATGGCCTTGGGGAACTTCGCCCCGTACGCCTTCTCGAACGCGGTGATCGCCTTCTCAGCGAGCGCACGGTCCTCGGCGTTGTAGATCTCTTGCAGAGCCTTCTTCGCGTCGGGCTGCGCGGACTTGGGCAGCGCGTTCGAGACGTTCCCTTTTTTGTGAACCCTACAGCGAGAAGCTCGGACCACCACGCCGGACAGCATCGCCACCGACGTGTGCATCAAGGTCTCCGCGACGCACGGCGTTGTCGCCTATCTCGGGCGGTCGGGCGTGCTGCCCAACCTCCTCAACGCCATGCAGAGCGCCTGCGGTCAGTGCCAGCCACCGGAAGGCACCACCATTCCCCTGATCGCCGAGAGCGCCCGACTTCCAGCTCCACCCCGCCCGCACGGCACGAACCTACCCGTATATGACACTCTTCTACGAGACCACCAATGCCCCGACGCCGGACTCGCGGGATCCCTACGCCCAGTTCACCAGGACTCCACAGCCGTCTTCGGGCGCCTGAGCGCCGACGGCGGCTTCGACACCGTCGGCATCGTGTCCAAGGTCATCGAGAATCTTCTCCCGGCTTCCCAGGACGTCCGGCCCAACGACATCTACCTGTGGCTCACCGCCCACGGCGTGTCCCAGTACCCCGGTGCTTCGAGCGTGCTGCAACGGGACGCCAAGAACAAGTACCCGCCCGACAAGGCCGTCTACATCCGAGAGATCACCCAGCCGCGCGGCACCCTGTCCACACTCCTCAGCTGCGGCATCCTGCCCGACCGGCAGAACCGCACGACCTGGGACACGGCGCCGGACACCTTCCCGTGCCCTCGCAAGACCACGGGATCACCGACCGACTGACGCGCCCTGGACGTCAGTGGGCGCTGAGCAAGCCTTCACACAGGCGGGCGAAGGGAGCCGTCGGATTCTCATGAGCAAAGGAGTACAGCCCGATGGACAACGGGCAGTTCCCATGTCGCGCACTGCGCCTCGGACGTGCGACGCGCGTCGTCACGGCGCCCCCGTCCTGAGTGCTCGAGAAAGGCGAACCCAAGTAGCTGTTAGACGCGAGGCCCCGCCGGGATCATGCCGATGGGGCCTGCCTCTACGTCTAACTGCACTCTCACGCCGCTATCACCGACTGTACGGACTCCACCGGACAGAACGGCGCTGAGCTGGCATTATGCGCCCGGTGCGACCTGGTGCGGACGCGCTTGGACACCTTCTACAACCTGTGCCAAGTGGTGCCCAGTGAGAGACCCAGGATCAGAACCGGAGCGTCTTCCGGCCCGTCGAAGCGGTATTGCAGGGTGTTGGGTGGTGTCTCGCTCACGCCCCAGACCCTCTCACGTCTCACGACTGCCCCTATAACGGAGGTTGCGAGTGCACAGGTCTGACCAGGTGGAAGACCTCCCTGGCCACGTAGCGCCTGAGGCTTCGGACGATTTCACGCCGGGTTTTGCCCTCCTTGCTGCGGCGTTCGTAGTAGTCCTGGGTGCGCGGGTCGACGCGCAGGCGGGTCTGCACGATCCGGTGCAGGGTCGCGTTCGCTTGCCGGTCGCCGCCGCGGTTGAGGCACAGGAGGTCACGCTTCGCGGCCAAGCCGCCGAACGCAGACGCCAGGACGAGGCCGAAGCAGCACGCCAGAAGCGCATCCGCTGGGAAGCCGCCATGGAACAAGCCCGCATCCGGTACGCCGAGGCGCACCGCGTCCGACACCTAGAAGCTCAGGAAGCGGCATGGCGCCACGCCACCCGACTGACCCAATACGTGGGCGCCGTACGCACGCGAGTCGAGGCCATGCCTCCGGGCCAGGCCAGAACCGAAGCCGAGGAATGGATCAGCTGGGCAGCGGCCTCCGTTGAGCGCCTCGACCCATTGAACACACCGCCCCGGCTGCCCGACATTCCCAAGCCACGAGCCGACGACCTGAAACCCTTTCTCGGACACTGGAGCCCTTACGGCCCCACTTACTGAACGCCCGCACCGCAATTGCGCGCACACAACCGCAGTTCAGGAGCTCTTCTCGACCGGTTCAAGGATCGCGGCACACCGACGTGGTGAGTCATAGGAAACATGTCCGGCTTCCCTCGACCCGGAAAGCCGCAGGTCAGCTGGGCGGCGGGCACGGAGAGCTTGATGTGCGCCAGCGAGGCGGGCTCGGCGGCCGGCGGCGCGGGCCGCCGGGGCGGACGGCGTTCGGGGGAGGGACAATAAGTGCTCCTTCACTTGTCGCGCGGCCCGGGCCGGGCCTGCCAATGAACGTACCGGGACCATGATCAGGAACTGGCCGACCGCGCCAGCCACGGTGGGCTGCATCACGCACTCCGGTTGGCGGACGGAGCGGCCACTCGCCGTACCGCTGCCGCAGAGGCGCCCTGCCGTAGGAATGAGCAGAGGCCGCACGTCGCCGTCCTCGTCAGCGACAGACGCTGCGGGTCTGTATCCTTTGCTGCGAAGTCCGGCGCGTACAAGCATTTCGAAACAGCGCCCGTCTCCCGAGCCGACTCGGGGGGCGGGCGCTTTTTTGTTGCCGGTCTCCGTATCGAGCTACGAGGAGCCGCCCTGTGAGCGACAACCCCTTTCACACCCACCTGCCGCGCAACCCGAAGGAGTTTGTAGCGTTCATGCTGGTCATCGCAGTGATCTCGGTGAACACCATCCCGGTGGTGATCGGCGGCCTGACCGCCGGCTTCACCGTGGCCATGTGGACCGATCTGCTGCGGGTGATGCCGGTCCTGCTGGTCGCGGTCGTGGCCGTCGTGCTGCTGACGATGAAGCCCGCCCACATGCTCACCGCGCGGCTCGTGCGCCCGGGCGACAGCTTCCGCGCCCATATGATCTTGAACGCCCTGTGCAGCGTGCCGCTGATCTCCCTCGTGATGACGGTGGTCGGCACGTGGATCGGCACGCGGCAGGTTTCCACCGAGCCCCTCGAGCAGTTCGCACACCTGTGGCCGCGGAACTGCACCATCGCGTTCCTCGTCGAGGCGCTGCTCGCCCAGCCGGTCGCCCGGCAGGTCATGCGCCGCCATCACCAGCGTGTCGACGCCCGCGCCGCGCTCGTAGCGGCCTGACAGCCACACCCGGCGCCCCCCTGGACGTCCTCACCCTACGAACCGGAGGACCAACCCGGTCACCAAGGTAGTGCGCGCGGATGGGGGGTGAGCCGGCCATTTGCAACAAGCACTCGCGTCTGCGGCCACAGAACGCGGAGGAATGGAGGAGAGCAATGATCAGCCGGCCGATCCGTCGCCGCTCCCCCGTCCTTCCGCGTTTCTATCCGCGTCCGGATGCCGGTCAGGGCACGAGCGTGTCGAGATCGATGTCCAGCGGGAAGGGGACCAAAACCTTCAACCGACCACGATGAATGCCAGTCGGCACGTACGTGCGAGTCATACCGCCCAGTAATACGTATGGCCGGCGGGAGCGCCGGCCGATTCGCCCTCGTCCTTGACCAACCGCCACGTCAACCCGACCGGCCCGATATGTTCGCGTCGCTCTCCGCAGGCGGTACGCATGCGCGACAGCCGCAGCGCACCGGCCCACGGCAGCACGACGACCTACCGTCACCCTGCGGCGCCTAGAGTTCGTCCCTGACCCCGGATCCAGCGCGCGGGATGACAGCGGCGCCACTACGGCCGGTGCCGCACCCCTGGGGCCCGCACCGGCCGTCTCCCTGCTGCGTGCCGCGCCCTCTACCGACTCGCGTCCCTTGCCACCGCCGTCGTCGTGAACGGCAGCACCAGGCGTGAGGGGTGTGCCGCGTCCCGGTAGATCTTGTGGGTGACGGGCCGGCCCACCGGCAGGTGAAAGGCGTCCGGTGGCAACAGCGCGTTGTGCTCGTCGGCCAGCGGCTCGTCGTTGGACAGCTCCGCGACCAGCCGGTGCCCCGGCAGGAAGGTCGCCGCGAAGGGGTAGATCCGCAGCACGTACTCCTCGATCCTCCCCGGCTCGACCGGCACCGCGCGGGTGTGCGGGTGGTGCGGGTCGCCCTCGGTGGTGCGTTCCCCGTCGAGCTCGCGGTGCGACGCCTTGAGGTAGGCGGTGGTGATGAGCTGCCGTTTGCCGCCCGGCCCCTCGTCCCACACGCGCAGGATGAAGTTGGTGTCGGGCTGGTCGATCTCGGCGAAGAGGTGGGCCGCGCCCTGCCCGATCATCTCGGTGGGCTCGGTGAAGGGGGCGGTGGACCAGCTGAGGATCTCCACCTTGTCGGTGACCGTCAGGGGCGCCTGGTAGAAGCCGTCGGGGGCGGCGTGTTCGGCGCCCATCAGCTCGGGTTCGAAGGAGAGCTTGCGGCGCGGACGGAAGTACAGCGACCGGAACTCGACGTCCTTCGGGGGCCACTGCGCGCCGGTGACTCTCTCGCGAGACCCCTCGACGTGGACGGTGACGGGGGGCTCGTCCATGACGCCGTTGTCGATGCCCTTGAGCCAGTACTCGTACCAGCGGAACATCTTGTCGTGCTCTTCGATGAACGGCCGCGACTGCATGGGCGGGTAGGGGCCGATGTCGAGCTTCTTGGGGCCCTTGAGCGCCTTGTACACCTCGATGGTGCCGTCCACGGTCCAGCCGCGTCCCTGGTCGATCTGGAGCCAGACCGGAATGCCGATGTTCGGCGCGAGAGTGATCGGGTTGCGCTCCTCGTACCAGTCGCCGTCGACCTCGTTCATGACGATGTCGAACCACGCCTCGTGGTTCTTCGGGTAGTTGAGCACGTGGACGAGGTTGGGCCAGGCGGCCACGTCCGGGTCCTTCAGGCGCTCGGCGACCCGCTTCCTGATCTCGTCGGGCGAGTACGTCTCCAGCATGCGGGACTTGACACCGTCGGTGAACGCCCAGCCGGAGTCGCCGCCGCGGCCCTCGCGGGCGGCGCGGGGCATGAACCACATGACGCCGCCGTGGTAGGTGGTCTCGTAGAAGTCGTAGTGGCCGCCGCTGACGAAGATCGCCTTCAGGCTCGGCGGACGTTCGGCCGCGGCCAGCACCTGCATCGAGCCGAAGTAGGAGATGCCGATCATGCCGACGTTGCCGTCGCACCACGGCTGCGCGGCGACCCACTCGATGAAGTCGTAGGCGTCCTGGCCGAGGGGGACACCGCCGGCGTTGTAGTTGCCGATGTGCTCGCCCTCGGAGGCGCCGGAGCCGCGCAGGTCGCCGATGACGTGGACGTAACCCTCCTTGACGACGCGCGCGATGTCGCCGGCCTCGATGCAGCCGTCCCACATGGGGCTGGGCCGGCGCTGCGGCGGGGTGGTCAGCGCGAGGGCCTGGAGCTCCTTGCCGTACGGGCTGAGGGCGACGAGCGCGGGCCGGGGTGTGTCGTCGACGCCGCTGTAGGTGTCGGCCGCGAGGGTGATGCCGTCGCGCATCGGGACACGGAGATCCTTGCGGACGGCGATGCTCTGTTCGCCCGCGCGGATCGTCTGGGGGTCGGTCATGAGGGGGTGCTCCTGAGTCACGAATTCTGGTTGCGCAGGCGGTAGCCGTGCATCGAGGTGAAGAACGGCGACGGCTCCAGCGCGGGGTCGCCGGTGTAGTCGAGTTCCTCGGCGGCGGGGGCGAACGGGGAGTACGGGGAGTCCGTCTGCCGCAGGCCTGCGGCCAGGCATCCGCAGGCGGCCGTGGCGACCCGCGCCTCGATGTCCAGACTCTGGGTGATGGCCTCCCGGGCCTGCGTCTCGTCGAGTTCGACGCCGTACGGGGTGCCGTCGGCGCGGCGGTAGGGGTGCCCCAGGTAGAGGTGGCGCGGACGGATCTCGTCGCGCAGGTACGCGAGGCCGGCGCGGTAGGCCGCGGGGTCCGTGTAGCCGGGGAAGCCGTTGGCGGCGCCGTGGACCTGGACGGCGTCGCCGGTGAAGACGGAGCGCTGTCCGTCGACGACGTACGCGACCGAGCCCGGGGTGTGGCCGGGGATCGCGTGCACCGACACGGTGACGTCACCGCCGAGGGAGAGTGTCTCGCCGCCCTTGACCAGCAGGGAGGGTTCCATCTCGCCGGAGATGACGGCGTTCGCGGCGGCCGTCACCTTGGCCTCGCCGTCGGGGTCGGCCAGGTACCGGCCCCGACCGGCGAGGTACTCCTCGACGTGGGCGCGGCGCGAGCGGAGCAGCGGTGCGTCGGCCTCGTGGATCACGACCTGGGCGCGGCGTCCGGTGAGCTCCCACAGGGCGTGGGCGCCGCCGACGTGGTCGATGTGACCGTGGGTCAGCAGGATCCACCGCACGTCCTCGATGCGGCGTCCGATCGCCTCGAGCGCGGGGGCCATGCCCTCGGCGGGCGAGGAGGCGATCCCGGTGTCGACGATCGCCGGTTCGGGCGCGTCGATGAAGAAGCTGTACAGCCCGAACCGGCCCCACGGCGAGACCAGGGGGTGGACGGCGACCGGGTCGTGCGTCATGGTGTTCCCTCCCTGCGGGTTCAGCGCCGGCCGAGGAAGGCGGCGGTCTCCTCGAGGACCCGGTGGTACTCCGGGATCCACGAGAAGTGCTGGACGAAGCCGTGGCCCGCGCCCTCGTACCGGCTGACCGTCGCCGGCACACCGGCGTCGCGCAGCCGCGCGCCGTAGAGTTCGCCCTCGTCGCGCATCGGGTCGTGCTCGGCGGTGACGACCAGGGCCGGCGGCAGGCCGGTGAGGTCGGCCCGCTTGATCGGCGACACGAGCGGGTCGGCGGGGTCGGCGCCGCTGTCGAGGTAGAACGCGTTGAACGGCTTCAGGCCCGCGGTCTCCAGGCCGTAGCCCACGGCGTTCTCCCGCAGCGACGGGTAGCGGTCGACGTCGAAGTCCAGGTCGAGCGACGGGTAGTACAGGATCTGGTGGGTGATCCGGTCGAAGCCGTCGTCGTGGGCCCGGGCGGCGACGGCCGCGGCGAAGGTGCCGCCGGAGCTGTCGCCGGCGACGGCCAGGGTCGTGCCGTCCCAGTCCAGCCCGTTGCCGTCCTGGGCGGCCCAGCGCACGACCGCGTAGCAGTCGTCGAGGCCGGCCGGGAAGGCCGCCTCGGGTGCCAGGCGATAGCCGACGGAGACGACCTTGAGGCCGGTCTCCTTGGCCAGCGAGCGGGCGACGTGGTCGTGGGTGTTCAGGCTGCCGAGGAAGAAAGCGCCGCCGTGGACGTACACGAGGACGCCGTGGCGCTCGGCCTCGGCGGGCGTGTAGATCCGGACCGGTACCTCGCCGGTGGCCGTCGTGGCCGTCACGTCCTCGACGGCGTGCAGCGGCAGGCGCTCGTGCGGCGGTGCCACGTGGGCCTCGTCGGCGGCGCGCAGGGCGACCGGGTCCAGCGGACCCTCGGGCGGGGCCGGCAGGGTCGCGAGGAACTTCGCGATCTCGGGGTGCAGCGTCACGGGGTCACTCCTGTCCTGCGGCGGCGGGCTTCTGGCCGGGGAAGACGTCGTTGATCTCCTCCTCGGTCCAGCCCTGGCGCGAGATGCGCTGCAGCTCGTCGGTCACGGGCTTGCGGGTGGCCTGGTAGAGGGCGAGCGCCTCCTTCAGGGAGTCGGCCTGCTGCAGGGCGTCAGCGAGCGCTCCGCCGTCCTCGATGGCCGAGTTGGCTCCCTGGCCCTGGTGGTGGAGCATCGAGTGGGCGGCGTCGCCGACGAGGACGACGGAGTCCGTGTGCCAGGTGTCGACGGGGTCGATGTCGTACACGGCGCGGATGTTCACGGTGTCCATGTCGAGGTCGCGGGTGATGGCCACCAGGCGCTCGTCGAAGCCGTCGACCGTCTTGAGCAGGTTCTCTTTGGTGACCTGCGGCGCCCAGGTGCCGTCCGGGTCCAGGGCGGTGATGTCGAAGGACACCTGGCCGCGGTGGCGCAGCGGCAGCAGGTAGATCTTGGTGCCGCGGCCGATGTACATGCGCAGGTTGTCGTCGACGACCATGCCGTGGGCGGCATCGGTGGAGATCACCGTGCGGTAGGCGTGCTCGCCGGAGAACACCGGGGGCTTCTGGCTGAACAGCTGGTGGCGGACGACCGACTTGATGCCGTCGGCGCCGACGACCAGGTCGGCCTCGACCGAGGTGCCGCCCGCGAAGGTGAGGACGACGCCCTCGCCCTTGTCCTCGACGCTCTCCAGCTTGTGGCCGAGATGCACCATGCCCTCGGGGAGCACGCCCATGAGGGCGTCGATGAAGTCGCCGCGGTGGATGAGGTGGGTGTGAACCTGCTCGCCGGCGGCAGGCCACGCCTCCTTCATGATCGGGTCGCCGGTGGCGGTGAGGATCTCGAAGTAGTCGCTGGGCGAGCTGACCTCGGCGATCGCGTCGAAGACCCCCCACTCGCGGAAGCGGTTCATGGCCGAGGGGCGCAGACCGATGCCGGCGCCGACCTCGCGGATCCGGCTGGCCTGCTCGTAGACGTCCACGCGGGCACCCAGGAGGCTGAGCGCCTTGGCGGCGGCAGCACCGCCGTACCCCGCTCCGACGACGGCGATCTTGAGGTCTTTGATGTCCGAGAGCTGCATCGTTGGTTCTCTCTACTTCTGGAGGGTCAGGAAGGCGGCGGGGTTGTCGACGAAGATCGTCTTGATCGCGGTTTCGTCGAGGCCGGCGGCGCGGAGGTCCGGGATGAGGTCCTCGAAGATGTAGTTGACGGTGTGGCCCTTGACGCCGGGCCAGCCGAGCGGGGAGCAGTTGGCGTCGGCGGAGGCGAGGACCTGGTGGATCCGGCGGCCGCCGTCGATGAAGCGCAGGAAGTGGTCGAGGCGTTCCCTGCGGGGACGGGCCCAGAACGGCGGGTCGGGCAACTCGGTCTCGTAACCGAAGGTGTCGAAGCCGATGCGGCCGCCCTGCTCGGCGATCCACACGTCGCGGGTCTTGTCGGCGTTGACGCCGTCGTCGACGTGGCCGAACAGGACGCGGTCCAGGGGCAGTCCCTCCTCGTCGAAGATCGCGACGGCGTTCTCGGCGTCGATGGCGAGGTGGGTGAGGATCGGCACGCCGGTGCTGAGGGCGGCGCGGGCGGCGGCCCGGTAGATCCGCTTGTCCAGGTCGGTCATCCGGCCGCCCCGGCTCACACCGACCTTGATGACGCCGGCGAGGCTGCCGGTGTCGCCGATGCCGACGGTGATCTCGTGGACGAACTGCCGCACCAGGTAATCGACGTCGGCGTTCGCGAAGTGCGGCAGGGCGGTGTCGCCGCCGACGAAGCCGGTGCAGGCGACGATGTGCACGCCGGTCTTCGCGGACAGGGACTTGTAGTAGTCGACGTCACGGCCGTTGCAGATGCCGGTGGCGTCGACGAAGGTGCCGCCGCCCAGCTCGTGGAAGCGGCGCAGCTTGGGGACGGTCTCCTCGTACCGCTGCTCGGGCGTCTTCCACCACTTTGTGTCCAGCTCGGAGCCGGGCATGCCGTACCCGATGTGCTCGTGGACGGCGACGAGGCCCAGTTCCTCGGCCGGGACCGGCCCCAGGACCGTGTTCACTCTCGACACAACACTCACCTTTGAGTAAGAGACTTGATGGTCGTCGGTGCCGGTGCGCTCAGCGCACCGACAGCAGGTCCCGCGGGTTGTCCACGAGAATCCGGCGCGCGTCCTCGTCGCTGAGACCCCGGGCCTTCAGCAGCGGGACGAAGCTGGTCAGGACGTGGCTGTACGGCACGTCGGTGCCGGCGTGCCCCTTGGCGACGCCGGTGGCGCTGCTGGACAGCAGAATCCGGCCGGCGAGTCCGGCCCCGGCCAGCTCGGCGACCAGAGCGGCCCGTTCGGCGTCGGTGACGCGGTCCTCGTCCTCCGTGCCGACGTGGTCGAGGGCGACGTAGGCGCCTCGGCGCGCGATCTCCCGGGCCGCCCCGGAGGCGACGGCGTCCTTGCGGTCGAGTCCGCCGACGACGACGCGGTCGGCGGGCAGCTCCTCCTCCAGGACGACGTCGAGGTCGTGCACGGCGTCGGCGCCGGGGCGGATGGAGAGGGGGACGCCGGTGGCGAGCGCGGTCCGGGCCGCACCCCGGAACAGGCTCTCGTCGGTCGCGGTCATGCCGGTGCGGGTGGCGGTGGTGGCCACCAGGCCCGCCGGGCCGCGGCGCTCGACGCGCGGGACGACCATGCCCTCGGTGACCTCCTGGGTGAAGAGGTCGGCGAACTTCTCGGCCGGCCACGGTGTGGGCGGGTTGGTCTGCGGGGTGAGGAAGTAGCCGCCGAGCATGTCCTCGGGGCCCTGCCCGGTCGAGGCGACGATGTGCACGCCCGTCGCCCGGGCGAGGGTCTCGTAGAGCCGGACGTCGCGGCCGTGGAACATGCCGGTGCTGTCGACGATCGTGCCGCCGCCGTGGGCCTTGAAGTCCTTCAGCCCGGCGGCGAGGGTCTCGAAGATCTCGGCGCGGTCGAGGGTGATGTCGTAGGCGTGCTCGGCGCCCGGCACCACCGACAGCAGCGCCTCGTGGACCGAGACGACGCCCAGCTCGGCGGCCGGCACCGGGCCCAGGACGGTGTTGACGGTGTTGCTCTCGACACTCATGCGCATGCCTCACATGTCCGGCGTGGGGTGCCCGCGCACCCTGTGGCTGCCGTCACGGTATCGATTCGCTTTACATGCCGTCAATGAAACGAACACCACGAAAAAACAATTCGCCATGGGTTGCGCGAGCGCTTCGAAACCGCCTTACGCGGGTCCGGAAGACCTGAGAAAACGCGGCCCCGTCGTGCGCGTTGCGCGGCCTGAAGGGCTCCATCACAGCGAAGGCCGACGCCCTCGTCGCCGAGCTGGTGGAGAAGGGCTCCTTCGAGGCCATCGACGCCCTGGCCCGCGCCTTCCCGCTCGGGGCCGTCGCCGACCTCATCGGCTTCACCGGCGAGGTGCGCGCCAACATGCTGCGCTGGGGGCAGGCCGCGATGCAGGTCCTCGGCCCCATGAACCAGCGCACCGCCGAGAACCTCCCGATCGCCGGCGAGCTGTACGCCTGGTGCTCCCAGGTCGCCGCCGGCGACCTCGCCGAGGGCTCCGTGGGACGCGGCATCTTCGACGCCGAGGCCCGCGGCGCGATCCCGCCGGACACGGCCGGCCACATCATCCACCAGTACCTCGGGGCCGGCGTCGACACGACCATCGCCGCCATCGGCAACCTCGTCGCCCTCTTCGCCCGCCACCCCGAGCAGCTCGCCCTGGTCCGCGAGGACCCCTCGCTGGTGCCCGCAGCGTTCAACGAGGTGCTGCGCTTCTGGGCTCCCGTGCACGCCTGGGGCCGCCGCGTCACCAAGGACGTCACGATCGAGGGTCGACATCCCGGCGGGCGCGCGGGTGGCAATCCTGTTCGGCGCCGGCAACCGGGACCCGCGCCACTACGAGAACCCGGATGCGTTCCTCGTCGGGCGCAACCCGGTGGACCATCTGTCGTTCGGCTGCGGGCGCTGCTCCAGGAGGTCGCGGCAGGGCTGTGAGCGCCGGTCAGTTCAGCAGGCGCACCCAGCTGTCGGCGAGTTCCTCCAGCATCTGGTCGCGGGTCAGCTTCCAGTCGGAGCCGTCCCAGTGCTGGGCCACGTAGTCGAGCTGGGACATGGCGAGCACACCGCGGAAGTGCCGCTGGTGGGGGTCGAAGCGGCCGCCCGCGGTGAGACCGTCCTCGATGTCACTGATGGCCTCCTCCAGCCAGCGCTCCACCAGGTCGGGCAGGTCCGGATCGATCACCGCGGCGTCCCGGCCGATCCGGATGATCGGCCGGATCACCGGCCAGCTCTCGGCGGTCCGGCGCAGCCACGCCATGATCGCCTCCGGTGTCCCGTCAGTGACGGTGGCCACCAGGTCCTTGGCGGTGGAGCCGTGCTCGGGCGAGCGGACGCGCTGCAGCGCCTCGTTGAGCTGCTCGTCGATGAGCGCCCGCATCAGCTCGCTGCGGGAGGGGAAATACGCGTAAAAGGTGACGCGTGTGGTGCCCGCGGCGGTGGCGATGTCGTCCACCGTGGTGGCGGCGTATCCCTTCGCCTTGAAGAGCTTGAGTCCCGATTCCAGCAGCAGACGGCGGGTCATCTGCTTCTGTGCCTCACGAAGGGTGGCCATGCCGGAGATCCTAACCCTGTCCCGGCACGGCGAACGCTCAGCTTACGCACAGCCCGCGGCACCGACGTCGCGTAAAGTCCTCAGCCGGTCAGTTCGACGTCCAGCCGCTCCCGCAGGGCGGCGACGGAGATGCCGTACGTTTCCAGGACCCGGACGCCGTCCCGGCCGACGGCGAAGACGCCGTGGTCGGTGTAGACGCGGTGGACGCAGGCCGGCCCGGTGAGCGGGTACGTGCACGCGGGCACGAGCTTCGGGGCGCCGTACCGGGTGAACAGCTTCATCATCACCAGGACCTGCCGGGCTCCCACGGCGAGGTCCATCGCGCCGCCGACGGCGGGAATCGCGTCCGGGTCGCCGGTGTGCCAGTTCGCCAGGTCACCGTGCTGGGACACCTGGAAGGCACCGAGGACGCACACGTCCAGGTGCCCGCCGCGCATCATCGCGAAGGAGTCGGCGTGGTGGAAGTAGGCCGCTCCGGGCAGCTCGGTGACGGGCACCTTGCCGGCATTAGTAAGGTCGGGGTCGATCGCGTCGCCGGTGGCGGCCGGGCCCATGCCGAGCATGCCGTTCTCGGTGTGCAGCACGACCCCGGCGTCCCGCGGCAGGTGCTCGGCGATCCGGGTCGGCTGCCCGATGCCGAGGTTGACGTAGGAGCCGGCCGGGATGTCGCGGGCGATCCGGGCGGCGAGTTCGTCAGTGGTGAGCGGACCGCGGTCGGTGTGCTCCACGGCGGGGGCGGCGGTCGTCATCAGCGGGCTCCTTGCACGGTCAGCCGGCGGGCCTCGGCCCGCACCAGGCGGTCGACGTAGATGCCCGGGGTGACCACGGTCTCCGGGTCGATCCCGCCGGCGGGCACGATCTCAGTGACCTGGGCGACGACGGTCCGGGCCGCGGTGGCCATGACGGGGCCGAAGTTCCGGGCGGTCCTGCGGTACACGAGGTTGCCCATGGTGTCCGCGCGGTGGGCCGAGATCAGCGCCACGTCGCCCTGGATCGGGAACTCAAGGACGTGGACGCGTCCGTCGATCTCCCGGGTCTCCTTGCCCTCGGCCAGGGGCGTGCCGACGCCGACCGGGCTGTAGAAGGCGCCGACGCCGGCCCCGGCGGCCCGCATCCGCTCGGCGAGCGTGCCCTGCGGCACGACCTCCAGCTCGACCCCGCCGGCCCGGTACAGGGCGTCGAAGACGTAGGAGTCGCTCTGCCGGGGGAAGGAGCAGATCACCTTGCGCACCCGGCCGGCCTTGAGCAGCGCGGCCAGGCCCACGTCGCCGTTGCCGGCGTTGTTGGAGACGATCGTCAGGTCCCCGGCACCCTGCCGGATGAGGGCGTCGATCAGGTCGAACGGCATGCCGGCCAGGCCGAATCCGCCCACCAGCACGGTGGAGCCGTCCTCGACGTCGGCGACGGCCTCGTCGGGGCCGGCGGCGATGGTCGTGGTCATCCCAGGCTCACCTCGTCGGTCACGTTCTCCAGGACGACGGCGAGGGCCTGGCCCACTCCGATGCAGATGGCCGCGAGGCCCCAACGCCGGCGCCGTTCGCGCAGCACCGCGGCCAGCGTTCCCAGGAGGCGGCCGCCGGAGGCGCCCAGCGGGTGCCCGAGGGCGATGGCCCCGCCGCGGGTGTTGACGATCTCCGGGTCCACGTCCCAGGCGTCCACGCAGGCCAGCGACTGGACGGCGAACGCCTCGTTCAGCTCGACCGCGCCGACGTCGGCCCAGCCGATGCCGGCTCGGCGCAGCGCCTTCTCGGCGGCCTCCACGGGGGCGTAGCCGAACCCCTGCGGTTCGACCGCGTGCACACCGCGCCCGGCGACCCGGGCCACGGGGTCCCGGCCGATCCGGCCGGCCGCGGCGGCGGTGCCCAGCAGAAGGGCCGAGGCGCCATCGCTCAGCGGTGAGGCGTTGCCCGCGGTGATCGTCCCGTCCGGGCGGAACGACGGCTTCAGGGCCGCCAGCTTCTCCAGGGAGGTGCCCGGGCGGATGCCCTCGTCGCGGGCGAGTCCGTCCACCGGCACGACCAGGTCGTCGTAGAAGCCCTCGTCCCAGGCGGCGGCCGCGAGGCGGTGCGAGCGCACCGCGAACGCGTCCTGGCGTTCGCGGGAGAGGGAGAACTTCTCCTGGAGCTGTTCGTTGCACTCGCCCAGCGAGACCGTCCACTCCTTCGGCATCGCGGGGTTCACCAGCCGCCAGCCGAGGGTGGTGGAGACGGCCGTGACGTCGCGGGCGGGGAAGGCCCGGTCCGGCTTGGGCAGCACCCAGGGGGCGCGGGTCATGGACTCCACGCCACCGGCGACGACGATGTCCGCGTCGCCGGACTCCAGAGCGCGGGAGGCGATGATCGCCGCGTCGAGGCTGGAGCCGCACAACCGGTTCACGGTCGCGGCGGGCACGCTCACCGGCAGTCCGGCCAGCAGCGCGGCCATCCGGCCGACGTTGCGGTTGTCCTCGCCGGCGCCGTTGGCGTTGCCCCACACCACGTCGCCGATGGCGGCGCGGTCCAGGTCCGGGCTCGTGTCGAGCAGGCCGGTCAGCGCGGTCGCGGCGAGGTCGTCGGGGCGTACCCCGGCGAGCGCGCCGCCGAACCGTCCGAACGGGGTGCGGGCCGCCGCGTAGAGGTAGGCGTCGCTCATGCCGCGCCCCCGGCGAGGGCCGCCTCGCCGACGGCCGCCGAGGAGAGCGGGATCGGCGTGAACATCTCGGGTTCCTGGTCCGGCGTCAGGGCGGTCGGCCCGTACAGCCAGTCCGTGAAGGAGTAGTCGTAGGTGTCGCGGGCGCGCAGCAGGGCGTTGCGCTGCTCGCGGGCGAGACCGTCGAGGTGCCACAGTTCGCCCCACTTGCGGGACGTGGTCAGGACGCGCCGGCAGTGCTCGGGGCGGACGGCCTCGTAGGCGGCGAGCGCGGTGGTCCAGTCGACGGTGCCGTCCTCGGCGCGGTTGCGGGCGACGTGCTCGCCCAGCACCCAGCCGTCCTCGATGGCCATGATGGCGCCCTGTGCGATGTACTGCAGCGGCGGGTGCGCGGCGTCGCCGAGCAGGGCGATCCGGCCGTGCACCCACTGCATGATCGGGTTCCGGTCGAACATCCGCCACCACTTGTCCCGCCACATGAAGGGCAGGCCGTCGCGGACGAAGTCGCAGGTGCCGGCGAAGGCGGCGTCGAGCTCGTCGGGCGTACCCCAGTCCTCCCGGCCGGCCAGGGCCTTGGGCGACTCGAAGACGGCGACCTGGTTGAGCAGTTCGCCGCCGCGCAGACCGTAGTGGACGAAGTGGCAGCCCGGGCCGACGTGCACCGCGATCTCGCTGAGGTCGACGGACCGTACCCGTGGCTGCTCGGCGGGGACGGTGCCGCGGTAGGCGACGTACGCCGAGGAGACGGGCCGGTCGTCGACGAACAACTTGCGGGCGACGGAGTGCAGGCCGTCGGCGGCGATCACCGTCCCGGCCTCGTGGGTCGCGCCGGAGGCGAGGATCACGCGGGCCCCGGCGTCGGTGTTCTCGTACGAGGTCACCTGGGCGTCGTTGACCAGCTCGACCCCGGCGCGCTCGCAGGCGCGCAGCAGCAGGCCGTGCAGGTCGCTGCGGTGGATGACCAGGTAGGGGTAGCCGTACCGGGTCTCCAGGTCACGCAGGTCGAGGCGGGTCAGCTCCTCGCCGTCGACGGCGTCCCGCATGACCATCGCGTCGGGGACGACGCCGAGGTTCCTGGCCTCGTCGAGAAGGCCGTAGTCGTCGAGTATGCGGGTGCAGTTGGGGGCGAGCTGGATGCCGGCGCCGACCTCGCCGAAGGCGGGGGCGCTCTCCAGCAGGCGGACGCTCAGGCCCTGGCGGATGAGCGAGAAGGCGGCGCCGAGGCCGCCGATGCCGCCGCCGACGACGATCACATCTGGGTGGGACATGGGTGCACTCCTCTACAGCCAGGGGCCGAGCTCGGGGGCGTCGATGAGCGAGTGGGGGCGGCCCGCCAGCCAGGCGGCGACCTCCGGCAGCGGGCCGTCGGGCAGCTCGGCGAGGCCGCGCTTCGCCTTGATCTCGGCGACGAGCGCGGTCAGGAAGCCCTTCGGCAGGTCGGCGAAGGCGACGCCGGTGCCGAGGTCGACGGCGTGGACGCAGACCTCGCGGGCGCGCATCCACGGCAGTTCGGTGGCGGGCACGGTTCGGCCCTGGGCGGTGACGACCTGGTGGCCCCACTGTGCCTCGGTGAGCCGGTCCAGTCCCGCCGCGAGCTTCTGCGCGCTGTCCGTCAGCCAGGAGCGCAGTTCGTCCGCCCACAGTGTGGGCCCCTTGGCGATGCCGACGGCGCGCTCCTCGGCGGAGGCGTACATGGGGGTCTCCTCGCCGGTGGCCGCCCAGTGCACCAGGTTGCCGAGCGCGTCGGCGTTGGCGGCGGCGTGCGCCACCAGGTGCTTGCGCGTCCAGTCCGGCAGCACGCTGGGCGCCGAGAAGGCGTCCTCGTCCAGGCCCGCGACGGCGTCGAGCAGGAGCTCGGTGCCGGTACGGGCCCAGGCGCGCGCGTCGTCGTGGGTGCGTGGGGCGCCGGTCATCCCTCGACCACCTTGTTGGTGCAGGCGCCGAGGCCGGCGATCTCCGTGACGACGGTCTGGCCGGGCAGCAGGAAGACCTTCGGGTCGCGGGCGTTGCCGACGCCGGCTGGAGTGCCGGTGGCGATGACGTCACCGGGCTTCAGGGTGATGACGGTGGAGATGTACCGCACGAGGAAGACCGGGTCGAACAGCAGCGTGCCGGTGTCGTCCTGCTGCATGACCTCGCCGTCGACGACCGTCCGCACCTCGAGCGCGGGGCGTACGCCGCCGACCTCGTCGGGGGTGACGACGTACGGTCCGAGCGGGGTGGTGGCCTCCCAGATCTTGCCCTGGGTCCACTCGATGGTGCGGAACTGCCAGTCGCGCAGCGAGATGTCGTTCATGACGGTGAAGCCGGCGATGGCGTCGGCGGCCTGCTGCTCGTCGGCGCGCCGGACCTGCTTGCCGATGACGACGGCCAGTTCGACCTCCCAGTCCAGGGTGCCGGTCTCGGCCGGCTTGGCGATGTCGTCGTTCGCGCCGATCAGGGTTTCGGCGAACTTCGGGAACAGGGTCGGGTGGCTGGGCAGTTCCCGGCCCATCTCCTTGATGTGGTTGGTGTAGTTGTGGCCGACGCAGACGACCTTGGAGGGGTTCGGGACGACCGGCGCGAAGTCGGCGCCCTCGACGGGGTAGGCGGTGCCGGACGCGGTGGCGGCCTTGCCCAGCCAGTCGTCCTCGGCGAACAGCTCGCCCAGATCGGCGTAGCCGAGGTCGACGAGGAGGTCGCCGTCGAGGCGGACCGCCCGGGTGCCGTCGGCGGTGCGGAGGGTGGCGAGCTTCATGGTCAGCCGTCCTTCTGAGTGCGGTCGAGCTTCAGCGCCTCGAAGACGGGCGCGTCGGAGAAACGGAACAGGTCGAGGGCGCCGGAGTCGGAGTCGGAGTCACCGGCCTCGGACTTCACGGAGAACGGCTCCCAGGACGGGACGACGAACAGATCGCCGCGCGTGACCGTCCAGGACGTGTCGCCGACGGTGACCACGCCGGAGCCGTCGAAGACCTGGTAGACGGAGGAGCCGGTCTCGCGCACCGGCGCGGTCCGGGCGCCGCGGACGACGCGGTGAAACTCGGCGCGGATCGTCGGCAGGACGTCGGAGCCGTCGTGCGGGTTGCTGTAGCGCACCGCGGCGTGACCGGGCTCGACGGTGCCGCCGAAGCCCTCCTTCTCCAGCAGCAGCTGGTCGCGCAGCGCGGCGTTCGTGTACTCCCACTTGTACGACAGCAGCGGGCTGCCGGGCGTGGCCGGGGTGGCCGACAGCGGGCGCAGGCCGGGGTGGCCCCACAGCCGCTCGGAGCGGGAGCGCTCGGGGGTGATCCGCTCGGCATCGGTGATCTCGTCGCGGCCGAACTCGAAGAACTGCGCCTCGGTGACGTACTGGAACGGGATGTCCAGACCGTCGATCCAGGCCATCGGCTCGCCGGTGGCGTTGTGGTGGGCGTGCCAGTTCCAGCCGGCCTGGGGCAGGAAGTCGCCGCGGTTCATCGGCACCGGGTCGCCGCCGACGACCGTCCACACGCCCGAGCCCTCGACGACGAAGCGAAAGGCGTGCTGGGTGTGGCGGTGCTCGGGCGCGTCCTCGCCGGGCATCAGGTACTGGATGGCCGCCCACAGCGTCGGGGTGGCGAAGGGCCTGCCGCCGAGGGACGGGTTGGCCAGCGCGATCGCGCGGCGCTCCCCACCCCGCCCGACCGGCACGATGTCGCCGGCCTGTGCGGCCAGCTCGCGCAGGCGCTCCCAGCGCCACAGGTGCGGCACGGCGCGCGAGCGCGGGTGGGCCGGCATCAGATCACCGATCTCGGTCCACAGCGGCACGAGCAGTTCCTGCTCGAAGCCCCGGTACAGCTCCTCGAGCGCCGGGGTGACCTCGGGCTGCCCCTCGGCGGTGACGGCCTGGAGCCGCACCGGGGAGCCCGTGGCGATGTCTTGGGTGAGGGAGGACTCAGTCACGGAGCCAGCGTGCATGGCGTCTGCTGTTGGAACATGTAGATTCTGCACAGCAGAATTCGGGAGCGTCGGGAGGGTCGCCATGGACAAGCCGCTGAAGACGCCGCCGCCCTATCCCATCGCCAGCGTGGACCACGCGCTGCGAGCGGCGGCCATCTTGCAGATGGAGGGCGGCGCGACCGTGGCGCAGCTCGCGGAGCGCCTGGGTGTCGCCCGGTCGACGGCCCACCGCGTCCTCGCGATGCTCGTCTACCGGGACTTCGCCGTGCGGGGTGAGGACCGCGTCTACCGGGCGGGCCCGGTGCTGGAGCTGGCCGCCCACTCCCAGTCGCTCGTGTCACGGCTGCGCGCTGTGGCCCTTCCTCACCTGCGCCGGGTCGTCGATCTCCTCGACGAGACCGCGAACCTGATCGTGCGCACCGGGGAGACGGTGCGGTTCATCGCCAGCGTCGAGTGCCGACAGGCCCTTCGGGTCGGGTCCCGGGAGGGGATGGTCTTCCCCGCCCACCGCACCACGGCGGGACTCCTCCTGCTCGCCCACCTGGCCGACGAGGAGCTGGAGAAGGTTTACGCCCCCGAGCGCTACCGCGACCGCCCGGCCGACCGCCCCGACCTCGCGCGGCTGCGGACGGAGTTCAGGCGCTTGCGCCGCAACGGTTTCGCCGTCAACAAGGAGCGGTCCGAGCGCGGTCTCGTCGCCGTCGGCGTCCCGGTGCGCGGCCGCGACGGCACCGCGCTGGCCGGCCTCTCCGTCTCGATGCCCAGCGTGCGCTACGACCCGCGGCGCCTGCCCTCCCTGGTCGCCACGCTGGAGGCCGCGGCGCACGCCCTTGAAGAGGACCTGGCCGACCAGCCGTAGAGCCCGACCCATCGATCTTACTCGGAGAACAGTATCTCTATCTCCTGAACATTTCCTTGACGCGACGTAAGCCGAGTGTCATTCTCCACGGCACCACGCCGGACGCGCGACGTGCCTTCTCTCCCCCCACCGCGTGCGCGGAGCCGAGCGCTTCCACGCTTCGGGGTTCCCGCTTCCGGGAGACCCGAAGTCCCCAGTCAGGCAGAAACACCAATGACGCTCAACAAGGGGACGACGACGTCCCCGGGCCCAACCGCGGGGGCCGCCCGGAAGCCGGGCTACGCGGGAACATTGGCTGCCGTCTGCGGCGCGGTCTTCGTGGCCCAAGTCGCGAACGCGCTGCCGGCCTCGCTGAACGGACTGTCCCAACAGGATCTGAACACCCACGGCTCACAACTCACCTGGGTCACCGCCGCGTTCATGATCGCGGCGGTGTGCTTCGAGTTCACCTTCGGCGTCCTCGGCGACCTGTTCGGGCGGCGCAGGCTCGTCCTTGCGGGCACCGCTCTGGTCGCCGCCGGCAGCACCGTCGCCGCGCTCCCCCCGACCGTCCAGGTGTTCTGGCTCGGCGCCGCCCTGAATGGACTGGGCGCCGGGGCCATGTTCCCCGGCTCGCTCACCGCACTCACCGCGGTCACCCGCGACGTACGGCAGCGGGCGCACGCCATCGCGGTCTGGAGCGGGTCTTGTCCGCCGGCGCCGCCGTGTCCCCCCCTGCTCGGCGGCATGTTCGCCAGGATCGGGTCGTGGCGCGGCTCCTTCTGAGTACTCGTCGGACTCGCCTTGATCAGCATGGTGCTCACCATGGCGCTGGCGACGGAGTCCAAAGCACCCGAGGGCCGCAAGTTCGACGTAGCAGGTCAGGTCACCTTCGCGGCCGGCCTCATGCGGCTCGGCAAGGCGACCGCGCGGGCGGACCGGGTCGTCGGCCTGCACTTCTTCAACCCCGTTCCCGTCCTGCCGCTGGTCGAGGCAGCCACCTCACTGCACACGTCGGCCGGGACGACCGCCCTGGTGGAGGACTTCGCGACCCGGACGCTCGGCAAGACGGTCGTCCGCTCCAAGGACCGGGCCGGCTTCGTCGTCAACGCGCCGCTCATCCCCTACCTGCTCTCGGCCGTGAGGATGGCGGAGTCCGGGTTCGCCACGGCCGCCGACATCGACGCGGGCATGGAGCCGGGCTGCGCCCACCCGATGGGACCACTGAGGCTGGCCGACCTCATCGGCCTGGACACCGTGGCGTCCATCGCGCATTCCCTCTACGACGAGTTCCGCGAGCCCCTCTACGCCCCGCCTCCGCTGCTCCAGCGGATGGTGGAGGCGGGACTGCTCGGCCGGAAGACCGGCCGGGGGTTCCACTCCTACGACCAGGGCTGAGGGCCTGGTACGACGCGAGTCGAGGGGCCCGCAGCGCCCCTTGGGGTGAGGGTCCCCTGCGGCACGACGGGAAGGGGCGGTGAGGCGAGTGCGGCGCTCACCGCCCCTCACCGCTGCCACCTGCCAAGAGGCCCGACCCGCCTTCCGGATGATGGACGGTGCTCTTCCATTCGCGGCGACACCCCGTAAGGTGACCGCAGCAGCTGGTTCGCCCCGTTCGCCAGGCGGGGTGTCGCAAGAGGGAACCCGGTGGGAATCCGGGACTGCCCCGCAGCGGTGAGCGGGAACGACCGCCGTCATACGCACTGGGTCCGACGTACCGGATCTGGGAAGCGACGGCCAGTAGGGGTCCTCCGTCACGGAGGGCGTGCCCGTAAGTCCGAAGACCTGCCAACTGCCCGCGTGCGGACCGATCCGTACGCGGACATCTCGGTGACCTCGAGGGCGGGTCGGCGTACACACCAGACGGAACGACCGTGCCCTTGCCGCGCGGGTTCCTTGCCGTCAGGTTCGTCATTCCCTTCGCGCTCTCGTCCCGTCTCCGGGATCTCAGGGATTCATCTCGCGAAGGAGATCTCCGTGACAGCGAAGTCCGCAGCCGCGGCAGCACGGGCCACCGTGTACGGCTATCCCCGCCAGGGTCAGAACCGGGAACTGAAGAAGGCCGTCGAGGGCTACTGGAAGGGCCGCGTCACCGCCGACGCCCTCCGGACCACCGCCGCGGAGCTGCGCCGCAGCAACTGGCGGCAGCTCGCCGACGCCGGCGTCCAGGAGGTGCCCACCGGCGACTTCTCGTACTACGACCACGTCCTCGACACCACCGTCATGGTCGGCGCCGTCCCCGACCGGCACCGTGCCACCGTCGCATCCGACCCCCTCGCCGGCTATTTCGCCATGGCCCGCGGCACCCAGGAGGTCGCTCCGCTCGAGATGACCAAGTGGTTCGACACCAACTACCACTACCTGGTCCCCGAGCTGGGCCCCGGCACCGTCTTCACGGCGGACTCCACCAAGCAGGTCGCCGAACTGAGGGAAGCCCTCGCCCAGGGCCTGACCGCACGGCCCGTGCTGGTCGGCCCCGTCACCTACCTCCTGCTCGCGAAGCCGGCCCCCGGCGTGCCGGCCGACTTCGAGCCGCTGACCCTGCTGGACCGTCTGCTGCCCGTGTACGCCGAGGTCCTCGCCGACCTGCGGGCGGCCGGTGCCGAGTGGGTGCAGGTCGACGAGCCCGCCCTCGTCCAGGACCGCACCCCGGCCGACCTGAACGCCTCCGAGCGCGCCTACCGCGAACTGGGTTCCCTCACCGACCGGCCGAAGCTGCTCGTCGCCTCCTACTTCGACCGGCTGGGCGACGCACTGCCGGTGCTGGCCAAGGCCCCGGTCGAGGGTCTCGCGCTGGACTTCACCGATGCCGCCGCCGCCAACCTGGACGCCCTCGCCGCCGTCGGCGGGCTGCCCGGCAAGCGCCTGGTCGCCGGCGTGGTCAACGGCCGAAACATCTGGATCAACGACCTCCAGAAGTCGCTGTCCACCCTCGGCACCCTGCTCGGGCTCGCCGACCGAGTCGACGTCGCCGCCTCCTGCTCCCTGCTGCACGTGCCCCTGGACACGGCGGCCGAGCGGGACATCGATCCGCAGGTCCTGCGCTGGCTGGCCTTCGCCCGGCAGAAGACCACGGAGATCGTCACCCTCGCCAAGGGCCTCGCCCAGGGCACCGACACCATCGCCGGGGAACTCGCCGCCAACCGCGCCGACCTGGCCTCCCGCGCAGGGTCACCGATCACCCGCGATCCTGCCGTCCGGGCCCGGGCCGAGGCCGTGACGGACGCCAACGCCCGCCGCTCACAGCCGTATGCCGAACGGTCCGCGGCCCAGCGCGCCCACCTGCGCCTGCCGCTGTTGCCCACGACGACCATCGGCTCGTTCCCGCAGACCACCGAACTGCGCACCGCACGGGCCGACCTGCGGGCGGGCCGCATCGACACGGCCGGTTACGAGGAGCGCGTCAAGACCGAGATCCAGGAGGTCGTCTCCTTCCAGGAGAAGACCGGCATCGACGTCCTCGTGCACGGCGAGCCCGAACGCAACGACATGGTCCAGTACTTCGCCGAACAGCTCACCGGCTACCTGGCCACGCAGCACGGCTGGGTCCAGTCCTACGGCACCCGCTACGTCCGCCCGCCGATCCTGGCCGGCGACATCTCCCGCTCCGAGCCGATGACGGTCCGCTGGACGTCCTACGCCCAGTCACTGAGCGACCGCCCGGTCAAGGGCATGCTCACTGGTCCGGTCACCATGCTCGCCTGGTCCTTCGTCCGCGACGACCAGCCACTCGGCGACACCGCCCGGCAGGTCGCCCTCGCCCTGCGCGACGAGGTGAACGACCTGGAGGCGGCCGGCACCTCGGTCATCCAGGTCGACGAGCCCGCCCTGCGCGAGACCCTGCCGCTGCGCACCGCGGACCGTGCGACGTATCTGACGTGGGCCACCGAGGCGTTCCGGCTCACCACCGCCGGCGTGCGGCCGGACACCCAGATCCACACCCACATGTGCTACGCCGAGTTCGGCGACATCGTGCAGGCCATCGACGACCTCGACGCCGACGTGATCAGCCTGGAGGCCGCCCGCTCCCATATGCAGGTGGCCCGGGAACTCGCCGCCCACGGCTACCCGCGCGAGGCCGGTCCGGGAGTCTACGACATCCACTCCCCACGCGTGCCGAGCGCTGAGGAGGCTGCAGAACTGCTGCGCACCGGCCTGAAGGCGATCCCCGCCGAACGGCTCTGGGTGAACCCCGACTGCGGTTTGAAGACCCGCGCCTGGCCCGAGACCCGCGCCTCTCTGGAGAACCTGGTCGCCGCCGCCCGCACTGTCCGCGGTGAGCTGTCCGCCTCCTGACCGAGGAACGCGGTGGGCCGGGACGCCGCAAGCGTCCCGGCCCCGTCCCACAGCACCGCCATGAGCAAGGTGTGCCCCAGCCTCCGTCCGCCCGTCGGCCGGGCGGAGGCAGCGGTACCTCACCGCGGGCCTCGGCGCGGCACCCCTCCGGCCAGCCCGCAGTCACCGCACTTCGAGCCGTTCGGCGCACGGTAGTAGAGGCAGCAACTCCGACGGCGGAACGCGAGGTCGGAGCGGGTGAGTACACCGGTGCCCGCCAGGCGTCCGGTGTTCAGCAGCGCGGTCGTGAGGTCGGCGAGCGGTCCGCGTTCGGCGGGACGGAGTGCGTGCAGGGCGTGGGCCGCCCCGGCGAGCGCCGACGCCGAGTTGCCGTCCAGCAGACGCGGGGCGACTTTGACGCGCAGTCCGTCGGCCAGTGCCGACAGATGATCCGTCACCTGCTCGTACAGGACGCGGACGGGGCCGCCGTCGAGCCGGTCGGCGTACCAGCCGTCCGGGCGGGGCACCCGGAGGGCCGGTCCGTCCTCGGCGCGCTGCAATCCCTCCAGGTCGGGGACGATCCGGTGCAGAACGACGCAGGCCAGTGCCGGTGACCAGAGGCGGGCAGCGTGACCGAGCTGGGCGATGGATATGGCGACGCGTGGTTCCCGAGTGCGGTGACGGCGTGCGACGGCTGCGGCAAGTTCAGTGAAACCATCCGCGTAGGAGTGGGCGACCGGATGCCATCCGTCGTCCGGCCCGCCGACCTGCAGGGCGAAGAAGCCGCCGAGGCCGGCCACGTCGTGCAGGGCGGTGGCAACGGACGCCGTCGAGGCCCGGGCTCCGTGCACGGCTTTTGTCCTCCCTCCGGCTTCCGTCCGTACGGTCACGAGGCCGTACGCCGTCGGCGCGGCGGCGTGATGGCGTACAGGTCGAGGATGTCCGGCAACGGTGCCACGCCGGGTCCGCCCGCGCGTGCCCACGCGGCGATGTCCTCGGTCGCGTCCGGGTCGTTGACCAGCCCCAGCCAAACCGGTCGGGCACCGGCGGCGCGGTCTTCCGCGGAGGGTTGTACGACGATGACGTTGGCCTGGTCGCAGACGTCGAGGCAGTCGGAGACGCGTACCGGTGCTGCGGCACGCAGGCGTTCGGTCTGGGCCGTGTGGTCGACGCCGGTCACTTTGGGGCTGCCGCAGCAGCAGTCGCGGCACACGACGATGCGGCACGGCACCGGGGCGGTGGCCGTTGCGGCCCTCGTGTCGTCCGGCGTTCGTCCGGTCGGCGTTGCGGGCATGCGGTGCCGTCCCTCTCTCCGGGGAGATCCGCCCCGGTGGTCCGTCGAGGAGGCGACCGCGTAAGTCTCCTGGCTCTCGGGTCGATGCTCGTCCCGGCCTTCCCACCCACTGCAGGGCAGTGGCCTGTCGGGAGTCGCTCGCCGATCACAGTGGCGGGACCGCGCCGGATTCACACCGGCTTCCTCGTTCCGCCGTCGCCCTGTCGCCGGCCATCATCCCATCCCGGGGTGCCGTGCCCCCCGTGCCCCCCGTGCCGCCGTCAGTCCGTTTCCTGGGAGTGCGGGGCCGTGGCGGGCGGATGGGTCGGACGGTCCCGCCCACCGTCCCGGCCGGACACCACCACGATGACCAGCCCGACGACGACGGCTCCGGCGATGACGCGTCCGGCCGCGCGCGCCCACCAGCCCGGACGGGCCGCGCTCGCGCCTCCTCCCGGCGGCTCCAACCGTTCGGCGCGCCGAGCAGGTCTCAGCAGACGGAGCAACAGCAGTACCGCGACCGGGAGTTGCAGCAGCCACAGGACGGTGCGCGGCCACTCCCCGTACCAGACGTTGGTCCCGTACAGCAGCGTGTGCCACACACTCAGCACGTAGACGACGATCACAAAACGGTGCAGCCGTCGCCAGGTGTTCGCTCCGATGCGGTGGCGGACGTAGAACAGCAGCCCCAGCGGGATCGCCAGATACAGGGCACCTTGCCCGAGCGGGATGGCGACGCGGCCGGTGCCGGAGTCGTACCAGCCAGGCACGAAGCTGTCGGCGAAGCCCACCCACAGCCGCTCGGCCCAGTCCACCTTCGTCTCATAGCGTACGAGTTCCGCCGCGAACATCAGCGCGTGCGCGAACATCAGCGCCATCGTCGTCAGGCTCGTGGTGCGGTGCCAGCGCTCCAGCACCTGCCGGGAGACCGGCCGCCGGGCAGGGCGCGGCCCCGACAGCAACAGACCCAGCATGACCGTGCCCCAGGCCCACAGCAGACCCGACCATCCGAACGCCTGGCTGAGCAAGTACATCCAGTAGGTGCCCGCATCGTCCATGAACGGCATGACCGCGACGGTGTCCGAAGCACCCGACTCCATGCGCGTCCACAGGAGGGCGAACACGAGCGCCGTGACCACCACCGCCGCCGTGGCGTCGGGCAGGGCGGACCGCATGTCGCCGCGCAGTACGACGCGGCCCCCGGGAGACCGTTGCCTTCCGGGCGGGGCTGCTGCCCCGTCTTCGTCCGGCCTCGTGTCTGACGTCATCAGGGGCCTCCCGGGCACGGGCCACCGCGGCAACGGTGTGCATGTGTCGTGAGGCAACAAGTCTGGCTGATGGGGCAACGCTCTCCTGAGGCGTTTTCCGGCCAGAGCCGTCAAGGCAACTGGACGGGGACACACCTGGTTTCTGCTTCCCCCCACATTCAAGACAACCGTTGAATCCTCGCTGTCGCAGGAGTATGAGTGCCCTTACGCTGATGCACGCAGTCGGTTCGCGCCTCCCGTCCGCCCGGATGCCCGGTGGTGCGACGCAAGAGGGAACCCGGTGCGATTCCGGGGCTGTCCCGCAGCGGTGAGTGGGAACGAAAGCCGTCGATGTCACTGGGCCCGTGTCAGGGCCGGGGAAGAGACGGCCGGTAGGTGTCCGCCCTTCCGGCGGATGTGCCCGCGAGTCCGAAGACCTGCCACTGCGCCCGCGTCCCGCGGGCTGTGCACGTGACCTCGTGGACGGGGTCGGCGGTATGGGCGGTCGTACGTCGTGCGTTGGCCGCGCCTCCTGGTCCAGCCCCTCGAAGACACAAGCGGCCAGCAGGAACGCCAAGGTGTCGGGATCACCGCGCAGCCTTGTCACGAGGCTCGGGACCTCCTGCTCGGCCCGGTAGCCCAACCGCGCCTCCAGGTCGCCGAGAGCCTCCGGGTCCCCGTCCGCCGTCACGATGGCCGTCACCAGTTCCACCACGTCGGCCGGAACCAACTCGAGAGCCAGCAGGTCGCCCAGATCGTGGCGCCCCTCCAGCGCCGACAGCAGACGTTCCCTCTCCCACCGGTTCTCCACCACCGCCTCGAAGTAGCTACCGAACACCATGGCGGGTGGCGGCGGTACGCACATCATGGGCGTTACGTGCAAGTCCTGTTCGAGGTTGGGGGCGCTGTTCCTCACGTGCCGGACCTCGACAGCGCCGGCCAGGCCACACCGGCCGTCGGCACCCCTATAGGGCCGGGAAATCGGTGTGCCCAGGTTGAAGACCTCTCGGACGGCATGCCGTTCGAGACATCGGATGACTACGCGTCGGGTTTTGCCCTCCTGGGTACGGTGTTCGGGCCGCGTTCGCCTGCCGGTCACCGCGGTAGTTGAGCCGACGCGCGCTCCCGCTGAAAATCGTCCTCCGGTACGCGCGGTGCCTGGTCCGGGGCCGTGCATGCAGCCACCGCCGCAGACGAACGGCAGTCGGTCTCCTCCTCGGCGATGGAGGCAAGCCCGAGGGCATGCGGAAGGCGGTCGCGCTCGGCGTCGAAGTCCGGGTGATCGGCCCGAAGGTCCGAACCGCGGTGACCGCTGCGCCGGCACCGTGGTGTCGGATTCCTGCCGGACAGAGGGCTGGGAGTGTTGGTTGGCTGAGCGCATGATCACAGCGCAGATGGACAAAGCCTTGCTCTTCCGCTCCCTCCACAACGCCGCACACCCGCTCGCGCTGGCCAACGCCTGGGACGTAGCCAGTGCCCGTGTCATCGAGGCCGCGGGGGCACCCGCGATCGCCACCACCAGCGCCGGGATCGCCTGGTCGCTCGGCCGCCCGGACGGGGAAGCTCTCTCTGCCGACCAGGTGGTGGACCTGATCGCCCGCATCGTCGCGGCGGTCGACGTACCCGTCACCGCCGATATCGAGGGCGGATACGGGCTGGACGCGACCGACGTCGCCGAGACCGTCGCACGGGTGTGGGAAGCAGGTGCCGTGGGCGTCAACATCGAGGACGGCACCCGGCCTCCGGCCGAACTCGAGGGGCGGCTCGCCGCAGCCCGGTCCGCTGCGGAGCGAGCAGGCGCGTCCCTCTTCCTCAATGCCCGTATCGACACCTACCTGTTCGGCCTCGGTGACCCCGCCACCCGGCTGAAGGACACCCTGGAGCGGGCGCGCAGGTACACGGAAGCCGGCGCCGACGGCATCTTCGTTCCCGGCGTCACCGACCCCGCCGTCGTCGCGGAACTGGCCGCGGGCGTCTCCGTGCCGCTGAACGTCATGGCGGGCCCCGGAGCGCCCGCCGTCGCCGAGCTGGGCGCGCTCGGCGTCGCCCGCGTCAGCCTCGGCTCGGGCCTCGCTCAGACCGCCTACACCGCCACCCGCCACGCCGCGCAGCGTCTGTACGACACCGGCGACTACCAACCGCTCGCCGATGCCATGTCCTTCCCCGAACTCAACGGCCTGTTCCCCGGGCCCCGCTGACCGTCAGGCCGCCCGGCTCTGTTCACGAGGTTCCGTTCTGGCTCAGCTCTGGGGCTCTGTCGCTGATTTGAGGCGAGCCCGGGGGCCCCTTCTTGATCATGGTGACGTGGCCTTCGGCTGCTCCGGACGTGTAGGTCATGGACGTCGGTGATCCAGACATCGAGTGCCAGGTGCTCCATCCCATCGCGCGACTCCGTTCCGCCCCCGGGAGTGCGGGGGCGGCCAGGTACACAAGGCCGCCGGCGTCCCGGTGTTCAGGGGTTGGCGTGCATCTGGACGGTGACCCGGTCGAAGCGGAGGGCCGCGAGGTCCTGGCGGGGAATGGTCCAGTACACGATCGACATGGGGAATCCCACCCACTGCGCGAGCAGGACCCAGTCGCCGGGGTCGGAGTCCTGGTCACCCACCTCCGGGTCCGCGGACGCGGCCACCGGGTCGCCGTAGTCGTCGAAGTTGGCGGCGTGGCCGCCGAGCTGCCAGTCCCCGCCGCCGTCGGTCTGGTCGGACCAGACGTCCCGCAGGGTCTCCGCGTGGGGATGCCGGGCGAGCGCCTCCTCGTCGGGCGGCGTGGACGGCAGGGACACACCGGGCGCGAGTCGCAGCTCGCCGGCCCTGCGCAACTCGGCGTCCAGTTCCTCCGGGCTGTCGTACTCGTAGATCTCGTAGTCGGGGGACGACTCCCGTTCCTCCACCGGGACTCCGGCCGGTACGTACACGGCGCCGCCCGCGGGCCAGGGTTCCAGGTCGGCGTTGACGAAGAGGAGCAGCGTGCCGTCCGGCGGGAGCGGCAGGTCGGTCAACCCGTCCGGGACGGCGGAGAGATCGAGCGTCAGGATGAGCTGGTGGTGGTCGCTGTATTCCTCGTCCTCCTCGCCCGCCGACCCGTAGCTGTCGCCGGGGGTGGGGAGATCCGGCGGGAGCATCAGTGGCCCGCCGAGCCTGCCCACCACCGGCCCGCTTCCGTCGGGAGCCGTCCGCAGCATCGGGCGGGCGAGCCCGAGCCACCGGTCCACGTCCGGCGCCGGAACGCCTCGGTCCAGGGCCTGTTCCCTGAAGCGGTCGAGCCACCAGAGCGTTGCGGCGGGCAAGGTCCGGGTGGCCGGGGCCAGCACCCCGTCGCCGAACTCCCAGCCGGGTTCCGGCGCCGTGATGCCCGGCTCGCCCAGGCCGGCCAGCCACTCCGCCGCCGACCTGCGCGTCATCTCCTCGGCGTCGTCCAGCGCCGCCCGCGCGGCGGCCCGGACGCCCGGGCCGTCGCCGAGCACCCGGCGCGCGGCCAGGCGGTGCCGTGAGACACCGAGCGCGATCGACGTCAGGCGAGGGGCCAACGCCTTCGGGACTTCCTGGAAGCACTCGAGGATCGTCAGCGTCATGTGGGTCGTGTCGACGGCCTCGTCGTCAGGGTGCCTCCTGGCGTCGAAGCCCTCCAGGTACTCGTCCACCAGGTCCGGCCGCTCGGCGAACAGCGGCCACCACCGCCCGGCGTCCTCGAGCGTCAGGACCGCGCCGATGTTCCGGCCGAACGCCCTGGTGCTCCGGGTCGTCAGGAGCGCCATGACCCGGCGGTCGGCGTCGGTCATCCCGGCCTGCCGCAGTGCGTTCCGCAACACGCGGACGTCGGGTATCAGCGCCAGCCGCTGCTGGACGCCGGGCCAGAAGTAGTCACCCTCCAGGCGGGTGGCGGCGGGGCGGGTTTCCAGCTCCGCCAGGAGGTCGGCGTCGGTCGGCGGCGCGATCGGCGGGAGGGGGACGACGGCACCGGGCCCCTTCGCGAGAGACGCCCGGTCGGCCGCCCGGCGCAGCGACTCCGCGCGCTCCGCGTCGAGCGGGTGCCCTTCCGGTGCCCGCAGCGCGTCTCCGATCGCCGCGAGACCGCCGTCGACGTCGGACAGGCGCCGCAGGACTCCGGTGAGGCGGTCCGGTGCCGCCGTCCGCAGGTGCGGGCGCAGCAGTTCCACTTGCCGGGGCCCGTCGAGCCAGGCCAGCGCGGCGAGCGCCTCGGCCCGCACGGAACGGTCCTCGTCGACGGCCAGGGCGGCGAGTAGGCCGGCGTGCTGTTCGGCGTCCCGCGCGCACCGGAGTGTCAGGAGCCGGCGGGGGCCGGGCCCCGCCGCCGTGACGATCTCGGCGAGGACGTCGGCGTGCCGGGCGAGGAACGTGTCGCCGGCGTCCGTCGCCAGGAGCGCGTACCGGTGCGTCGAGTACCTGTCGTCGTCGATGTGCAGCAGCGTCGTCAGCGTCGTGTGCACGGGCGTGCGGCCGGGCGCTCCGCCGGCTCGGGCGACTTCGCTCACCAGGTCGGGGGTCCATCGCGTGCGCGCCTGGTGGGCCGCCTCGGACCGGGGCCCGGTGGCTTTGAGGACGTTGTCCGTCAGTGTGGTGAGCCAGGTGGTGGAATCCGGCCGGTCCGAGGTGGCGATCGCGTGCAGCAGGTGTCCGAACCGGGCGAGGACGTCGGCCGGTGCGTCGCGGTAGACGATGAGCCGAGCGGCGTCGGCGGCCTCGGAGCTCCATCCCGGCTGCAGGTCCGCGACGGCGGCGACGTGCTCGTCCGACCAGTTGCCGCCGGCGGAAACCATCTTCCCGGCCGTTGTGGATCGTACGTCGTCCAGTGCGGCCAGGGCCTCCGGTCCCGTGCCCCGCAGGACGTACCCGGCCGCGCCGTCGAAGGCCTGGCACAGCCTCAGTGGCGCGAGGCAGGTGCGTAAGGCGGTTGCGAGGTCGTCCGGTGTGCCCGTCGCGAGTTGAGCGGTCCTGGTCTTTTCCATCTCGTCCTGCGGCATTCGGGGAGCCTACCGAGCTCCGGGGCAGCCTCCGACGCCGGGCACCGGGCCGGCGCGCGGCTGGTCCGTGCAGGACGCCGCTCGTCTGACTGATCCGCAAGTCAGGTATCTCAATCACATCATCCATCTGCTACTTCTCTGTCCGTCCGTGTTGAGTTTTCCGCAACGCATGCCTAGGGTCGTGCCTCGTGGAAACCGACGACGCCCTCGAAGGCACACCGACCGCCGCCACCCGCGTACGCGAGGTCATCGCGGCCGCGGGTGTCAGCCAGCGCGAGTTCGCGCGCCGGGTCGTCATGGACCCGTCCAAGCTCTCGCGTTCGCTGAGCGGCACCCGCCGCTTCACGGCCGCGGAGCTGGCGCGGATCGCCGACGAGGGCCGGGTGGACGCGGGCTGGCTGCTCGGCACCCGCCCCCGCGAGAAGGACTCGGCGCCGGTCGCGGGCGTCGAGGGCGGGCGACCGCTGCAGATCGTCCGCGAGACGGTCCGGCTGATCGCGGAGCACGGTTTCCACGCGGTGCGGGTCGCCGACATCGCCCGCGCCTGCGCCACCAGCAGCGCCGCGATCCACTACCACTTCCCGGGCCGCGCCGAACTCCTGGAGGCGGCCGTGCGCTGGTGCATGGACGAGGACACCGCGCGGCGTGCCGCCCGTCTCGCCGAGGCGGACGACGCGGCTCAGGAACTGCGCCAGCTCATCGCGCTGCAGACGCCGCGCACCGAGCAGCAGCGCCGCCAGTGGGCGGTGTGGCTCGACCTGTGGGCCGAGGCGGCGCGCTCCACGACGGTCGGCCGACTGCACTCCGAGTACTACCGACAGTGGCGGGAGACCGTCGCCGACGTCGTACACCGGGGTGTCGGACAGGGCGTGTTCCGCGCCGGGGTCGATCCGCGGGCGGCGGCACTGACGCTGACCGCGCTGATCGACGGCCTGGCGACGCACGTCCTCTCGGTGAGCGGGTCGTCGTCCGCCGCGGCCGCGGACGCGATGCACGCCGCACTGACCGCCCACGTCAACCACACGATTCTGGCTCAGTAGGCCAGAGGCCACCGAAGTCCCGTACCCGCCCCTGCCCTTCCGGGAGGTCCCCGCATGCCCATGACCGAGAACGTCATCATCACCTGCGCGCTCACGGGCGCCGGTGACACCGTCCGCAAGAGTCCGCACGTCCCCGTCACCCCGGAGCAGATAGCCAGGAACGCCGTGGAGGCGGCCGCCGCCGGAGCGGCCGTCGTCCACATCCACGTACGCGATCCGCAGACCGGCGAGCCGTCCCGCGACCCGAAGCTGTACCGGGAGGTCGTCGAGCGCATCAAGGAGACCGGCACCGACGTCGTCATCAACCTCACCGCCGGCATGGGCGGCGACCTGGTCATCGACCCGGACCACCCGCTCACCCACCTCCCCGGCACCGACCTCGTCAGCGGTCTGGAGCGCCTCCCGCACGTCGAGGACCTGCTGCCCGACATCTGCACGCTGGACTGCGGCTCGCTCAACTTCGGCGACGGCTCGAATCTCTACGTCTCGACGCCCGACATGCTGCGTGCGGGCGCGCGGCGCATCCAGGAACTGGGTGTGCGGCCCGAGCTGGAGATCTTCGACACGGGTCAGCTCTGGTTCGCCAAGCAGCTGCTCGCCGAGGGCCTGCTCGACGACCCGACCGTGTTCCAGCTGTGCATGGGCATCCCGTGGGGCGCGCCGGCGGATCCCGGAGTGCTCCAGTCGATGGTCAACATGCTCCCCGAGGGTGCGCGTTGGGCGAGCTTCGCGCTCGGCCGGATGCAGATGCCGTGGGTCGCGCAGTCCATCCTGCTCGGCGGGCACGTCCGCGTGGGCCTGGAGGACAACCTGTACCTCGGCAAGGGCAACAAGGCGACCAACGCCCAGCTCGTCGAGCGGGCCGTGACCATCACCGAGTCGATCGGCGCACGCGTCGCGACACCGGACGAGGCTCGCGCCACTCTCGGCCTCAAGCCGCGCAAGTAGCCCGAAGCGACGACGAAGGACCAACACACTCATGACCTCATCCGAGACGACCTCGCCCGAGCCGATCTCGCCGGGGCGGACCTCGCCCGAGAACGTCCGCCGCGTCGCCTGCGTCGGCGCGGGAGTCATAGGCGGCGGCTGGGTCGCCCACTTCCTGGCGCGCGGCTACGACGTGACCGCCTGGGACCCGGCGCCCGACGCCGGGCAGAAGCTACGCCGTCTGGTCGACGCGGCCTGGCCGGCGCTCACCGCGCTCGGCCTGGCCGAGGGCGCGTCGACCGACCGGCTCACCGTGACCGACACCCTCGAAGAGGCCGTGTCGGACGCCGAGTTCGTCCAGGAGAGCGCGCCCGAGAAACTCGACCTCAAGCGCGACCTGCTGGCCCGCCTGGACGCGGCGACACCGCCCGGCGTCGTCATCGCCTCCTCCACCTCCGGTTATCCGATGACCGACATGCAGACGGCGGCCGCGGACCCGTCGCGCCTGGTCGTCGGCCACCCGTTCAACCCGCCCTACCTCATCCCGCTCGTCGAGGTCGTCGGCGGCGAGCGCACCGACGCGGCCGCGGTCGCCTGGGCCTCCCGCTTCTACGAGGTCGCGGGCAAGTCCGTGATCACGATGGACGACGAGGTACCGGGCTTCATCGCCAACCGCCTCCAGGAGGCCCTGTGGCGCGAGGCGCTGCACATGGTCGCCAACGGAGAGGCGACGGTCCGGGACATCGACCTGTCGATCACCGAGGGGCCCGGGCTGCGCTGGGCGGTGATGGGGCCGATGCTGACCTTCGCGCTCGCGGGCGGCGAAGGCGGCATGGCGCACATGCTCGACCACTTCGGCCCGTCCCCGAAGTCGCCGTGGACGCGCCTGGAAGCGCCGGAACTGGACAAGGAGCTGTACGACGCCGTGGTGGCGGGCTGCGACGAGGCGGCTGACGGCCGCTCCGTCGCGGACCTCGTGGCCGAACGCGACCGGGGCGTCATCGAAGTGCTGCGCGCCACCGGCCGCCTGGACCGCGCGGAGGACTCGCGATGACGAAGCTCCCTCTGCTCCACAGCACGGTCCGCCCGGAGTGGATCGACTACAACGGTCACATGAGCGAGGCCTTCTACGTCCTCGTCTTCGGTCACGCCACGGACGCGCTGATGATCGAGGCGGGCCTGGACTCCGGGTACCGCGAGTCCACGGGCTGCTCCCTCTACACCGTCGAGTCCCACATCCGCTTCCTCCGGGACGTGCCCGAGGGAGCCCATCTGGCCATCCGTACGCGCGTGCTGGGAGCGGCGGCGCGCAAGGCGCGCTTCGTGCACGAGATGTACGTGGTGTCCGGACCGGAGTCGGAGCCGACGCCCGACGCGGTGCCGGTGGCGACGACGGAGCTGCTCGCGGTCCACGTCGACCAGCAGGCGGGCCGGGCCGCCGAGCTCCCGGACGCGGTCCGGAGCCGCTTCACCGAGCTGACCGAACCGGCTCCTCAGTGGGCGGGCCGTTCGATCGGCGCCGTGGTCTGACGGGCTCGGGGGTCCGGCCGAGTGTCGGGCCCCGCGGGCTCCTCACTCGGCTCACGGGCGCGGGCGTCGAACGCGTCCAGCAACCTGCTCAATGGGTACCTCTCGCTTCCTCGGTCGAGCCACGGGCAGCAGGTCACAGGTCAAAGGTCGCCGGACGCGCCCAAGCCGGTCAGCGCGCCGACCGGGTCGAGGTCCGGGGTGCCGCGCGGCCACCAGTCGTCGCGGCCCGGCTCCGACTCGTAGGCGTACCAGAGCCCGGTGCGGCCGAGCCGGAGCTGGACGTGGCTCTGGGGGTGGGTGAGGCGGTTGCGCCAGGGGCGGAAGGCGGGGAGGTCGGCGGCGAGCAGCAGGGGGCGGGCGCGGTCGAAGCGGCCGGCCGGCGGGTCCCAGGGGTCCTCCAGGACGTCCAGGCCGTCGAGTCCGCCCTGGCGCCAGGCGGCCACGGCACGGGCCAGCTCCGCCGTGTCCCGGCCGGCGGCCCCGGCGAGGGACGCGTACAGCGCCCGGGTGCCGGCGGTGAGGCCGGAGCCGGGGCGGGCCGCGGCGAGTCGGACGGCGTCCTGCCACAGCGTCAGCCCGCCGACCGGGTCGCGGCCCGTGGTGAGCAGGGCGTGGGCACGGGCGGCGGCGTCGGTGGCCAGCTGGTCCAGCGCGAAGGAGTCCGGGCCGCCCGGGGCCGCCGGGTAGGCGGGGGGCTGTTCGGGGTGCGGGGGCGGAGGCAGCGGCGGCGGGAGGGGCGGCGGCGTGCGCGCCGCCAGGGCCTCGGTGGCGCGCACGCCGGGCAGCGGCGCCGGCCCTCGGTCCTGGGCGGCGCGTGCGGTCCGGGCCGCGTTTCTCCGGGACAGGTCGTCGAGCAGGGTGCGTTCGCCCCGGCCGCGCAGCAGGAGCAGGACGAAGGGGTCGGCGTCGAGCAGGCGTGCCGTCTGGTAGCAGAGCGCCGCGGCGTGCTTGCAGGGGTGCCCGGAGTCGGGGCAGCTGCACTGCGGGGCGAGATCGCCGGGACCGGGGAGCAGGGGGACGCCGCAGTCGGCCAGGGAGTGCGGCAGCTCCTTGTCGAGCAGGGCGGCGATGTGCCCGGGCCGTTCGACGGCGGCGTCCAGGAACCGCTCCCAGTCGGTGTCGTCGAGCGTACGCAGCCGCACTTGTACCCGGTACGGGCGGGGGCGGCTGCCTTGCACGTAGGCGAGGACCAGGCCGGGTGTCACGGTGATCGCGTCGACGTTGCCCCGCTCGGCGTACCCACGCCCCCTGGCGAGCCGCGCGGTGTCCAGGGCACCCTCCTCCAGAGCGGTCACCCAGGCGTTGCCCCACCAGGTCGCGGCGAAGCCGTCCTCCGCCGACGACCGGGGCGGCAGGGCGGGGAAGGTGCGGCGCAGCTCGCCGTCCCGGTCCGGGGCGGCCATGGAGCGCGGCGTGCGGGTCTGCGCGGGTGGCTCGGCGGGTGGGGTGGGGAGGGCGTTGCCGTGCGCCTCTCGGTGCGGGGTCCCGCGCGGGGCCGGGTGTGCGGGCCGGAGCGCCGGGCCGTCCGGCACCGTCGGGGTGCGCTCCGGGTCCGGTGCCGACGGGTGCCGTCGTGGCGAGGGGGCGTACGACGAGGGGGGCGGGGTCGGTGGGCCGGCCGAGGAAGCCTGCGCTTGCGCGAGGCCCTCCGAAGCCCCGCCGGTGGGCTCCCCGGCGCGCGGAAGTTCCTCCAGGGCCGCTGTCTCGTCGAGGGACGTGCCCTCCCCCGCGGCGTCCGCGTCCGGAGGCAGTCGGAAGGCGCCCGCGGCGAAGTCCCGTACGGCGCGGGCACGGGCGGCGGCGGTGCCCGTGCCGCCGGTCCGCTGCGGAGTACGGGCCGGGCCGGCCGACCGTCGTGACGTCGCCGTCCCCTTGGCCGCCGGATCCGGCCTCGGCTGCCGGCGAGCCGCCCGCAGCGCCTCACGCGCCACGTCCGCCGGCCGGCCTTCCGCCGCGCGGTCGGTACGGTTCGCCGGGGTGATGGCGGTCGTCGCCTCCGCGATGGACGGCTGGGTGGGGCGAGTCGCCTCTTCGGGTCGGTCCGCTTCTGTTCCCCGGCTGCCGGGTGGGTCCTGCGGGCCGGCCGGGGCAGCGTCCGGTCGCCCTGCGGTCCCGCCCGGGATGCGGGCGTTGCGCAGTGCCTCCCGTGCGATGTCCCCGGGGCGCGGCCCGGTGCGCTCCCCGCTTCCCGCGGCCCCGCTCTGGAGGTGGGTCTGGGGGTGGGGCTGCGAATTCCTGTTCTGCTGCCGGGCCGGCTCGCGGGCTGTCGCGTGCTCGCCCGTACCGGTGCCGGCAACCGCGTGGGTGTCCGTGTCCGTATCCCTGTCCCTGTCCCTGTCCGTGCCCGTGCCCGTGCCCGTGCCCGTGTCGGCGGTGGTGGCCTGGGGCTCCTCACCGCGCTCGCGGGCCTCGCGCAGGGCGCGGCGGGCCTCGTCGGCGGGGCGGGGAGTCATGAGGGCCTCCGCAGGGACACCAGGTCGGACAGTTCACGGGCCGTCAGTTCGGTGAGCGCTGCCTCTCCGGAGCCCAGCACCGCGTCGGCCAGCGCCCGCTTGGACCGGAGCATGTCGGCGATGCGGTCCTCGACGGTGCCCTCGGTGATGAGTCGGTGGACCTGGACCGGCTGGGTCTGGCCGATGCGGTAGGCACGGTCGGTGGCCTGCTCCTCGACGGCCGGGTTCCACCAGCGGTCGAAGTGCACGACGTGACCCGCGCGGGTGAGGTTGAGACCGGTCCCTGCTGCCTTCAGGGACAGCACCAGAACGGGGGTCGCCCCGCTCTGGAAGCGGTCCACCATCCGCTCGCGCTCAGGAACCGGCGTACCGCCGTGCAGCAGGTCGACGGGGACCGCCCGGGCGAGCAGGTGGGAGGTGATCAGGCGGGCCATGCCGACGTACTGGGTGAAGACCAGTACCGAGCCGTCCTCCGCGAGCACCGTGTCCAGCAGCTCGTCCAGGAGGGCGAGTTTGCCGGAGCGGGCGGTCAGCCGGTGGTGGTCAGAGGTGCCCGGCGGGTGTTCCTCCTTCAGGAACAGCGCGGGATGGTCGCAGATCTGCTTGAGCGAGGTGAGGAGTTTGAGCACCAGACCGCGGCGGCCCATGCCCTCGGCCGCTTCGATGGCGGCCATCGACTCGCGCACCACCGCCTCGTACAGCGCGGCCTGTTCGCGGGTGAGCGGGACGGGGTGGTCCGTCTCGGTCTTCGGCGGCAGCTCCGGGACGATGCCCGGGTCGGACTTCCTGCGGCGCAGCAGGAAGGGGCGGATCAGGCGGGCGAGGCGGTCCACCGCCTCCTCGTCCTCCCCGTTCTCCACCGCGCGGGCGTGCCGGGCGCGGAAGGACTTCAGGGGGCCGAGAAGGCCGGGGGTCGTCCAGTCGAGCAGCGCCCACAGCTCCGAGAGGTTGTTCTCCACCGGTGTGCCGGTGAGCGCCACGCGGGCGGGGGACGGGATGGTGCGCAGGGCCTTGGCCGTCGCGGAGTACGGGTTCTTGACGTGCTGCGCCTCGTCCGCGACGACCATGCCCCACTGCCGCTCGGCCAGGGTCGCCGCCGCCGACCGCATGGTGCCGTACGTAGTAAGAACAAAGCCGCCGGTCAGGTCGTCCAGGGTGCGGTCGGGTCCGTGGAAGCGGCGGACGGGGACGCCGGGCGCGAAGCGGTTGATCTCCCGCTGCCAGTTGCCCAGCAGGGAGGCCGGGCAGACCACCAGCGTCGGTGCGGTGTGGGCCCGCTCGAGGTGCAGGGCGATGACGGTGACCGTCTTGCCGAGGCCCATGTCGTCCGCGAGGCAGCCGCCGAGGCCGAGGGACGTCATGAGGCGGAGCCAGGCCAGGCCGCGCAGCTGGTAGTCACGGAGGGTGGCGTGGAGCCCGGGCGGTGGCTCCGCGGGGCTCAACCCGGCCGTGAGGCGGTCGCGGAGGGCGGCCAGCGCGCCGACCGGTACGACCTCGACCGTCTCGCCGTCGGCCTCCGCGCTGCCGGTCAGGGCGACGGACAGCGCGTCGACCGGGTCGAGCAGGCCGAGGTCGCGCCCCCGGGCGCGGCGGACGAGGGCGGGGTCGACCAGGACCCAGCGGTCGCGCAGCCGCACGACCGGGCGGTGGGCCTCGGCGAGGGTGTCCATCTCGGCCTCGGTGAGCGGGTCGCCGCCGATGGCCAGCTGCCAGCGGAACTGGAGGAGGTCCTCGCTCTCGAAGAAGCCGGTGCCGTCCGTCGCCGAGCCGGGCGCGGGCCGGACCACGGCGGTGGCGGTGAGGTCCTGGGCGAGGTCTCGGGGCCAGTGCACGGCGACCCCGGCGGCGGAGAGACGGCCGGCCGCCACGCCCAGCAGGTCGGTGACCTCCTCCTCGGACAGGGCGAGGACGTCGGGTACATCCTGCTCGGTGAGCCGGTCCAGCGGCGGCCAGACCCGCGCCGCGCGCCGCACCGCGAGGGCCGCGTCCACGCGCGCGCGGGGACCGAACGCCGCGTCCGCCGCTCCCGACCACAGGTCCGCGGCGTCGGCGACGAGGGTGGGGTCGGCGAGGCTGTGCACCTGCACGACCGCCGCCCCGGCGTTGCGCGCGCCGCTGCCCGCACCGTCCCCGTCGAAGAGGTCGTACGCCGACAGATCGAGACGCAGGGAGATCCGCACACCCGCGTCCATGCCGGCGGCCACCTCGGCGGCCCAGTCGTGGGCGCCCGGCATGGGCTGGGCCGCCCGGTCGGCGAAGGGCCGGCCGGAGGCGTGGGGCGCGGCCGGGGTGCGCGGCAGTGTGTCGGCGACCGCGTCCAGGAAGGCGCGGATCAGTGCTTCCGGCTCGGGCAGCCTGATCGGGCCCGGGCCTGCCAGCGGGACCGCGTGTCCTTCCGGGGGCATGGCCGCGGCCACCGCCCGCAGGTGTGCGACGTCGTCGGGGTCGAGCGGGCCGGCCCGCCAGGCGTCGTGCCCGGCAGGCGTCAGACCGGGCAGCAGACGGCCGCGCGCGGTGAGCCGCAGGGCGTGCAGGGCGGCGGCCCCCCAGCAGGCGGTGGCAGGGTGGGCGGCCGGGTCGTGCCGGGCCCGCACCAGCAGGGGCAGGGCCTCGGTGAGCGGGAGCGAGAGCGCGGGCGCCGTCCTGCGCCGCGCCCCGGCGCCGTGCCGCCGCACGACGGTGAGCTCCGTGAGCCGGGCGGGCGGCGGCGCACCGTGCCGCAGGGCCGCGTCGGCGACAGGCCCGTCCCCGGTGTGCACGTCGACGGCCGACGCTTCCCCGGGCGCCGCGACGGGCCCGGGCCCCTCTCTCGTGAGCGCCTCCGCCGCAGCCCCGTCCCTGGGTGCCGCCTCGGCAGCGGCCCCGCCGTCGCGAGAGACGCCGGAAGCCGCCCCGTACTGCGCGAAGTCCTCGATGCCGGAGCCGTCGCCGGGGTCCCAGAACGCGATCCGCCCGTCGCGCGGGAGCGGTGCGGGCAGGAAGACGGCGGCGAGCCGGACGGGGACGAACGCAGCGGCGTCCTCCGGCCGCCCGGTCCGCCCGAGCGCCTCGGCTCGCCCGGCGACCGGCGTGCCCGCCACGGCCACGTCGCTCATACGTCCTGTCACCTCCCGCCCGTCCACCGGATCAGATGTCTTCGACTCTACGGGCGGGGTCTGACAATCGGTCCCGGCGGCCTGCCGGGGCCCGGACGCTCGGGCCGGTCAGGGCACCGTGCGCGAGACGACGTACACCATCGGATAGTCGGGGTTCTTCATGTTCACCATGACGTCCTGGGTGGGCGCCGGGTTCTGCTGCTCGTTGACCAGGCCCCACCAGGGACCGGACCGGCCGAAGTCCCAGCCGGTGACCCGCTGGGCGCGGTCGCTGATGGCGATCTTGTCCTTCTTCAGTGCGTCCCGGTCGACGCCGAGTCCCGCCAGGAAGGCGTCGAGACCGGCCTCGCTCGTCTCGAACTGGACGTAGAGGCGGCTGGTCTTCCAGTTGTTCGTCTCGTAGTACGCCGTCTTCTTGGCCGGGAGCGGGACGGGCACCTCGTAGATGCGGCGCTGGAGCTTGGACGGCCAGCCCCGGGTCATGCCGGTCGCCGCGTACTTCGCCTCCTTCTCCCTGCCGCTGTCGCGGCTCTGGTTGGCGGAGATCACGAGGTAGCCGGCCGGGATGCCGATGAGCAGCACGATGATGAGCAGGGTGAGCGACCGGCGGCGGATCATGTGCCGGCGGTCCTCACCCCCGGGCCCGGGCTCGTCCGGGGGTCCGGCCTGGTGAGGCAGCGAGTCCGTCACAGCGACTCCCGGGCCGTGCGGCGGGCCTCCGCGTACCGCTCGTACCGCTCGTAGCGCTCCACCCGGCGCCGTTTGGCGCGGCGGAACCGGCGGGCGACCAGGCGGGCCAGGTCGGCGGCGCCCACCATGCCCGCCTCGGGTCCGAGCTGGGCGCGGACGATGTGTGCCTCGGGACGGTAGCCGCGGCCGGTGAGCTGGCGCTTGAAGGCGTCGCGGGCGGGCCCGATCAGCAGGTCGTCGGCGGCGCTGACCCCACCGCCGACCACGAAGCAGGACGGGTCGAGGGCCGCGGCGAGGTTCGCGATGCCGACGCCGAGCCACTGGCCGATGTCCTGGAGCAGTTCGATGCACATGGCGTCGCCGTCGCGGGCCAGCTCGGTGATCATCGGGCCGGTGATGTCGCCGATGCTGCCCTTGACGTGCTCGATGATCCCGTACGCCACCGGCGAGTCGGCGGCGGCCAGCTCGCGGGCCTCCCTGACCAGGGCGTTGCCGGAGCTGTACTGCTCCCAGCAGCCGCGGTTGCCGCACGGGCAGCGGTGGCCGCCGGGGACGACCTGCATGTGCCCGAACTCACCGGCGACGCCGTACTTGCCGCGCTTGACCTGGCCGTCCTCGAGGATCGCGCCGCCGATGCCGGTGCCGAGCGTGATCATGACGAGGTGGTCCTCGCCGCGTCCGGCGCCGAAGCGCCACTCGGCCCAGGCGGCGGTGTTGGCGTCGTTGTCCACCAGGACGGGGACGGCGAGGCGGCCGGCGATGCGGTCGCGCAGCGGTTCGTTGCGCCAGGACAGGTGGGGGGCGAACAGGACGCGGTTGCGGTCGGCGTCGACCCAGCCGGCCGCGCCGATGCCGACGGCGTGCACGTCGTGCCGGTCGGAGAGGTCCAGGACCAGTTCGACGATGGTGTCCTCGACGACCTTCGGGCTCTTGGACTTGTCCGGGGTCTCCGTGCGGAGCTTCTCCAGGATGTTGCCGTCGGCGTCCACGACGCCCGCCATGACCTTCGTGCCGCCGATGTCGATGCCGACCGTCGGCACGCGGGGTGCCGTCAGGTGCGAGCGGCGTTCCCTGGTGCCCACGGTGCGCAGGACCGGGGCGCGGCGGGAGCCGATGGGGGCGGTGAAGTCGCGGTAGGTGCTCATCGGGTGCGATTGTGCCGCACGCTCACGCTGGGTGCCGAATGGGACAGGGGTTGGGTGGTGCCGGGGTTCGCCGTCTGCGGGTGCGTGGTGGCTGGTCGCGCAGTTCCCCGCGCCCCTAAGAAGGGCGTTGCAGTTCGTGGCGTAGATCATCGAGCTCGTTCCCGCCTGCCATCTGCCTTGTCAGCTCATCCAGCGTGATGTCGTCCCGTTCGTGATTGCCCACCATCGCGCCCCGCTTCAGCAGCACGAACCTGTCCCCCACCAGGTACGCGTGGTGCGGGTTGTGGGTGATCAGGACGACACCCAGGCCCTGGTCGCGGGCCGCCGCCACGTACTTCAGGACGACGCCCGACTGCTTGACACCCAGTGCCGCCGTCGGCTCGTCCAGGACGAGCACCTTGGCGCCGAAGTACACCGCGCGGGCGATCGCCACGCACTGGCGTTCGCCGCCGGAGAGGGTGCCGATGGGCTGGTCGACGTCGCGCAGGTCGATGCCCATGCGCAGGAGTTCCGCGCGGGTGGTGCGGCGCATGTGGTCGACGTCCATGCGCTTGAACGGGGCGACGCCCTTGCGCGGCTCGGAGCCGAGGAAGAAGTTGCGCCAGACCGGCATGAGCGGGACGACGGCGAGGTCCTGGTAGACGGTGGCGATGCCGCGGTCCAGTGCCTCGCGCGGGGAGGAGAGGCGGGTCTCCTCGCCGTCGAGGGCGAGCGTGCCGCCGTCGTGCTGGTGCAGGCCGGCGATGATCTTGATGAGGGTCGACTTGCCGGCGCCGTTGTCGCCCAGCACGCAGGTGATCTCACCGGCGTGGACCTCCAGGGACACGCCTTCGAGGGCGCGGACGTTGCCGTAGTTCTTGCTGACGCCGGACAGCTCGACGAGCGCCGCGCGGTGTTCGGTCTGCGTCACTTGGTGGCCTCCGCGCGCTTGCGGACCCAGGCGTTGAGCAGGGTCGCGAGGAGCAGCATCGCTCCGAGGAAGAACTTGAACCAGTCGGGGTTCCACTCGGCGAAGACGATGCCCTTGCTGGTCATGCCGAAGATGAACGCGCCGACCGCCGAACCGACGGCGCTGCCGTAGCCGCCGGTGATCAGGCAGCCGCCGATGACGGCCGCGATGATGTAGATCAGTTCGTTGCCGACGCCCTCGCCGGACTGGACGACGTCGTAGGAGAACAGCAGGTGCTGGCCCGCGATCCAGGCGCCGAGGCCGACGCCCATGTAGAGGCCGATCTTGGTCTTGGTGACCGGAACGCCCACCGCGCGGGCGGCGTCCTTGTTGCCGCCGACCGCGAAGATCCAGTTGCCGGCGCGGGTGCGCAGCAGGATCCAGCTGGCGACGGCGACCAGGGCGAGCCACCACAGGATGGTGACCTTGAAGCCCACGCCGCCGACGGTGATCGTGGAGGCGAAGACCTCGCGGGCGGAGTCGAAGCCCTCCATGTCGGCGATCGTCTTGGTGGAGACGGTGCCGTCGATGAGCTTGGTGAAGCCCAGGTTCATGCCGGTCAGCATGAGGAAGGTGCCCAGCGTGATGATGAAGCTGGGCAGCTTGGTGCGGGTGAGCATGAAGCCGTTGAAGGCGCCGATGGCCAGGGTGACCAGCAGGGACACGCCGACGCCGACCCAGACGTTGGCGGTCATCTGGTAGCTGAACATCGAGGACACCAGGGCCGACGAGGTGACCATGACGCCCGCGGACAGGTCGAACTCGCCGCCGATCATCAGCAGTGCCACCGGCACGGCCATGATGCCGATCGTCGAGGCGGCGTAGAGGACCGTGCTGAGGCTGGTGGCGCGCAGGAAGCTGTCGGCGAAGAAGGCGAAGAAGACGAAGACGGCGATCGCGCCGACGACGGAGCCCAGCTCGGGGCGGCCCAGGAGCTTCCGCAGCGGAGAGGCGTGCAGAATCCTTTCGTCAGTGTCGGCTTCCTTGGTCTGCGTGGCGCTCATCGGGTGCCCCGCCTGGTGTAGTCGGCCAGCTCGGCGGCGTCGTCCTTGGTGATGATCTGCGGCCCGGTGAGCACCGGTCGGCCGCCGCCGAGGACGTCGGCGTTGTACTTGTACAGCCACAGCAGGTCGACCGCCTCGTAGCCCTGGAGGTAGGGCTGCTGGTCGACGGCGAAGCCGAGGGAGCCGTCCTCGAGGCCGGCGACCACCTTCGCGTTGAGGTCGAAGGTGTCGATCTCGGCCTCGCTGCCGGCGCTCTGCTTGGCCTTCACGGCGGTGGCGGCGTACGGCGCGCCGAGGGTGACGACGGCGTCGACGGACTTGTCGGTCTGGAGCTTGGCCTCGATGGCGGACTGCACGTCCGGCATGCTGGTGCCGTTGACGTAGAGCCGCTGGACCGTGCCGTCGAACGTCTTCTCCACTCCGTCGCAGCGCTGCTCGTGGCCGACGTTGCCCTGCTCGTGCAGGACGCAGATCGCCTGCTCTCGGCCCCGCTCGTTCAGCTCCTCGCCGACCGCCTCACCGGCGATGGTCTCGTCCTGGCCGACGTGGGTGAGGGCACCGAACTTCTTGGACTCCGCGGAGCCGGAGTTCACGGTGATCACCGGGATGCCCGCCTTCCGCGCGCGCTCCAGGGCGGACTTCATCGCGGCGGGCTTGGCGAGGGTGACGATGATCCCGTCGACCTTCTTGTCGATGGCCGCGTTCACGAGCTGCGCCTGCTGCTGCGCCTCGTCGTCGTGGGAGTACAGGAAGTTGATGTTGTCCTTCACGGCGGCCTGCTCGGCGCCGCTCTGGACGATGTCCCAGAAGGTGTCGCCGTCACCCGAGTGAGTGATCATGGCGAAGGTCCAGCGGGGCGTGTTCACCGCGGCCTTCCCCTGGGCCGACGCGGCCTTGCGGGCGTCCTCGGCGCGCTTGCCTCCCGTGCTGCTGCAGCCGGCCAGGGACAGCGACAGTGCCCCTGCCAGCGCGATGCCCACCCATGTCCGAAACCGTGCCACGAGGCCGTGCCCTTCTTGCTGTGCCGTGCTGTGCGTGCCGGGTTCCGCGGGCGCCCGACCGGGCTCCGGAAACCACAAACGCCCCATTGTCCGACATGGCGAACGAACACCGGGCGCCGGGGAGCGGCCGTCGGTCACATTGTCCGGACATTGCGACGAACTCGCACGGTGAGCCACGGGACCACCGGCGGGCACCGGCGGGCACTGACGGGCTCCCGGACGGCGCAGGTCAGGAGCGTACGAGCAACTGGAACTCGAAGGAGTAGCGGGACGGCCGGTAGGTGTGGGTGCCGAACTCGACCGCGCGCCCCGTGTCGTCGAACGTGGTGCGTTCCATGGTGAGCAGCGGTGCGCCCTCGTGCTCGCCGAGCCGTTCGGCCTCGTCCGCGGTCGCGGCGCGGGCGCCGATGGACTGGCGGGCGCTGTGCAGGGTGATGCCGGCGGCCCGCATCAGCCGGTACAGGCCGGTGGCCTCCAGTTGCCCGGTGTCCAGGTCGACGAGGCCGGGCGGCAGGTGGTTGCACAGGTACGCCATCGGCTCCCCGTGTGCCAGCCGCAGCCGCTCGACGCGGTGCACGTCGCTCTCCTCGGCGACGCCGAGCGCGGCGGCGACCTCGGCGGTCGCGGGGACGACCGTGTTGACCAGCACTTTCGTGGCCGGGCGCTGGCCCGCCGCCTCCAGGTCGTCGTAGAGGCTGCTCAGTTCCAGCGGACGCTTGACCTTGCTGTGCACGACCTGGGTGCCGACGCCGCGGCGGCGCACCAGCAGGCCCTTGTCGACCAGCGACTGGATGGCCTGGCGGACCGTGGGCCGGGACAGGCCGAGCCGCGCGGCGAGCTCGATCTCGTTGCCCAGCAGGCTGCCGGGGGTCAGCTCGCCGTGCTCGATCGCCGCCTCGAGCTGCTGCGACAGCTGGAAGTACAGCGGCACGGGGCTGCTGCGGTCCACGCTGAGGTCCAGCGACACGGTCGGGTCCACTTCTGGTTTCGGCACGGGCCCGAGCGTAGCTCCGTGCGCTGATGACGGGAAGTTGTGTAGTTCGATTGTCCGGACATACGCATTGACAGGGTGCGGGCTGTGAGCCCACTTTGATTCCATGCGCATCGGGGTCATCGGTACGGGCCGCATCGGCACCGTTCACGCCAACACGCTCAGCCGCCATCGCGACGTCGGGTCCCTGATCCTCACGGACGCCGACCTGGCGCGGGCGCAGGATCTGGCCCACCGGCTCGGCGAGACGGCGGCGCCCGGGGTGGACGAGATCTTCCGGTGGGGCGTGGACGCCGTGGTGATCACGACGGCGACGCCGGCCCACGCCGAGTTGATCGGCCGGGCGGCGCGCTCGGGGCTGCCGGTGTTCTGCGAGAAGCCCATCGCGCTCGACGTGCCGGGCACGCTCCAGGCGATCGCGGAGGTGGAGGCCGCCGGGACGATCCTGCAGATGGGCTTCCAGCGGCGCTTCGACGCCGGCTACACGGGCGCGCGGGAGGCGGTGCGGTCCGGGCGGCTCGGCCGGCTGCACACCGTCCGGGCGGTGACCAGCGACCAGGCGCCGCCGCCGGCCGCGTACCTGCCGCAGTCCGGCGGGCTCTACCGGGACACGCTCATCCACGACTTCGACGTGCTGCGCTGGGTGACCGGACGGGAGGTCGTCGACGTGTACGCCGGCGGGTCCGACGCCGGGCCGCCGATGTTCCGGGCGGCCGACGACGTGGACACCGGTGCGGCGCTGCTGACGCTGGACGACGGCACGCTCGCCACGGTGACCGCGACACGGCTGAACGGCGCGGGGTACGACGTGCGCATGGAGCTGGCCGGGGAGCTGGACCAGATCGTCGTCGGGCTGGACGACCGTACGCCGATCGCCTCGACGGAGCCGACCGGGCCGCCGGCCGCGGACAAGCCGTGGACCGGTTTCGTGGAGCGGTTCGGACCCGCCTACGAGGCGGAGCTCAACGCGTTCGTGGAGGTGGTGCGCGGGGAGCGGGTCAACCCGTGCGACGGGCGCGAGGCGCTGCGGGCACTGCTCATCGCCGAGGCGTGCGACGTCTCCCGGCGTGAGCGCCGGCCGGTGCGGCCGGCGGAGGTCGAGGCGGCCGCGTCCTCCGTGCCCGGCTGAGCGGCCCGTACGCCGTCCGGGGCCCGGTTCAGTGCCCGCCTTCGTCGTTCTCCTCGTATGCGTCGTATGCGTCCAGGAGTCCCGCGTCGTACGTCAGCAGCGCGATCTGCACGCGGTTGCCGAGGCCGAGTTTGGCGAGGATGCGGGAGACGTGGGTCTTGACGGTGGCCACGCTCATGAACAGTTCCGCCGCGATGGCGGCGTTGGCCAGGCCCCGGCCGACCGCGACGGCGACCTCGCGTTCACGGTCGTTGAGGGTGTCGAGGCGTTGACGCGCGCGTGTGCGTCTGGTGTCGGCGGAACCGCCTGCCGCGTGCTCCATCAGCCGCCGGGTCACCGCGGGCGAGAGGACCGGGTCGCCCGCCGCGACCCTGCGCACCGCGTCGAGGATCTCGGCGGGCGGGGTGTCCTTCAGCACGAAGCCGGCGGCGCCGGCACGCAGGGCCCGCAGCACCTGCTCGTCCGCGTGGAAGGTGGTGAGGACGACGACCTGCGGGGCGTCCGGACGGCCCCGCAGCCGCTCGGTGGCCGTGAGGCCGTCCACCCCCGGCATGCGGATGTCCATGAGGACGACGTCGGGGCGGGTGCGGTCGACCAGCTCCGCGACCTGGTCGCCGTCGGCGGCCTCGCCGACGATCTCCACGTCCTCGGCTCCGCCCAGCATGAAGGAGAGCCCGGCCCGCACCAACGGGTCGTCGTCGACGAGGAGCAGTCTGATCGCTGTCATGCGCCTACGTAATCATGGTTGCCGGTGGCCGACTTGGCCCTGTGGACGACTCGTGCTCCTGTGGACAACGCCCTCCGCCCTCGGTCGCCCGGCTCATCCCCACGGCAGCCGCGCCCGCACCTCGAAGCCGCCCTCGGCAGTCGGACCGTGGTCCAGGGCGCCGCCCGCGAGCGTGGCACGCTCGGTGAGCCCGATCAGTCCCTGCCCGGAGCCGGGTACGTGGGGGATGTCCCCCTCGGGCGGGGTGTTGCGCACGGTGAGCGCGAGGCCGTCCCCCGGTGTTCCGGCGACGGAGACGGTGACCTCGGTGCCGGGCGCGTGCTTGCGCGCGTTGGTCAGGGCCTCCTGGGCGATGCGGTACGCGGTGCGGCCGACGGAGGCCGGGACGGCGGCGGGGTCGGGAACGCCGCTCGCGAGGGTGACCTTCATGCCGGCCCGGTGGCACTCGGCGACCAGCGCGTCGAGTGCGCCGAGCGTCGGCTGGGGGCGGCCCGCGTCGTCGGACTCCCCCGCGCGCAGGACACCGATGATCTCCCGCAGGTCCTGGAGGGCCTCGTGCGCGCTCTCCCGGATCACGCCGGCCGCCCGCGCCACCTCCTCGCGGGACGCGTCGGGCCGGAACTCCAGGGCGCCCGCGTGCACGCTGAGCAGGGTCAGCCGGTGCGCGAGCACGTCGTGCATCTCCCGCGCGATGGCCTCCCGGGCGAGCCGCTGCGCCTGTTCGGCCCGCAACCCGGCCTCCGCCTCGGCGTGCCGTGCACGGTCGCGCAGGCTGAGCAGGAGCTGGCGCTTGGAACGGACGAGCAGCCCCCAGCCGATGACCGTCACCCCGAGCAGCACCGCGATGACGAGTGACGCCAGGTAGGGAAGGCCCGGCTCCGGGCGCATCCAGTAGTACAGGGGTGTCAGGGCGAGGCTCGCGCCGCCGACCCAGGCCACGTACTGGAAGGGACGGTGCACGGCGAGCGTGAACAGGGAGGCGAGGACGGCGCCGCCCGCGGTGGCCGAGACCAGCGAGACGGGCACCATCGCCACGGCCAGTCCCACCGGCCACCTGCGCCGGAGCCAGACGGCGGCGCAGGCCAGGGCACCGATCACCTGATCGGCGACGGCCATGGCCGGCGACAGGTTCGGCTCCTCGTCCAGCACGTCGGCGGCGAGCAGACCGATGGTGACCGCCAGGAAGAAGCAGGCGAAGTCGACGAACCAGTCGCGTGCGGTGCGCCGGGGTCTGCCGCCGGGGCGCCGCGGTTGCGGGTACAGGTCCTCGACCAGCGCCGCCGGCAGCACCCAGCGCCGCTTGGCGAACGCCGGGGGCGCCGTAGCCTGCTTGTCACTGTTCACAGTCGACAAATCTACGCAGAGGGCGAGGCGTGGGCGGCCGGGCGCAGGGGAACGTCGACCAAAGTCGCGGAACCGGCGACTTTCGACGCGCCGCCGCACGCAGGACGCCGCCTTCCGGCGGGCAGGACTCGCCCCGCGGCCGATGCGTGTGGGGGGACCGCGGGGCGAGGGTCGGGGCATGAAGGAATTGCTGGAGTTTCTGGGTCTGATGGCCGTGATCCAGGGTGTGGCGGGCCTGGTGCACGAGTTCACCGACTGGAACTGGGGCCTGGTGCAGCGGATCGGTTTCCTCGACGGCTACGAGGTGTACGCGAGTGTGGCGCTGCTCGCCCTCGGCGGCGCGCTGTTCGCCGCCGCCGAGAGCAGAAAGTCCGGGTGACCGCCGGGGCCGGACCGATGAACCACGGACGTCAGCAGCCGTGGTCGACGAGGTCGAACGAGGCGTAGTGGTCGGCCGTGTAGTAGTCCTCCTGGTAGTCCTCACCGGTGACGATGCGGCGGGCGCCCCGCGTGTCCGAGCCCGGCGTGATCACGGTGTACTCGTGGTAGTAGCCGGTGGACTGGCTGGGCAGGATGCCCTCCCGGTTCTGGAAGACGGTGCCGTCCTGCTCGAACGGGTAGGGGCCGCCCTGCTCGATCAGGTCGAGCGTGTCGTGGGCCTGGGAGGGCAGGTCGCTGTAGCAGATGTCGCCGACCGCGGCGGGGGCGGCGGCGGCCGTGGTCGCGGAGACGGTGCCGCCCACGAGGAGGGCGGACAGGACTGCGGCTGCTGCGCCGAACCGAGCGACGCGTGGGGGGAATCGCATGACCTCATGATGACGCGCGTAGACAGTGGCATGTCAATGACAAGACAGTGGAGTTTCCCGGGATGTCATATGTGTTTTCGGGGTGTTCACGCGGGAGTGGCGTCCGCCCACCAGGTCCGTGTCCGTTCGCCGCCAGCGTCCGGCGGGCCGGGCCGGTGGGATGGAGCCATGAACACGAGCGCGAACACGAACACGACTTCTTCCACTCACGTGCCGGCCCCGCTGACCGGCCGTACCGCCCTGGTGACCGGCGGCAGCCGCGGCATCGGCGCGGCGACCGCGCTGCGACTGGCGCGGGAGGGCGCCGACCTGGCCCTGACCTATGTGAACCGCAAGGACGCGGCCGACGACGTCGTCCGGGCCGTCGAGGCCCTGGGCCGCCGGGCGGTGGCCCTGCGCGCGGACGGTGCCGACGCGGACGAGGCGACGGAGGTGGTGGAGCGTGCCGCCGACGCGCTGGGCCGGCTCGACGTGCTGGTCAACAACGCGGGCGTCGGGCTGCTCGGCCCCGTCGAGGACTTCACGGTCGCCGACGTGGACCGGGTGCTGGCCGTCAACGTGCGGGGCGTCTTCCTCACCGCGCGGGCGGCGGCCGCCCGCATGACGGAGAGCGGACGGATCATCACCGTCGGCAGCTGCATGGCCCTGCGGGTGCCGGGTCCCGGCGGGACGCTGTACGCGATGAGCAAGGCGGCGCTGGTCGGGCTGACCAAGGCGCTGGCCAGGGAACTGGGCGGGCGCGGCATCACCGCGAACATCGTCCACCCCGGGCCGATCGACACCGACATGAACCCGGCGGACGGCCCGTACGCCGACGGGCAGGCGGCGCTGACCGCGCTGGGCCGCTTCGGCAGGGCCGAGGAGGTGGCGGCGACCGTCGCCCACCTGGCGTCGGCCGCGTACGTCACCGGGGCCGAGTTCACCGTGGACGGCGGCCACGCCGCCTGACGCCGACGGTGCGGGGCGACGGCCGCCCGGCCCGGCACCGGCGGAGTCGGCCGGGTCCGCCCCCGGCTGACGCCGCCGTCGGCCGTCGCCCGGCCCCGCGCCGACTCTGCGGCCGCTCGTCCGGGTGACTCTCCGGGGCCTTACGGTCACCGGTGGTACGGACGGCGGGCGGCCCAGCGCGACACCGACCGTACGCACGCCGGCCGGCGGCCGACGCCGAAGACCCGCGCGACCGTCACCCGGTCCCAGGCCGGCCCCGCGGGCGGTCTACCGCCCGACCCCGCGCCGACAGAAGACGGCAGTCGCCCCAGTGCGACACCCACCGCACGCACGAAAGCCACCAGCAGACACCAAAGAGCCTCGCGACCGTCACCCGGCCCCAGGCCGGCCCCGCGGGCGGTCTACCGCCCGACCCCGCGCCGACAGAAGACGGCAGTCGCCCCAGTGCGACACCCACCGCACGCACGGCAGCCACCAGCAGACGCCAAAGAGCCTCGCGACCGTCACCCGGTCCCAGGCCGGCCCCGCGGTGCGGCCAGCGCGGTCAACCACCGGACAGGCCCGCTGATGCGCGCGGCGGTCAGCCAGGCCGGCGGCGTTCGTTGTGCGGGCATGCGCGTGGGGCGCGCCGGTGCTGTCCAGGCCGGGCGCGCCCCACGGGTTCAGGGGGTGGGTCAGCCACCCAGCTCCTGGTGGCGGGCGGCGAGGTGGGCCGCGCCGTCCTCCGTCAGGGAGCCGAACAGGCGCAGGCGGGAGATGCCGCCGTCGGGGAAGATGTCCACGCGCGCGTGGGTGCCGACGGCCGCCTCGGGCAGGACGAAGCGGTGGTTGGTGTCGGGCTGCATGCGGGTGCGCGGCAGGACCTCGCGCCACTCGCCGGACTCGCCGTCCTTCACGGACACCGAGGCCCAGCCGGCCGAGTTGCCCTTCAGGTACGCCGTGTCGATCTCGATCGCGCGGATCTGGACGCGGTCCACCAGGCGGTAGCTGATCCAGTCGTTGCCCTGGTCGCGGCGGCGGCGGGTCTCCCAGCCGTCGTCCATCTTGCGGGAGCGGCCCGGCTGGATGGTGTTGGTGGCCGGCGAGTAGAAGAGGTTGGAGGCGTCCTCGACCTGGCCGCCGTTCTCCAGGGCGACGACGTCGAAGGTGCCGAGGGCGGCGAGCCACGCCGGGTCGGGCACGACCTCGCCGTAGACGCGCAGGCGGGCGATGCCGCCGTCGGGGTGCTGCTTGAGGCGCAGGTGGGTGAAGCGCTGCTCGGCCGAGACGGCGAAGCCGTTGGCCGCGTGGCCGCCGACCGCGGTGCGCGGGACGAGGGTCGTCCACTTCACGTCGTCCGCGAGCAGTTCCTCGGGCGACGGGGAGCCGGCGACCGAGGTGCCCTCGACGGAGACGGCCTGCGGGTAGTTGCCGCGGAAGTGGGCGGTGTCGACGACGATGCCGCGGATCACGCCGGGGGCGCCGAGGCGGATGAGCGCCCAGTCGTGGTCGTCCTCGGTGGGCCAGGGGTGCTCGGCGGAGACGCCGCGCCGACGGCGGGTCTCCCAGCCGTCCATGACCTTGCCCTTGTGCCCGAAGTGCTCGGGGTCGAACTCGGCGCGCTCGGGCACCAGCAGGTTCTCCCGCTGGGCGAAGAACTCGTCGTTGGCGGCGACGACACCCGCGCCGAGCTGCCGGTCGGCAAGGTTGGCGTACTGGGTGAAGGGGAGGTCGGCGGTGCGGTAGTCCGCGTACGGGTCGCCGCCTCCGTAGGGGTTCGCGTCTCCGGTGAAGCTGGCCAACGAGGTGTTCTGCTGGGCCGTCACGGTGATCAGGTGTTCCTCTCGGGTTCGTTCGATGTGTGAGTTGGGGCAGGTCCGGACGTGTGTCACGGGGTCCGGGTGAGGAGCTGTCCCTTCGGGTCGGTGAACGCGCCGTCCGCCACGACGCGCGCTCCGCGCAGCCAGGTGGACTTCACGACGCCGTACAAGGTCTTGCCCGCGTACGCGGTGACGCGGTTGCGGTGCTGGAGGGCGGCCGGGTCGACGGTGAAGGTCTCGTCGGGGGCGAGCACGGCGAAGTCGGCGTCGTGGCCGGCGGCGATGGCGCCCTTGCGCCCGTCGAGGCCGACCTGGCGGGCCGTGTTCAGGGACATCCAGCGCACGACGTCCTCCAGGCCGAGGCCCCGCTCGCGGGCCTTGGTCCACATCGCCGGCAGGCTGAGCTGGAGGCCGGCGATGCCGCCCCAGGCGGTGGCGAAGTCGTCGGTCTTCAGGTCGGCGGTGGACGGCGAGTGGTCGGTGACCACGCAGTCGATGGTGCCGTCGACGAGCGCCTGCCACAGCAGGTCCTGGTTGGCGGCCTCGCGGATGGGCGGGCAGCACTTGAACTCGCTGGCGCCGTCCGGCACTTCCTCGGCGGTGAGGGTGAGGTAGTGCGGGCAGGTCTCGACCGTCACCTGCACGCCGTCCGCGCGGGCCTCGGCTATCAGCGGCAGGGCGTCGCTGGAGGAGAGATGCAGGATGTGCACGCGGGCGTTGAACCGCTTGGCCTGCGCGAGGAGGGTCGCGATCGCGGTGTCCTCGGCGTCGCGCGGGCGGCTGGCGAGGAAGTGGGAGTACTTCGGACCGCCCTGCTGCGGGGCCGCGGCCAGGTGGTGCGGGTCCTCGGCGTGCACGATCAGCAGGCCGTCGAAGGCGGCGATCTCCGCCAGCGACCGGGCGAGCTGCTCCTGGTCGAGGTGCGGGAACTCGTCCACGCCCGACGGGGACAGGAACGCCTTGAAACCGAAGACCCCGGCCTCGTGCAGCGGACGCAGGTCCTTGACGTTGTCGGGCAGCGCGCCGCCCCAGAAGCCGACGTCGATGTGCGCCTTGTCGGCGGCGACCTCGCGCTTGGTGCGCAGGTTGTCGACCGTGGTGGTCGGCGGGATCGAGTTCAGCGGCATGTCGACGAGGGTGGTGATGCCACCGGCCGCCGCGGCGCGGGTGGCGGTCCAGAAGCCCTCCCACTCGGTACGGCCGGGGTCGTTCACGTGCACGTGGGTGTCGACCAGGCCGGGCAGCACGACGTGGTCGCCCACGTCCTCCAGCCGGGCGCCGTCCGGTACGGGGGCGTCGTACGGCAGGACCGCCGTGATCTTCTCCTCGGACACCGCGATCGACGCGGCGCGTGTCCCCTCGGGGGTGATGACGCGCGTCGAGCGCAGCACCAGTTCAGCTCCGGACACCCGAAACCCCTCTTTCTGCCGCCGAGATTTTCAACGTTCTGTTGAAGCCTCCTGCTGAAGGAGTCTTCATTCCCGCCTCCGTGCCGTCAAGAGGCACCCTTTGTGCGGGCATGCCCACGGCTCAACCCTGGACGTTTCCACAAAGCGGAATTAGAATTCCAGCAAGCAGAACGTAGCTACGTACAAGCCGGTAGTCAACCGGCTGCCGGGTACGCTTCTTTCCTCCCGCCAGCCCCGAAAGGAACGTGCCGTGCCGACGTCCAGCGCCAGCACCACCGACTCCGCCAGGTCCGCCACAGGTGGCGTCCAGTCCCTGGAACGCGCCTTCGACCTGCTCGAACGGATGGCGGACGCGGGCGGCGAGGTCGGCCTCAGCGAGCTCTCCGCGAGCAGCGGACTGCCGCTGCCCACCATCCACCGCCTGATGCGCACCCTCGTGGCCTGCGGCTACGTACGCCAGCAGCCCAACCGCCGGTACGCGCTCGGCCCGCGCCTGATCCGGCTCGGCGAGTCCGCCTCCCGGCTGCTCGGCACCTGGGCCCGCCCGCACCTGGCCCGCCTGGTCGAGGAGACCGGCGAGACGGCGAACATGGCGCTGCTCGACGGCGACGAGATCGTGTACGTCGCGCAGGTGCCGTCCAAGCACTCGATGCGCATGTTCACCGAGGTCGGCCGGCGCGTCCTGCCGCACTCCACCGGCGTCGGCAAGGCGCTGCTCGCGGACTTCCCGGCGGACGAGGTGCGGGCCCTGCTCGGCCGCACCGGCATGCCGGCCGCGACCGACAAGACGATCACCACTGCGGACGGATTCATCGCGGCGCTGGAGGAGGTGCGGCGCCAGGGCTACGCGATCGACGACAACGAGCAGGAGATCGGCGTCCGCTGCCTGGCCGTCTCCGTGCCGGACTCCCCCACCGCCGCCGCGATCTCCATCTCGGGTCCGGCCGGCCGGGTCACCGAGACCGCGACGGACCGGATGGTGCCACTGCTCCAGCAGGTGGCGGCGGAGCTGTCCGAGGCCCTGCTGACCTCGAACGGCAACCCCGCGGCGTAGTCCGCGACCCGCCGCTCAGCGGCGCGGCGGGTCGCCGAAGAGTTCCACGGCGTGACGGACCTCCGTCAGCCCCCGCGACAGGGCGCTGACGGAGCCGATCGCGCCCGCTATCAGCAACAGGGAGCGGTGCAGCCGCGGCACCTCCGGCACACCGTGCGCCGCCATCGCGGCGAGGTCGGCGAGTTCGTCCTCGGCGATCGCCCGGTCCGGGAAGTCGGCTGGCAGCAATGCGAGTTGGCGGCGCAGCCGCGCCACCGCGGTGCGCAGCGCGACCACGCGCACGTCCTCGTCGCCGACGGTCACCTGCCCCTGCCCCAAGCTCCGCAACACAGCCCTCCCCCTCGCACCCCGTTGTGCGCCCCTACGTGGTGAACGTGCCGAGCGCCCCTGACACTGGCCGGGCGCCGGGGACGCGGGCCAGTAAACGCCACCCCCTGCCGGACGCGCCACCGCGCGGGCCGAAATTCAGCCTCCGAAATCCCTGTCCGCACGCCGGGGTTTGGCGGCCCGTCAGGTATGCAGGACGCATGACGGAGACCGAAGAGCAGGTGGCGGGGCTGCTGCTCGCCGCCGGGGGCGGACGGCGGCTCGGCGGACGGCCGAAGGCCCTGCTCGAACACCTCGGACATCCACTCGCCGAACACGCGATCGCCTCGTTGCGCGCGGCCGGATGCGCCCGCGTGCACGTGGTTCTGGGGGCGCGCGCCGACGCCGTACGCGCTCGGGCGGCGCTTGACGGCTGCGTGGTCGTGGAGAACCTCGACTGGGAACAGGGCATGGGGTCGTCGCTGCGCGCCGGACTCGCCTCGCTCACCGGGACGGGAGCAGGAGCCGCCCTGATCTCGCTGGTGGACCAGCCCGGCATCGGCGCCGAGGCGATGGCGCGGGTGCGCGGCGGATTCCGGGACGAAACCTCCCTCGTGTCGGCGGCGTACGCGGGCGTGCGCGGCCACCCCGTCCTCCTCGGCGCCGACCACTGGGCGGGCGTCATGGCGACTGCCACCGGGGACCGGGGGGCACGCGTCTATCTGAGGGAACACATGGCGGAGATCACGCTCGTCGAGTGCGGGGACGTGGCGCGGCCGTACGACATCGACACCGAGGCCGACCTGCGCCACCTTGAGTGAGGAGTGTGGCACTGGGCGCCACTGTCCCTCGACTCAGAGAATCTCGACATCAACAAACCATTGAAGTTCCACGATGAGGAAACTACTATCCACTGTCCAGAAGCACTCGACCGCACAGCGAGTGCGCTATGCCCCATACGCGCCCCCTGGCACCCGGTGCCACCGCTGAAGGAAGTGACAGCTCATGTCCGCACCAGCGCCGTCCACGCTGGCCATCGTCGACGCCGAGCCCCTGCCCCGGCAGGAGGAGGTCCTCACCGATGCGGCGCTCGCCTTCGTGGCCGAGCTGCACCGGCGGTTCACGCCCCGGCGTGACGAGCTCCTCGCCCGCCGAGCGGAGCGCCGCGCCGAGATCGCCCGCACCTCCACGCTCGACTTCCTCCCGGAGACCGCCGCGATCCGCGCGGACGACTCCTGGAAGGTGGCCCCCGCTCCGGACGCGCTCCAGGACCGCCGCGTCGAGATCACCGGCCCCACGGACCGCAAGATGACCATCAACGCCCTCAACTCGGGCGCGAAGGTCTGGCTCGCGGACTTCGAGGACGCCTCCGCCCCGACCTGGGAGAACGTCGTCCTCGGCCAGCTCAACCTGGCCTCCGCCTACACCCGCACCATCGACTTCACGGACGAGCGCACCGGCAAGTCGTACGCCCTGCGCCCGGCCGAGGAGCTGGCGACGGTCGTCATGCGCCCCCGCGGCTGGCACCTCGACGAGCGCCACCTCCAGGTCGACGGCCGCCCGGTCCCCGGCGCCCTGGTCGACTTCGGCCTCTACTTCTTCCACAACGCCCAGCGCCTGCTGGACCTCGGCAAGGGCCCGTACTTCTACCTGCCCAAGACCGAGTCGCACCTGGAGGCCCGCCTCTGGAACGAGGTCTTCGTCTTCGCGCAGGACTACGTCGGCATCCCGCAGGGCACCGTCCGCGCCACCGTCCTGATCGAGACGATCACGGCCGCGTACGAGATGGAGGAGATCCTCTACGAACTGCGCGACCACGCCGCCGGGTTGAACGCCGGCCGCTGGGACTACCTCTTCTCCATCGTCAAGAACTTCCGTGACGGCGGCGAGAAGTTCGTCCTGCCGGACCGCAACGCGGTGACGATGACCGCCCCGTTCATGCGCGCGTACACCGAACTCCTCGTCCGCACCTGCCACAAGCGCGGCGCGCACGCGATCGGCGGCATGGCGGCGTTCATCCCCTCGCGCCGGGACGCCGAGGTCAACAAGGTCGCCTTCGAGAAGGTCCGCGCCGACAAGGACCGCGAGGCCGGCGACGGCTTCGACGGCTCCTGGGTCGCCCACCCCGACCTGGTCCCGATCGCCATGGAGTCCTTCGACAAGGTCCTCGGCGACAAGCCGAACCAGAAGGACCGCCTGCGCGAGGACGTCGACGTCAAGGCGGCCGACCTGATCGCCATCGACTCCCTCGACGCCAAGCCGACGTACGCGGGCCTGGTCAACGCCGTCCAGGTCGGCATCCGCTACATCGAGGCCTGGCTGCGCGGCCTCGGCGCGGTCGCCATCTTCAACCTGATGGAGGACGCGGCCACCGCCGAGATCTCCCGCTCCCAGATCTGGCAGTGGATCAACGCGGAGGTCGTCCTCGACAACGGCGAGCAGGTCACCGCCGAGCTGGCCCGCAAGGTCGCCGCCGAGGAACTGGCCAACATCCGCGCCGAGATCGGCGACGAGGCCTTCACGGCCGGCAACTGGCAGCAGGCCCACGACCTGCTGCTGACCGTCTCGCTCGACGAGGACTACGCCGACTTCCTGACGCTGCCGGCGTACGAGCAGCTGAAGGGCTGACGCCCCATTACGGCACGACCGCGCCCCCGGTACCGCACAGCACCGGGGGCGCGGTCGTGCGTTCAGCCCAGGTGCACTGACCAGTCCTGCTCGGCGGGCGGCTTGCCGTGCAGGTCGGGGACGCGCTTGAGCCAGTCGGGACGGCCGCGCCGGGTGCGCTCCGCGCGGGCGGCGTTCTCGGCGGCGAGTTCCTCACGGGTCGGGAAGCCGGTCGGCAGCCACTGCCGGGAGGCACGGGCGCGGGCGCCCAGATACTCGACGTAGGCGGCACGTACCTCGTCCGGCGTGCCGAGCCCCGCCTCGCAGGTCAGCCAGGCCTCCGGCACCCGGCCCACCACATCGCGCAGCAGCTCCTCCGTCACCTTCGGCGCCAGCTCGGCGTCGGCGGCCCGGACGTCGGGCGCGTGGTGGCCGAGGGCGTGGTGGCGGAAGTCGTACGCCTTCTCGGGCGGGGACGCGCCCCAGCGGTGGTGGAAGACCAGCGCCGCGCCGTGGTCGATCAGCCACAGCCGCGGGGGCACCGTACCGGAGGTGGGCCAGACCATCAGGTTGGAACTGTGCACCGTGCGGTCGACGTTGACGGTGAGGGCGTCCAGCCACACCACCCGCCCGGCCTCCTCCGCGTCCACCGGGAACACCTCGGCCAGCTCGGGCGTGAGGTCGGCGCCGCCCGACAGGTAGTCCATGCCGAGGTTGAGCCCCGCGCTGGCGTCCAGCAGGTCCCGCACCTCCTGGTGCGGCTCGTCGGCGGCGATCGCCGGGTCGAAGTGCGCGAGCACCAGCTCCGGCACCCGCAGCCCCAGCTCCCGCGCCAGCTCCCCCACGATCACCTCGGCGACCAGCGCCTTGCGGCCCTGCGCGGAGCCGGTGAACTTCAGGACGTAGGTGCCGAGGTCGTCGGCCTCTACGAGCGCCGGCAGCGAGCCACCCTCACGCAGGGGCGTGATGTAGCGGGTAACAGTCACCTCATGGTGCATTTTCCCAGGCCATCCATCTCTTCAGCATTGCAGTCAACGATCAGCCTCTGAGGAGCCGCAGGGTCCAGTTCGCCCGTCAACGGCCCTGGGGAGAATCTGGGGAGTTTCGACTGACCTGCGATTCTCCCCGCCTCCGGCACGAAGTGAGCATAGTAACCAAGGATGATCATTGGCGAGGAGCGCCCGAGCCATTGCGTCAAGGTTACGACGGACTCTCCCGCCTCCATCATGATCGAGGCGTACGTATGGCGCAGGACATGAAGTCCGTCCTCGGAGCCACCGCCCACTGCCGGGTTACGATCCCTCAGCGCACGGCGCGATAATGCCGACCTCGGCCAGTGCGGGCTCCACGTGCAGGTGTTCCACGTCTTCACAGCGACGGCATTGCCTGGTCGTGTAGTGAGCAGCACAGTCGGGTGCAAGGCTCCAAGGCCGCACACCCGAACGACGTCCGCCCCGTCAGTGCGCGCATCCAGGCACGCCTGGTCGAGGTATTCCCCACCGGCCGGATTCGCCCCGCTCCGTACACGCCGTTGACGGTGGCCGTTGCGGCCGGCCCGACAGGGCGCGCCTGCGACGCCCCGGTAGCGTCAGGAAGAAGTCACGCAACGACGCCTCGTTACCGACTTCGAATCGGTTCACGACCCTGCCCAGCGGGCTCCACACTCGCCCGTCCGGCATCAGCACACCCACCGGCTGCTTGAAGAACACCGTCTGCTCCCCGTCGAAGTCGATCCACACGGCCCCGGCTTGGCGGACCAGTACCTCGCCGACGTACGCTCCGATCTCCAATAACAAGTCGTCGAGCCTATTGCGCTCATGGTCGCCCTTGCGCAGCCCGTCGATCATGAAGTCCACCACTCGCAGGCTAGCCGGAGAGTAATCGAGCGGCAGGCGTCTGCGGCGCGTCAACCGCGCCACGCATCTCGCCGCGACCTCCCGCATTTCCTCGGCCTGCGGGATTCTTTCATGGCCTTCGCTGGTCGCCTTAATCATCATTCCCCACCCTTGACCAGAAACAGAAGAACAACTCTTGCTCCCCCACTTGTTACTGTGCAGATCACGGTGGTCCTACAGCCGACCACGCGACGGTCCACCTCGTTCGGCCTTCGAAGTGAGTCAGGCCCAGGGCCCGTTTCATTTCGCGGTAGTCGTTCTCGATGCGCCGGCAGAGTTTCGCGGTGTGCACCAGGACGGGCAGCGGGATGGTCTCGGGCAGGTTGGAGAGCCAACATTGGACGAGCTCGTCCTGGTCTCCAGGCCATTCGGCCAGCAGCCGGCGGACCGGAAGCCCGGTGCTGGCCGTGGCCTCGCGGATCTCACGTCCAGCGGGCCGGAGCCGCAGGTTCACGAAGCGCGAGTACATGCCTTGCGTCCGCCGCGGCCTCTGCCGGGCCGCGATCCCTCCCGCCGCTGCACCGGTTGCGCGGCGCGTTTCCCGGCCGCGGTGACCAGGCTCTTCACGGTCTGCGCCGACTCAGGGCAGGCCGGGACCGGCCGTCGGCCCCGGCCAGGGTCGGCGGGGTGCAAGGCTGTGCGTCCTCGGGTTGCGCGGTGGTCGTGGACGAGACGCCCACCGCATAGTCGAGGCCGCGTTCCTTCAGGCCGACGCCCCCGCCTACTTTTGCGACCCGTCCAGCGCCTGGCAGCACGTTCCAGAGAAGCGAAACTTGCCGCCCAAACCCGCGAGCAGTAGGGACACTGTCGCTGCCAAACTCACGGCCGCCCATGCGAAACGCTCGGCTGGGAAGCCCCAGCCGAGCGTCTCGCCAAGTTCCTGGCGACAGCCAGTTGCCCACTGCGTTGCCTCTACCTCTGGAATGGGCCCCGAGACAAGGGAGGCCTTCACTTCCTCTTCAGGGGAGAGGTTCGTAGAACGGACCGTCCGGCGCAAGGTTGCGAGAGCAGACAGTCACATCCTCACCTCCGAGATAAGCCAGCAACCAATCGCTGAACGTCATCTCGTGGAGAGCCCAGGCCGGACTGTCGAACTCATGAACCAGAACACGCCACGGCGATGAGGGTTCACCAGGGACGCGAAGGAAGACCATCTCCCCGGTCGTAGCCGGTAGCGCCGGAATCAACTCACCTGGACGCCCACCCACCTCGCTGGGAAGAAATTCCGCCATGTCCTCCTCGCGCCAGAATTCGAGATCATCTCTGATGTTCTCCTTCAGGCTGTGCAGAAGATGGCCGGCAGGATGCTTCAGATACAATTGCCCGTTGATCACGACAGAACCGTAGGCGTCCGCGATCTCGCGAAAATCCGCAGGAAAGTGTATTCCAAATTCCCGTCGCAATTCGACCCAAGGAGCCGGATCCGACCAGAGGAATTGCGGTTCACCCAGTAGGGCCCTTATCTCTGAGAGCGTTGCCAATGTCAATCCCCTCCTAGCATGTGGACCCCTTGCCCGTCCTGGAGTTGATCACAGTACATGAGAAACTGCTCCGCGAGCCTTGAGGCCCATACACAGTCATTCCGACCTGAATCGTCGTAGGGACGGCCGAGTGGGGGTCTCCGTACACGGGTACGACCGACATAAACAGCTCGTTTCCCGCATTGAGGGCCTTCCAACCGTTGGATTCCACCTTGCTGGCCATCCTTGCATTTGCCCTACCATGTAGAGCAACCAAGTTGTGGAACGCAGATCTCCGGCGCGAGGAAGCAGTTGGTCTATGGACCTCGCCATCTCCGCCAGGTCCGCCTGCCCGTCAGGTGTAGCGGCGTAGAGCGCCGTTGCGAAGCCTGCCACTGCCACGGAGATGAGCGGGATTGCGAAGTGTCCGTCAACCTCTACGTTGCTGACCGGGTTGCCGCATGTCCCGAGTCGTGAACCGGTTGAGGCCGGGACTGTAGTCGCGGAAGCCCATGTCGTAGGTGCCGGAGGCCGCGTCCCACCGCTTTGAGTTGTAGCGGTAGGCGTTGTACGACTCCTGACCGCGCGCGGCGTGAACACGGGAGCCGACGACGACTTCGTCGCGGATGGTGTCTTTGTCGTGCGGGACCTGGATGACGGCGAGCTTGCCCCGCTCGTCGTAGTGGTTGCGAGTGGTGTTGATCTCCTGGTCGGTCGTGGAGACGGCCAGGGAGTCCTTGTCTTAGGACTGCTTGACCGTGCGTCCGGCCGCGTCCGTGACCGCGACGACCCGGTGGTTCATGTCGTAGTCGGTCTTGGTTGTGCAGTCGTCCGGGTCCGCCGAGGCGTTCTTCTTCGGGTCGATGACGCGGGCCACGTTGCCGACCTCGTCGTAGAGGTATCGGACCTTGCCGTTCTTGGCGTTGACGACCTCTACGAGCTGGTAGATCTCGTCGTACACGTTGGTCGTGACGTAGTCGGACGCGTACAGCCACCGGGAGCCACGGCCGGGCCACCTGCACGGCCGCCGAACTCACTGGCACGCAGGCGTGACCATGCGTCCACCCAAGTTCAACACGGGCGACCTTGTCACCCACTTTCGTGAACCGGGCAACGTTGGCACGGTGGTACGAGTAATACGCCTCGGGCACCTGCGGCGGCGCTGGGTCTACTACGTCCAATGGCGCCCGCAGTCGGACCCCGTGCCCCTTCGCGACGGACTGCAGCACGCAGACGAGCACGCACAGAGCAAGTCCGCGTAGTGGATGCCCCACCTGGGGCGCGCATCCAAGCTCGACCGAGCACGGGGCGAGCACATGCACGACAATCACACGGGGACGGGCCGCCGCCGTCGCTCACTGAGGCTGCAGGTCCAGCTCCGCGCGGACCGTCTTACCGACGGGGACGCGGTCGAGCACACCCCACCGGTCGGCGAGCGCGGACACGAGCAGCAGGCCCCGGCCGCCCTCGGCATCATCCGGCGCCACCGCGTCAGCGCCTCCCGGCCCGCGCGGGCGGCGCTCCCCCCGGCTGTCGGACACGTCGATCCGCAGCGTGTATGCGTCCAGCCGCAGCAGCACCTCGATGTCCCGCCCCGGCACCCGGCCGTGCGTCACGGCGTTCGCCGCCAGCTCCGCGACGAGCAGCGCGGCCGTGTCGGAGAACACCGAGCCGTACGGGACACCCCACGCGTCCAGGCGGTGCAGGGCGAGGTGGCGGGCCAGTCTGGCACCACGCGGGGTGGAGCTGAACCGCTGGACGAACACACGCGCGGTGACCGGAGGTCGGGAGGTGGAGGCTGGTCTCATGCCGCCATCCCACCTGCGGCTACGTTCTCCCACCAGCTCGGCGACCGGTACGCAGGGTTAGCGTACGGGTACGGACGGTGGACGGTAGAGGTAACCATCCGTGACCATGGGCCCGTTGGGCGGGTTGACCCGGGTGAGTGTACGTGCGGGAGGTGTCCTGGATGTCGGACGGTACGGGTAGCGCGGGTAGCGCGGGTAGCGCGGAAGCGCTCTGCGGGGGCGGGGAGCCGGAGAGGTCGGACAGTCTCAGGACCTTCGGGGAGGTCGTCAAGGCGTTCCGCAAGCGGGCGGGGCTGACGCAGGAGGAGTTCGCGCCGCAGGTGCGGTACTCGGTACCGACGGTGGCGTCGATCGAGCAGGGGCGGCGGTTTCCGCCGGTGGACTTCGTGGAGCGCGCGGAGGAGATCCTCGACGGGTTCGGGGCGCTGCGGGGTGCGGCACGGCATCTGTCGCGGCAGCCGGGGCTTGCGAGTTGGTTCCGGCAGTGGGCTCGGTTCGAGGCGGAGGCGGTGAGTCTGTACACGTATGAATGCCGGTTGCTTCCGGGGCTGTTGCAGACCGAGGCGTACGCGCGCACGCTGTTCACGAACCAACTGCCACCACTGGGCGACGACCAGATCGAGGCTCAGTGGGTGGCACGGGCGGAACGCCAGCGGCTGCTGAGGGAGCGGCCGAACACGGCGTTCAGCTTTATTCTGGAGGAGCATGTGTTCCTGCGGCGCACAGGTGGGCCGCAGGTGACGCGGGAGCTGATCGACCACGTGCTGGGACTGGCCGAGCTGCGGAACGTGGAGGTTCAAGTGATGCCCTTGGTGCGGAACGCCCATGCAGGGCTGGCCGGCCCGATGCAGCTCCTGGAGACACCCGAGGCACGCTGGTTCGCCTACAACGAGGGGCAGCGGGGAGGCATGTTCGTCGCCGATCGGAAGGAGGTCAGCGTCCTCCAGATGAGGTATGCCAGGATGCGGTCACAGGCTCTCTCCCTCGACGACTCCCTGGGCCTGTTGCAGCAGATGCGAGGAGCCTCATGAGCACGACGGAACTGGCCTGGTTCAAAAGCTCGTACAGCAGCGGTTGCGACGGCGACTGCGTCGAGGTTGCCCTGGCCTGGCACAAGTCCAGCTACAGCAGCAGCGGCGACGGCGACTGCGTCGAGGTGGCCTCCTGCCCCGAGACGGTGCACGTCCGCGACTCGAAGGTACGTCAGAGCGACCAGCTCGCCGTCTCCCCGGCGGCCTGGACCCGCTTCCTCGCGTACACGACCGCCCACTGACGCCGCCGTACGACCGAACGCTCCGCCCAGGTAACCCTCCCTCGGCGGAGCATCACGGTACAGGCTGGCCCGGTCAGCGATCCGCGGCACTCCCCCGAACGACGCAGGACCTGCTGTTCTCCCAGCCCCACCCGTCACCGTCCGGATCGGAGGCGCTGCCGTTCACGCAGTACGGGTAACCGTTGGGAGCCGTACCGCCCGTGCTGCCGTCGCCACCACTGTCCGCGGCGCCGCCGGGCACCACACACGAGCGGTCGTTCTCCCAGCCCCACCCGTCACCGTCCGGGTCCGAGGCGCTGCCGTTCACGCAGTACGGGTAACCGTTGGGAGCCGTACCGCCCGTGCTGCCGTCGTCACCGCCGCCGTACACCGTGGCGGTCTCGGACGTTTCGACGATGCCGTTGCTCCCGTTGAAGAAGCGGTCGCCCCAGCTGGTCAGCGAGTTCGGGTCGAAGCCGTTGACCATGTCGAGGTACTCGACCCCGCTGCCGTTGCCGCTCCAGGACCAGCCGATGTAGCCGACGCCGAGGGACTGGGCCGTCGCCATGATGGCGTCCTCGTCGGGGTTGCCGTCGCTGTGCTGGTCGCCGAACTCGCCGACGACGATGGGCAGTCCGTTGCCGACAAAGGCGTTGAGGTAGTCCCGCACCTCGGTCGCGGTGTCGTAGACCCCGTACATGTGGATCGAGAAGATGGTGTTGCGGTCAGGATCGGACGCGAAGACCGAAGCCGCGTTGTTCCGCATCGTGCCGGACCAGTCCTGGCCCCAGTTGGGGGCGTCGACCATCAGGGCGTGGCCGATGCCGGCGCCGCGGAGCTTGGCGATGGCCGCCTTGGTCGCGTCGGTCCACGCCGTGTAATTCGTGTTGCCGAAGGGCTCGTTGCCGATGTTGACGACGACGTAGTCCTCCTGGCCCTCCAGCGCGCTCTTCACGCTGATCCAGTAGTCGGCCGCCTGGTCCAGGCTGGTCGCGGCGCCGTCCTCGCCGTAGCCGGTGGTGTCGTGCACCTCCAGGACGCAGATGACCTTGTTGGCCTTGCACTGGCCGATGAGCGTGGACACCTCGGACGCGCTCGTCTTCGTCCAGCGGCCGCCGCTGCCCAGCACGACGCGGACGGTGTTGGCGCCCTTGGCCGCGATGTCGGCGATGGAGCCGGTCTGCTCGGGGTACCAGGTGTAGGCGTGGTTGACCCCGCGCATGACGAACGCGCTGCCGTCGCCCTCGACGACGCGTCCGTCGCTGACGTGGATGCCCGCGGCCGCCGCCTCCGCCCGCCCGACGAACGGCCCGGCGAGCGAGAGCAGCAGCCCGAGAACGGCGGCGAAGGCCGCCCCCGCGGTGGTGAGCAGCGTGCTTCTTGGCTTTCGCATGTGTCTCCTCGGATGGGTCAGACGGAATGACAACGATGTCGGGCGACGGCGGACGCCACCCGCGGCGAGTCCGCCTTGAAGGGCGTCGGGTTGCAGGGAGCACACCGGACGAGTAATGCCGACTGACGGTGAGGCGGCCGGAAGAGGACCGCGCCGCTCAGCGCCACCATGAGGCACCGAATGTTCCATCCATGTCAATAGACGATTCAAGATTCGCTTCAGCGAGCCGAACACTCCGAAAAATCTAAACCGCTAAACCCGCTGGGCAGCACCAACAAGGTCTGACTCCAGGGCTGTCAACGAGCGGAAGAGCGTCCCGCGCAACTGGTTGACAGTCGCGCCAGGCGGCTCTACGGTCCCACTCTGATTAACCGGTACATGCGAACTTCGGGGCGTCAACTATACCGGTTCAATAACAGGAGGCCGAGTGTCCGCGAAAGCCGTTCGGCCGCAGTTAACGTACGACCGTGGACCTACTTCAACCGATCATCAAGCCGTACGCATGGGGCTCGCCAACTCGGACAACGTGCTGCGCGCGGGGCTGACCGCCAAGGAGGTGAACGTGCCCGAGCTGCTGCGGGTCACCGACCCGGCGGTGCGGGTGCCGGTGGTCACCCCGAGAAGCGTCCCGGGGCCGGGGCCCACCTGGCTGTACGACTGCCCGGTGGCGGAGTTCGCCCTCTACCGCACCGAGCTCGACGGCTCCGGCGGGCCCGTCGCGCCCACGGCCGGCCCTCGCATCGCCTTCTGCGTGGACGGATCGGTCCGGCTGCGCACCGGGACGGGCGGCACCGAGCCGCTGCGCATCGGCCCCGGCGACTCCTGCTTCCTCTCCGCCTCGGACGAGGACGTCCGGGTCGAGGGCAGCGGCACCCTGTTCGTGGCCGCCGTGGGCTCGATTGCCAACAGGCGCGGCGCGGCCGCCTAGGGCCTCCAGTCCATTTCCATTCTTTGACAACGTTGTCGCACCCGTGGTCGCCTCAACGGGGGCGACTGGAGAAAGGACCGTATCGGTGTACGCCGCCCTGGACATCGGAGGGACCAAGATCGCGGGAGCCCTGGTGGACGAACGGGGAACCGTCGTCCACCGCGCCGAGCTCCCCACGCCCGCCCGGGAGTCCGCCCCACGCATGGCACGGACCGTCGACGCCGTGATCGATGCCCTGTCGACCGCTCCGGCCTGGGGCACGGTGCGTGGTGTGGGGATCGCCAGCGCGGGCCCCGTCGACACGGCGGCCGGCACGGTGAGCCCGGTGAACATCCCCGCCTGGCGGGACTTCCCGCTCGTCGCGAGCGTGCGCGACCATCCGATGCTCTTCGCCGGCCTCGAGCCGGTCCTGCTCGGGGACGCGGTGGCCATGGCCGCCGCCGAGCACTGGCTCGGTGCCGCGCGGGGCGTCGCCAACGCCCTGTGCATGGTGGTCTCCACCGGCGTCGGCGGCGGATACATCCTGAACGGCCGGCTCCACCCCGGCCCCTCGGGGAACGCCGGGCACATAGGACACATCTCCGTCGGCATCGACGGACCGCCCTGCGCCTGCGGGGCGCGCGGCTGCGTCGAGGGGTACGCCAGCGGGACGGCCATCGCCCGCTACGCCGCACGGACGGGCTGGTCACCTGGGCCGGACTCGTCAGTCACCGCCGCCGCGGTCGCCGCCTCCGCACGCGAGGGCGACGAACGGGCCCTGGCCGCCTACGACCGTTCGGCCCGAGCGCTGGCCGCCGCGATCGCCGGCAGCGCGACCCTGCTGGAGATCGAGGTCGCGGTCATCGGCGGCGGTGTCGCACAGGCGGGCGAGACGCTGTTCACCCCGCTGCGCCGCCACCTGCGCGCCTTCGCGGTGCTCGACTTCGTACGTGACCTCGAAGTGCGTCCCGCCGCTCTGGCGCGGGACGCCGGACTCATCGGTGCCGCGGCGGCCGCCCGGCAGCGACTCCTCGAATGGGGCGAAGCGGCTTCGTCGGTCGCCCACTGACGTCGATTCCGGTGCGGTACCACGGGCACGGGCAGGCAACCTCGTGTCCGTAGGGGCGCGGCATGGCGCCGCGCCCCTCAGCCGTCCGTGCCCGCCACCTCTACGCGGGAGGCGGGGCGGTGGACGCCCGTGGTACTAGTGACGGTGTCGCGACCGGCAGGGACGTCACGTCATGGCCCGCCAGCACCTCGAACAGCACCCGTGCGACCTGTGCGCCGAAGCCGTGCACGTCGTGGCTCATCGCCGAGAGGGTCGGATGCGTCAGCCGGCAGAGCTGGGAGTCGTCCCACGCCAGCAGTGACACGTCGTCCGGCACGGAGACGCCCATCTCGGCGGCGACGCCCAGTCCGGCGACCGCCATGATGTCGTTGTCGTAGAGGATCGCCGTGGGCCGCTCGGCGGACAGCAGCAGGGAACGGGTGGCGCGCGCGCCGTCCTCCCCCGAGAAGCCCGTCTCGACGTGCGGCCCGCGCTCCAGGCCGAGTTCGGTCATGGTCTGCTCGAACGCGGTCGTACGGATGGCGCTGTGCCCGAGCCCCCGGGGACCGCCCACGTGCGCGATGCGCCGGTGCCCCAGCACCGCCAGATAGCGCACCGCCTCGGCGACGGCGGCGGCGTCATCGGTCCACACCGACGGGAACCCGCCGGTGAGGGACGGGTGGCCGACCGCCACGGCCGGGAGGCCGATGCGCCGCAGCGGGGCGATCCGTGGGTCCTCGCCATGGAAGTCGACGAGGATCGAGCCTCCTACCTGCCGCGCCCGCCACCAGCGTTCCTGGAGCCCGATCTCCTCCTCCAGCGAGCCGACCAGGCGCAGCAGCAACGAGCAGTCGCGCTCGGCCAGCACGCTCTCGATGCCGGAGACGAACTCCATGTAGAACGGCTCCAGGCCGAGCAGCCGGGCGGGCCGGCAGATCGCCAGGCCCACGGTGTCGACGGACTGGCGCGACAGGCTGCGGGCCGAGCTGTTCGGGGCCCAGCCCAGCCGGCGGGCCGCCGCGAAGATCCGCTCCCGGGTGGCGTCGGAGACCCCCGGCTTGTCGTTGAACGCCAGGGACACGGCTCCCTTGGACACGCCGGCGGCCGCGGCGACGTCCTTGATCGTGACGCGTACGGACGGTGCGCTCACGCCGGTTCCACGCAGAACAGTGCCGCTCGCACGGCGTTGGCCCTGGTGTCGGTCGCACCCGTGACCCGCAGGCGGAGCTGCTCGCCGGGGAGCAGAGTGCGCAGTCCGGTGTCGCAGACCGCGTCCGGTCCGAGCCGGTCGGCCTGCAACAGGAGGTCGCGTACGAGGGTGTGTGCGGTTACCACGACCTCGACACTACCCGTCCCGGCACCCAGCGGGGACTCCACGACCACGTCGTAGTGCGGGACCGGGTAGGCGAACTCGCGGTCCGTGACGGGCAGGTGCACGCTGCGCAGGTCGTCGATGTCGGCGACCAGGAATTCCTTGGCCGACCGCGGGTCGGGGACCAGGTCCTGCGGCACGGTGTGCCGGTGCACCGTGCGGGCGGCGACGGTCACGTCGAGCACGTGCTGGGCCACCTCGGTGCCGTCCGCCCGCAGGCGGCGCAGGATCACGCGTGCCTGCCAGGGCTCGGCGGACTGGTTGACGACGGCGAGCACGGGGGCGCCGTCGCCGTCGCCGTCGCCCGGCTGGAGGGTGAGGAGGCGGTCCGCGTAGACCCGGCGCAGCTCGTGGTACAGGGGCTTGAGCCGTCCGTCGCCGTCGATGGCCGCCCAGGAGCTGACCGGCCAGCAGTCGTTGATCTGCCAGACGACGGTGCCGGCGCACACGGGCCAGTGGGAGCGCCAGTGCTCGATGCCGGCGGCGATCGCGCGGGCCTGCACGACCTGGGTGAGGTAGTGCCAGCGGTCGAAGTCGTCCTCGGGGAGCCCGAAGTGGCGTTCCACTCCCCGGTTCAGTTTGCCGTTGCCGTCCTCCGCCTTCTGGTGGTGCAGCATGCCGGGAGAGTCGGGCGCGAGGCGCTCGCCGGGCAGCGCGCGCCGCAGGGTCGCCATCGCGGGCGGCGCCTGCCAGCCGAACTCCGACACGAAGCGGGGCACCGAGTCGCGGTACTCGGCGTAGTCCCGGCGGTTCCAGACCTCCCAGGAGTGATACGTGCCGTGGGCCGGGTCGTTGGGGTGGTGGTCCCAGGAGCCCGACCAGGGGCTGCCGGCGGAGTAGGGGCGGGTGGGGTCGAGTTCGGCGACGATGCGCGGGAGCAGGTCCAGGTAGTAGCCGCCGCCCCAGGAGTCGCCGCGCAGCTCGGGCTCCCAGTCCCAGTCGCGGAAGCCCCAGAGGTTCTCGTTGTTGCCGTTCCACAGCACGAGCGAGGCGTGGGGCATCAGCCGGACAACGTTGTCGCGCGCCTCGGCCTCGACCTCCCCGCGCAGCGGCTGCTCCTCGGGGTAGGCGGCGCAGGCGAAGAGGAAGTCCTGCCAGACCATGAGGCCCAGTTCGTCGCAGGCGTCGTAGAAGGCGTCGTCCTCGTAGATTCCGCCGCCCCAGATCCGCACCAGGTCCACGCCGGCGTCGGCCGTCTGACGCAACCGGGTGCGGTAGCGCTCGGGTGTGATGCGGGAGGGGAAGACGTCGTCGGGGATCCAGTTGACCCCTCGTGCGAATATCCGTACGCCATTGACGACGAGGGTGAACCGGGTGCCGTGCTCGTCCGCGGAGCGGTCCAGTTCCACGGTCCGGAAGCCGATGCGTCGGTGCCAGGAGTCGAGGGGCCGCTCTTCGGCGCCGGGACCGGTGGCTTCCTCGACGAGTACGACTTCCAGGTCGTGAAGCGGCTGGTCGCCGTAGCCGCGGGGCCACCACAGGGCGGCGTCGGGCACCTCCAGCGTCAGCACGGCGTGGGTCCCCTCCACCGTGCCGCGCGCCTCGGCGAGGCCGTCCCCGACGGCGGCACGCACGGCGAGCGGGCGGGCCGTCCCCTGCGCGGTCCGCTCGACATCGACGCGTACCTCGACGCGGCCCGTGCCGTCGTGCACGGACACCAAAGGGCGCACCTCGGCCAGCCGGGCCGTCGACCAGCGCTCCAGCCGGGCCGGGCGCCACATGCCGGCGGTCACCAGGGTCGGACCCCAGTCCCAGCCGAAGCTGCAGGCCATCTTGCGGATGTACTGGAACGGCTCCGGGTAGACGTTGGGGCGCTCCCCCGTCAGTGCCCGCACCGAGGCCGCCTCGTCGTAGGCGGAGGCGAAGTCCACCTCCAGGCGCCCGTGGCGACCGGTGACGTCGAAGCGGTAACGCCGGTGCATGTTCCTGGTGCGGCCCAGTTCCCGCCCGGCCAGGGTGATGGTCGCGGCGGTGTCGAGCCCGTCGAAGACCAGGTCGGTCCGCTCGTGCTCCTCCCCGGTGGTGTCGGTGGCCGACAGGTCGCGGACGTAGGTCCAGGCCCGCTGTCCGACCCAGGCCACGTCGAGTTCGTTGGCGCCGAGGAAGGGGTCCGGGATCAGGCCGGCCGTGAGCAGATCGGTGTGGACGCAGCCGGGGACCTGGGCGGGCAGCAGGTTGTCGCTGTGGCTCAGGCTCCAGCCCTCGGCGAGCGGGAAGACTTCCTTCATGTACGGCTCCTTCGGCGGGACGGGCCCGGTGTCGTATGCAACGCGGTTCAACCTAACCCCACAGAAGTGAACCGGTCTAGCCCTCAATCCCTGACGGGAGCCCTCACTGCGCCACAGTTGGGACAAGGATTACTCGATCCTGCCTCTCACCTCAGGTAACGATTAAGTATCGCGAGCGTTTGGGAAGCTTTACCGGTTCACGTGTGACTGACATAGTCGCCGTCAACCACCACCGGAGCCCGAGCCGTGATCCTTGGAAAGGAGCTGGGCACATGGGGAAGAGGACGCTGAGCGTCGCACTGCTTGCCACCGCGATGCTGACCGTTGCGGGGTGCAGCGGAGGGGGAAGCGCGGACGCCGGCGAGACCGCCGCCGCGCCGGTGAACCCGGACGGCGTCTCGGGGGACATCACCGTGCTCACCAATCGCACCGACCTCGTCGAGGACGGGACGATGAAGAAGTACGCCGCCGAGTTCAACAAGACCTACCCCGACGTGAAGGTCGAGTTCGAGGGCCTCACCGACTACGAGGGGGAGGTGAAGATCCGCATGAACACGGAGGACTACGGTGACGTCCTGCTGATCCCGTCGGCGGTCGCCAAGGGCGACTACCCCAAGTTCTTCGCACCGCTCGGTGAGACCTCGGCGATGAAGCCCACCTACCGCTTCACCGACAAGACCGACGTCGGCGGCAAGACGTACGGCATCGCCACCTTCGGCACCGCCAACGGCCTGGTCTACAACAAGGCACTGTGGAAGAAGGCCGGGGTCACCGACTGGCCGACGACCCCCGAGCAGTTCCTCGACGACCTCGAGGCGATCAAGGACAAGACCGGGGCGACCCCGTACTACACGAACTTCAAGGACGGCTGGCCGCTCGAGAGCCCCTGGACCAACAGTGTCGGCTCCGTCAGCTGCGACACCCAGGGCCACAACAAGCTCGCCGACATGGACAAGCCGTGGGCCGAGGGCAACGACCTCAACGCCCTCGACACCCTGCTCCACGACATCGTCCACGAGAAGCTGTCGGAGAAGGACCCGGCCACCACCAACTGGGAGAGCTCCAAGACCCTCCTGGCCAAGGGCGAGGTGGGCAGCATGGTGCTCGGTTCCTGGGCCGTCAACCAGATGCGGGACGCGGCCGAGAAGGCCGGCCAGAACCCCGACGACATCGGCTTCATGCCCCTCCCGTTCCAGAAGGACGGCACGTTCTGCTCCACCCTGGTCTCGGACTACCAGCAGGCCGTCAACATCCACTCCGACCACAAGGAAGCCGCACGGGCGTGGATCGACTGGTTCACCGAGAAGTCCGGGTACGCGGCCAAGGAGGGCGCCGTCTCCGCCCTGAAGTCCCAGGGGATGCCGGAGACGCTCAAGGACTACGTTGACAACGATGTCAAGATGATTGAGCGCTCCGCGGCACGGACGGCCGAGGTGGACGCCATAGACAACGCCTCCGAGATCGGACTCAACAAGCCCGACTACCGCAAGAAGCTCATCGACATCGCCCGCGGCGCCGTCGACGGATCACTCGAGGGCTACTTCGACGACCTGAACAAGCGCTGGTCCGAGGCCAGGCAGACCGTCGGCTCCTGACCCCGGCCCCGCCTGAACCCAGCACCCGCCGGGTCCCCTCCCCGCTTCCCCGGAGAACGGGACCCGGCACCCAGTGCCCTCAGCGGACGACGAAAGGCCCTGGCTCCGCAATGACCCGAACCGCTTCCACCGCTTCACCACCCGCCCCGGCCGCCGGGCCGGGCCCCACCGGCAAGCAACGTTCCCGGCATCGCGCGGGTGCCGGCGCCTCGTGGCGCGACCTGCCGATGCGCAAGATCACGCCGTGGCTGTTCCTGCTGGCTCCCCTCGCCCTGCTGATCACGTTCACGTACGTGCCGGTGGGCAACATGATCTACTACAGCTTCACCGACTGGGACGGCATCAGCCCCGACCGCAACTACGTCGGTGCGGACAACTACACCGAGATCTTCACCCGCCCCGAGCTGTTCCGGGTGTTCGCGGTGAGCCTCTACTACCTTGCGGCGTCCGTCGTGCAGATCGTCATCGCCCTGTACTTCGCCGCCGTCCTCAGCTTCGACCTGCGCTTCAGGAACCTGTTCAAGGGCATCCTGTTCTTCCCGTACCTGATCAACGGCGTCGCGATCGGCTTCGTCTTCCTGTACTTCTTCCAGGACGGCGGCACGCTCGACTCGGTCCTGTCCTGGTTCGGCGTCGGCACCGACCACGCCTGGCTGGGCAGTCCCGAGTCGGCCAACACCTCCATGGCCGGCGTGTCCGTGTGGCGCTTCACCGGCCTGAACTTCGTGCTGTTCCTCGGCGCGATCCAGTCGATCCCCGGCGAGCTCTACGAGGCCGCCCAACTGGACGGCGCCGGCCGCTGGAAGCAGTTCCGGCACATCATCGCGCCGAGCATCCGGCCGGTGCTGGGCCTGAGCGTCATCCTGGCGATCTCCGGCTCCCTCTCCGTCTTCGAAATCCCGTACATCATGACCGGCGGTGCGACGGAGACCTCGACGTTCGTCATCCAGACGGTGAAGTTCGCCTTCCAGTTCAACAAGACCGGCCTGGCATCGGCCTGCGCCGTGGTGCTGCTGGTGATCATTCTGCTGATCACCTGGATCCAGCGCCGCCTCGTGCCCGACGAGAAGGTGGACCTCGTATGACCATCACCGCCCCTGCCCGGGGCCGGTCCCGCCGCCGGCCGCGCATCAGCACCGCCCTGACGTACCTGTCGCTGGTCGTAGCCTCACTCGTGGTGCTGCTGCCACTCGCCGTGATCTTCCTGACCTCGCTGAAGTCCTACGGGGAGATCTCCGACGGCCAGGGCGCCCTGGCGCTGCCGGACGACTGGCTCAACTTCTCCAACTACGCCACGGCCTTCAACGACGGCCACATGCTGCAGGCCTTCGGCAACACGGCCTTCATCCTGCTGTTCTCCATCACCGGCACCGTGATCATCGGCTCGATGACCGCCTACGCCATCGACCGCTTCGACTTCCGCTTCAAGAAGCTCGTCATGGCCTCGTTCCTGATCGCCACGCTGGTGCCGGCCGTGACGACACAGGTCGCCACCTTCCAGGTCGTCAACAGCTTCGGGCTGTTCAACACCCGGTGGGCGCCGATCCTCCTGTACATGGGCACCGACATCGTGGCCATCTACATCTTCCTGCAGTTCATCCGCGGAATCCCCAGGTCCCTCGACGAGGCCGCGCGGCTCGACGGCGCCAACTCCTTCACCATCTACCGGAAGATCATCTTCCCTTTGCTGAAGCCGGCCATCGCCACGGTGGTCATCATCAAGGGCATCACCACGTACAACGACTTCTACATCCCGTTCCTCTACATGCCCAAGGAGGATCTCGGGACCATGTCAACGGCCCTGTTCCGGTTCAAGGGGCCGTTCGGGGCGCACTGGGAGTACATCTCCGCCGGTGCCGTGCTCGTCATCGTGCCGACCTTGGTGATCTTCCTGTTCCTCCAGCGGTACATCTACAACGGCTTCGCACAAGGAGCCACCAAGTAGTGAGGGGCCCAGCGCTCACGCCCCCCGCAGCGGGTTGGCCAGCGGCCGGTACCGCGCGTCGGCCCCGTCCGCGCCCGTCCAACGGAGCAGGAGGTTCGTCTTCGCCGGGAGGGTGGGCGAGGTGAGGAGGGCCGGGATCTCCGGCAGGTCGGTGTGGCGGGCCAGGGCCCGGCGGGCGGCGGGCCAGGGGTCGAGGCCGGGGTGGTGCTCGGCCAGGGCGGCGGCGATCTCCACGAGGTGGTTGACGACGAGGCAGTACACCAGCCGTTCCCAGCCGGCCGCCCGCGAGGTGTCCGGCCGCAGCTTGACGCCCTCGGCGTCGCGGAAGAGGGCCTGCACCGGTGTGCCCGTGGCGTCGTCCACGGCGACCAGGGTGTTCTGCAGGTGCGCCTCCAGGACGACGCCGTCCTCGGCGAAGGCCGTCAGGACGGGCGGGACGACGGCCGCGAGGTACGCCTCCCACCAGGCCGCCGGGTCGCCGGCGGCCGCCAGGGGGCTGCCCTCGAAGCCCTCCACGAGCGCGGCGGCGAGCAACGGGGTGGCGCCCGGCAGGACGCGGCCCCGCAGTCCGTCGCGGACGACGACGGCCAGTTCCTCGAAGGCGAAGCCCGCCGTGCGGTAGCCGCGGTCGGCGAGCCAGACGGCCGGTGGGCCGATGGCGTCGAAGGCCTCGGTGACGGCGGTGTCGGTGCGGCGCAGTTTCAGCAGGTCGTGGCGCCACAGGCGGCGGATGTCGTTGGTGATGCGTACGTCGAGGCTGAACTTGAGGAAGAGGTCTGGGTCGGGGGCGTACACCGTGCGGATCGCGGCCGTCGGCCAGACGAAGCCGCCGGTCGTGCCGAGGCGGATCAGGCGGCCGTCGGCGAAGGCGGGGGCGAGGGTGCCCGCGGTCAGGTCGAGTTGCCAGGGGTGGGCCGGGAGCAGCCGGTAGCCGGGCGGGGCCTCGGCCAGGGCATCGAGGGCGGCGGTGTCGCCCTCCTCGACGACCGTGTCCTCGCGCACGGCGAGCAGGGTCAGCGGGAAGCGGGCGTGCGCCTCGGGCGCGTACGGCAGCCAGCCGGCGCGCGGGCCCCCGCCGCGCGCCTTGGGGGCCGGGTGGTGGGTGTGGCCGGTGAGAAGGGCCTGTTCGGAGCGGAGGTAGGGGTCCTGGGGCGGGGTGGCGCGGGCGCGGGCCGTGAGCAGGGCGGCCACCGTGTCGCGGCTGTCGGTGATCTCGGTGGGCAGTTCGTGGTTGGGCAGGCCGGTGTGGTGGCGCAGTTCCTCGGCGACGAGTTTGACCAGTTCGGGATGGCCGAGCCGTTGCCAGCCGCCCGCCGCCGTGCCGACCTCCGGCTCGGCGGGGCGGCGGCCCGCGCGCACCCGCAGCAGTCGGCCGCCGGGCAGCCGGTACACCGGCCGGGGGCCGGGGTTCGGCAGGGGTTCGGCCACCTCGCGCAGCAGGCAGTTGAGCAGCGGCACCATCGCGTAGGCGTCGGCCGATTCGGCAACGCCCGGGCGGGCGGCGGCGTCGACGCCGGTGGGCGGGGGCAGGAAATCCACGCGTTCCACTCGTTCCCTACGGTCTGTCCATGGCGGAGAGGCGGAGACGATCAGTATGTCTGTCGTGATGTCCGTCGTCGTCCCTGTGCCGTGACCTCCTACTCGTGCCCGACTCGTACCCGGTTCGTACCCGAGGAGCCCGCCCGTGCATCGTCCCCCCACCGCGGAGACCGAGGTCGCCGACGAGCTGGCCGTCGTCCGTCCCGGTCTCCTGCCCGAGTTCACGGCCGGGCTGCCCGGCGCCCGCGCGGCCGTGCTGACCCGGCTGTGGCGCGCGTTCGCCCATGAACCGCTGCCGTGGGTCGCGGGCCGGGACGCCGTGCGCGACGGGCTCGTCCTGCGCCTGCGGGACGGCCGCCGGCTGGCCGGTCCGGCCGCCGACCCGTACCGGACCGACGCGTACGTCCGCGGCGTACACCTCGACGACGTGCCCTACGACGATCCGGCGCGGCTGACGACGAACCTCGCCGTGCCGCACTCGGCGGGGTTCGCGGCGGAACTCGGGCACAGTGTGGCGTCGTTGGCGCTGTCGCGGACGGCCCCGGAGAATCACCCGGACGAGTGGCCGGAGTGTGACTGGTCCTGGGAGCAGCGAGTGGTGGACGGGCATCCCTATCACCCCAACTGCCGTTCCCGTCCGGGTTTCTCGGTGGCGGACCAGCTCGCGTACGGGCCCGAGCACCGGCCGGTGGTGGGGCTGGGTCTGGTGCCCGTGCCGGCCTCCGCGTGCCTGGTGACGGGGATGTGGCCGGCGCACCTGCGGGACGGGGCGGAGGTGCTGATCCCGGTGCATCCGTGGCAGGCGGCGCACGTGCTGAAGCGGCCGTGCGAGGAACGGATCGCCGCGCATCCGCTGATGTCCCTGCGTACGCTCGCCGTGCCCGGCGGGCCCCACGTCAAGACGGCGCTCAGTGCCCGGCTCACCTCCTCCGTGCGGGACATCTCGGTCGCATCGATCGCCGCGTCGGCGACCCTGTCGGCCTTCGGGGAGGATCTGGCGGCGCGTACGGACGGCCTGCTCCACATGACCCGCACCCTGGGGGCGGCCACCGCCCACTCCCCCGACCTGGCCGCCGTACTGCGTGAGTCGCCGGAGGTGTACGCGAGCGGTGGCGAGCGCGTCGTTCCGGTGGCCGCCCTCGCCACCACCGGGCTGCCCCGCCGCCCCGGCTGGCCGGCCGCCTTCGCCCGGCTCGCGCTCACCGTCGGACTGCGCGCCCTGGAGCTGGGCGTGGCCCTGGAGGCTCACGGCCAGAATCTGCTGGTGGTGCTGGACCGGGCGGGCGAGCCCCTGCGGCTGGTCTATCGCGACCTCGCCGACATCAGGGTGAGTCCGGCACGCCTGGCCCGGCACGGCGTCCCGGTCCCCGAACTGCCGCCGCGCATGGTCACGGACGACCCGGTGGTGCTGCGCCGCAAGCTGTTCGGTTCGCTGGTGGGTGGTGCGCTGGCGGCGACCGTGGGCTCGGGTCCGGCGCTGCGGGAGGCGCTGGCGGGGGCCGTGCGCGAACTGCCGCGCACACCGGACGTCGTGGCGCTGTGCGAGGAGCCGCTGCCGGTCAAGGCGCTGACGCTGATGCGCACTTCGCCGGAGAACGGCGGGGACCGCTGGGCCCGGCTGCCCAATCCGCTGCACTGGGGGTGAAGTCGGGGCGTCCGAGCGGTCTCGTTTTGGAACCCGGCACCACTGATCAATAAGATCCGCCGATGATCACAAGAACACGGCTGGCGGCGGGTGCCTGTGCCCTGCTCGCCGCGCTGACGGCGGGGCTCGCGTTCCCGTCCGGCGCGGCCGCCGGTGAACCCACGGGCGAGGACGCGCCGAAGGTAAATCTGGTGCTCGACGTCAGTGGTTCGATGCGGACCCGGGACATCGACGGCGGGACGCGGATGGCCGCGGCCAAGCAGGCGTTCAACGAGGTGCTCGACGCCACGCCCGAGGAGGTGCAACTGGGCATCCGGACGCTGGGCGCCGACTACCCGGGCGACGACCGCAAGCGGGGCTGCAAGGACACCGCGCAGCTCTACCCGGTGGGCCCGCTGGACCGCACCGAGGCCAAGACGGCGGTCGCGACCCTGTCGCCCACCGGCTGGACGCCGATCGGTCCCGCGCTGCTCGCGGCGGCCGACGATCTCGAGGGCGGCGACGGTTCCAAGCGGATCGTGCTGATCAGTGACGGCGAGGACACCTGCGCCCCGCTCGACCCGTGCGAGGTGGCGCGCGAGATCGCCGCCAAGGGCATCGGGCTGACCATCGACACGCTCGGTCTGGTCCCCAACGCCAAGATGCGGCAGCAGCTCAGCTGCATCGCGGAGGCGACCGGCGGGACGTACACCTCCGTCGAGCACACCGACGAACTCACCGACCGGGTCAACCAGTTGGTGGACCGGGCGGCCGACCCCGTGGTGACGCCGGTGGCCACCGAGGGCGGCGACTCGTGCGCGAAGGCGCCGACGCTGGTGTCGGGGCTGTACACCGACCGCGAGGAGTTCGGTCAGCAGCGCTGGTACCGGGTGGACGTGCTGCCCGGACAGGAGCTGCGCGCCTCGGTGAGCGTCGGCGCGGACCGTGCCGTCAATCCGTCCCACGGCGTGCTGCTGCGGGCGGTGACGGTGCACGGCCGGGAGATCGTGCGCGGTGAGGCGGCGGGCAACGGCCGTACGGACGTGATCTCGACCGGTCTGCGGTATCCGAAGGCGGAGAGCGACGAGGCGGACGGGGACAAGCCGGCGGCCGAGGCCGTGTGCCTCCAGGTCACCAACTCCTTCTCCGTCGCCTCCGGTGTGAAGACGACGCCGGGGCTGCCGCTGGAGCTGACCGTCGACGTCGTGGACGGTCCGGGCGACGCCGACGACGTGGCCTCTTTCGGTCTCGGGCGCGGCTGGTGGCTGCTCGGCGTGCTGGTGCTCGTCGGCTTCCTCGCCGGTCTGCTGTGGGGCTGGCTGTCGCGCTGGCGGTTCGCGGTCTGGAGGGCCAACTGATGAGTGCTGTACGAACTTTGAGTGCCGCGGTCCTGCTGCTGGGCCTCGCCGCGTCGCCGGCGGCGGCCGACTCCTCGCCCTCCGCGAGCCCCTCCGGGGACGGTGACGCGCCGACGACGGCGGGCACCTCCTTCCGGACGGCGACCGAGATCGAGCAGGGGCAGCGGGCGACCGCGAACGGTGCCGCCGGTGACTACCTGTACTGGTCGTTCCCGGCCGACGCCGGCCAGCGTCCCACGGTGCGGGCCACGGTGAAGCTGCCGGAGACGCACGCGGCCCAGACCTGGCGGGTCGACGTGTACGACGGTCTGCGCCGGCGCCAGGCCTGCCAGTGGGGCGCCCAGACCCGCACCGCGGCGGCGGACGCCTCCTCCGTGGAGCTGGCCTGCGTGCTGCGCACCGTCCGCGCCTGGTCCGAGCCGTGGGCGAACGACCCGCTGCCGGGCACGTACTACGTCCGGCTGACGGCCGTGGACCTGCCCACCGCCGACCTCGGTGCCCGGGTGGGCGCCGAGATCGAGGTCGGCTCGAAGGACATGGGCGGCGCGGCGGCGGTGGACGGTTCGCTGTCCGAGCCGCTGGTGCCGGGCGTCGCGATGAAGTCCGGTGCGGACGAGGGCGAGGAGGACCGCGGCGCGGTGCTGTCCGCGATCGAGCCCGAGGACGGCTGGTCCTCCGGCTGGTGGTCCGACCGGTGGGTGTGGACCGGGATCGGTGGTGTGCTGGCCGCGCTCGCGGGCGTCGGCGGGTACGCGCTGACCCGCGGGTCGGGGCGGCCGTCGCGGGTGCCGCCGGGGGCCTGAACGACCCCTGAACGATACGGAAGGCCCGCCGGAAAGCGGGCCTTCCGCCGTCTCACGCCTCCCTGAGCGCCTTCGCCGCCGTTCCCTCACCGGCCACATCGACACGGCCCTCGTGCACCGCGTCCCGCAGGCTCAACTCCCCGCGACACACGGACGCGCAGGTTCCGGCGTCCATGACGAGCCGTGCGTCGGGCTCCCCGGGCGCGGGACCGTCGCCGTACACGGGCCCGTCCGCCCCGTCCCCGGCGCAGAGGTGGAAGGTCCCCTCCTCCAGCCGGACTTCGACGACCCCCTCCCCCGCCCCGGCCTCCCGCAGCGCCCGCCGCAGGGGCAGCGCGGACCAGTGCGCCCGTACGGCGTCCGTGGGCCGCCGCTCCCCCAGTTCACGAGCGCCCCAAGCGCCGAGGGCCTCCAGCACCGGCAGCAACTCGCTGCCGCGCTCGGTGAGTTCGTAGACGTAGGCGGCTCCCGGCGGGGGCAGCCGGCGCCGGGTCGTCAGACCCTCGCGCTCCATGTCCTTCAGCCGTGAGGCGAGTACGTCCGTGCTGACGCCGGGCAGGTCGGCGTGCAGGTCGGTGTAGCGCCGCGGACCGGCCAGCAGCTCGCGGACGATCAGCAGGGTCCAGCGGTCGCCGACGGCGTCGAGGGCGCGGGCGGCGGAACAGTACTGGTCGTAGCTTCGGCGAGGACGAGGTGACATGCGACGCAGTGTAGACAAGTTGTTGGACTTTCCAAGCTCCTACTTGGTAAAACCAAGCAACACCAGATTCCGGAGGGGTAGCGGCGCATGGAGTTCCGGCAGTCGAACAAGCTCAGCGAGGTCTGTTACGAGATCCGCGGCCCGGTCATCGAGCACGCCGACGCGCTGGAGGAGGCCGGACACAGCGTGCTGCGCCTGAACACCGGCAACCCGGCGGTCTTCGGCTTCGAGGCGCCGGAGGAGATCCTCCAGGACATGATCCGGATGCTGCCGCAAGCGCACGGCTACACCGACTCCCGGGGCATCCTCTCCGCCCGCCGGGCCGTCGCCCAGCGCTACCAGGCGCTCGGCCTGGAGGTGGACGTGGACGACGTCTTCCTCGGCAACGGCGTGTCCGAGCTGGTCTCCATGGCCGTACAGGCGCTGCTGGAGGACGGCGACGAGGTACTGATCCCCGCCCCCGACTTCCCCCTCTGGACGGCGGTGACCACCCTCGCGGGCGGCAAGGCGGTCCACTACCTGTGCGACGAGCAGGCGGAGTGGTACCCGGACCTGGCCGACATGGAGTCGAAGATCACCGACCGCACCAAGGCGGTCGTCATCATCAACCCCAACAACCCCACCGGCGCGGTCTACCCCAAGGAGATCGTCGAGGGCATCCTCGACCTCGCCCGCCGGCACGGTCTGATGGTCTTCGCCGACGAGATCTACGACCAGATCCTCTACGACGACGCCGTCCACCACTCGGCCGCCGCCCTCGCCCCCGACCTGGTGGTCCTCACCTTCTGCGGCCTGTCCAAGACGTACCGGGTGGCGGGCTTCCGCTCCGGCTGGCTGGTGGTCACGGGCCCGAAGCAGCACGCGAAGGACTACCTGGAGGGCCTGACCATGCTGGCCTCCATGCGGCTGTGCGCCAACGCGCCCGCCCAGTACGCCATCCAGGCGGCACTCGGCGGCCGGCAGTCCATCCGCGAACTGACCGCGCCTGGCGGGCGCCTGCGCGAACAGCGGGACGTCGCCTGGGAGAAGCTGAACGAGATCCCGGGCGTGTCCTGCGTGAAGCCGAAGGGCGCGCTGTACGCCTTCCCGCGCATCGACCCGAAGGTGCACGCGATCCACGACGACGAGCGCTTCGTCCTGGACCTGCTGCTGCGCGAGAAGATCCAGGTCGTCCAGGGCACGGGCTTCAACTGGCCGAGCCCCGACCACTTCCGCATCCTGACGCTGCCCCACGCGGAGGACCTGGAGGCGGCCATCGGGCGGATCGGGCGGTTCCTGGGCGGGTACCGGCAGTAGGAGGAGCGACCCCCGCCGTAGCCTGGGGCCATGGGTGATCTCTTTCTGGTCCGGCACGGTGAGACCGAGTGGTCGCGGTCCGGGCGGCACACCGGGCTGACGGACGTCCCGCTGACCGAGCACGGGCGGGAGCAGGCGCGGAGTCTGGTGCCGTTGATCCGGTCGCACCGCGTCGGGGCCGCGTTCGTCAGCCCCTTCCAGCGGGCCCGGGAGACCGCCGAGCTGATCGGGCTGCGGGGCGAGGTGCGTGTCGATCCGGACCTGCACGAGTGGGACTACGGCGGGTACGAGGGGATCACGACGGTCGAGATCCACCGGAGCCGGCCGGACTGGTTCCTGTTCACGGACGGGGTCGCCCCCGGGCCGCCGGAGCATCCAGGGGAGACACCCGAGCAGGTCGGCGAGCGGGCCGACCGGGTGCTGGCCAGGGCGGAGGCCGCGTTCGCCAACACCGAGGGGTGCGTGGTGCTCGTGGCGCACGGGCACTTCCTGCGGGTGCTGACCGCGCGGTACCTGGGGCTGCCGCCGTCCGACGGCGCCCTGTTCCAGCTGGGCACGGGGACGCTGTGCCGGCTGGGCACGGAGCACGCGCGTCCGGTGATCGCCGCCTGGAATGTCAGACCCCCGTCGTAGCCTTCTGAGGTGTGGGCCCCAGGGGAGGAGGACGCCGTGGCACTGTCGCCGACCGCCGCGCAGCGGCGTGTCATCGCCGCCGCCGACCCCGTGACCGGGCGGCTGAAGGGCACGGAGGCGCAGCTCGCGGCGCTGGTCAAGCGGGGGCTGGCCTTCCGGCATCCGCGTCCGCCGCACGATCACTTCCTCACCCCGGCGGGGCACCGGATACGGGAGGACCCGGCCAGGGAAGAGGCGCCTTCGGGCGACGAGCCGCCCTCGTCGGACGCCGGCGGGGTGTTCGCCGCGCGGGTCGGCGGCGAGGACCCCGCTCCGGCGGGCGGTCCGGCGCGGCTGCGGGAGGTGCTCAGCGCCTGGCAGGGGCTGCTGGAGCTGCGCCGGATGACGCATTCCGACGGGGCGACGGACCGGCCGTGCGGGTGGGAGCGTACGCATCTCGTGCCGGCCGCCGCGCTCGCCCTGGAGGCCGCCGGGTGTCGTCCGGCCGGGCCCGACGGCGGTGACGGTTACCGGGTGCGCGCGACGCCGCAGCCCGAGGCCGTCGCCGTGTACGAGCCCGACGGCACCGCGCTGCGGGCCTGCGCGGCGACGCTGGAGCGGGCGGGCTGGCAGGTCGGGGAGCACACCGAGCCGCGCACGAGGGCCCGTTACCTGCTGGCCTCCCCGCGAAAGGTGTGAGGCCCGCGTGTCAGGATCGGCCGGTCAGTTCGTGCAGTTCGTGTGTGAGGAGAGGCAGCAGCCGTGAGCGAACCGTTCTCCGTGCCCGTGACCGTCCGCGGGTACGAGACCGACACACAGGGCCATCTGAACCAGTCCGTGTACCTGAACTACGCGGAGCACGCCCGCTGGTCGCTGCTCCAGGCCGCGGGAATCCGCCAGGCCGACCTCGTGGCCCGGGGCGTGGGCCCGGTGGCCCTGGAGACGACGATCCGCTTCCGGCGGGAGTTGCTCGCGGGTGACGAGGTCGAGGTGACCTGCGCCTTCGAGTGGGGCGAGGGCAAGACGTTCCGGATCGTCCAGGTCATCCGCAAGACGGACGGCACGGTGGCCGCCGAGGTCGAGGGGGTCGGCGGGCTGATGGACCTGCGGGAGCGCAGACTGCTGCCGGAACCGGGGCGCCGGTTCAAGGACTTGGCGACGGATCCAGGGCTGTTCGAGCTCTGATCCCGGACGGTGCGACTCGCGACGGAGAGGTTCTGATGGGTTATCCGTTCCAAGCTGCCGACGGGTCGAGGTTGCTCTGGGATCCGGCGCTCAAGGTGGGGCAGGCCTACGTGGCCCTCGCCCGGGAAGCCGGTGAACTGCACGGCATTTCCACGGGCTTGACCGAGAGCGAGCGACTCGGTGGGAGTGTCGTGGACCTCCCGGTGTTCCAGCAGTTCACCCAGGGGCTGTACGACAGATACTGCTCCACGAACAACTTCGTCCTGCACGATCTCCTGCGCGGGCTCCTGCTGCCCTCGGTCGTCATGCTCGAGAAGGGCGACGGCTCGATCACCCGGACCCCCGAGAGTGAGGACGGTCTGCTGGAAGACCTGGACTCCTACGTGCGTGCCATGTGGACGGACTGAGCCGGCCTTCGTGCGGACTCCGGACCGGTCCCCGGGACGTGTGCTGGCCGGCGCCTCTGGTCGAGGCGCCGGCCCGGTTAACGCCCGGGGTTCGCCCGGTGCCCGCCTCACGGGGTGGCCGGGGCCCGGGTGGCCTCGGTGATCTCCTCGCCCGCCTCCATGGGGTGGGTCACGTCCTCCGCCTCGCGCTTGCGTCCGCCGATGTGGTTGAAGACCAGGTTGAGCAGGACGGCGACGACGCAGCCGGTCGAGATGCCCGAGTCCAGGATGATCTTCGCGTTCTCCGGGAACGCGTGGTAGAACTCCGGCTCCGCGATCGGGATGATGCCGACGGCCAGGGAGACCGCCACGATCAGGACGTTGTTGTCCTTGTCCAGGCTCGCCCGGACCAGGGTCTGGATGCCGCTGGCCGCGACGGAGCCGAAGAGGACGATGCCCGCGCCGCCGAGTACGGGACGGGGTACCACGGCGATGAGCGAGGCGGCCATCGGACACAGACCCATCAGCACCAGGAACCCGCCGCCCGCGGCGACGACGTAGCGGCTGCGGATCTTGGTCATCGCGACCAGGCCGATGTTCTGGGCGAAGGCGCTGCACATGAAGCCGTTGAAGAGCGGGCTGATCGCCGAGCCGAGGGTGTCGGCGCGCAGGCCGGCCGCGATGGTCTTCTCGTCGGCCTTGCGGTCCACGATCTCACCGAGGGCGAGCATGTCGGCGGTGGACTCGGTCATCGAGACCACCATCACCACGCACATCGACAGGATCGCGGCGAGCTGGAACTGCGGGGCGCCGAAGTGGAACGGGGTCGGGAAGCCCACGACGCTCGCGTCCGCGACCGGCCCGAAGTCCGTGACGCCGAACGGGATCGCGATGAGCGTGCCCGCGACCAGGCCGAGCAGCACGGCGATCTGCTTGACGAAGCCCCGGGTGAAGCGGCGCAGGACGAGGACGATGACCAGGGTGATGGCGGCCAGGCCCAGGTTGGTCGAGGAGCCGAAGTCGTCGGCCTCGGGGCTCGGTCCCTGTGCCCAGCCGAAGGCGACGGGCAGCAGGGACACGCCTATGAGGGTGATGACGGTGCCGGTGACGACCGGCGGGAAGAAGCGGATCGCCTTGCTGAAGAAGGGCGCCGCGAAGAAGCCTAGGAGTCCGGCGACGATGACGGCGCCGAAGATGATCGGCAGCGCGTCGGACTTGTCCTCGGTGGAGGCGACGATCGCGGTCATGGGGGCGACACCGGCGAAGGTGACGCCGTTGACGAAGGGCAGCCGGGCACCGATCTTCCAGATGCCGAGCGTCTGCAGGAAGGTGGCGAGGCCCGCGGTGAACAGGCAGGCGCCGGTGAGGAAGGTCAGTTCGGTCGCGGTCAGGCCGATGGCCGCACCGACGATCAGGGGTGGAGCGACGACTCCGGCGTACATGGCGGCCACGTGCTGCAGGCCGGTCGTCGCCATTTTCAGTGGCGGGAGTTTCTCGTCAACAGGGTGGTCGGCCACGGCGGCGTTCCTCCGGTCGGTTACACGTCGGCATTGACGCGGGTGTCAGGGAGGTGGTGCGGGCGGTCGTGCGGGACCGGGACGGACCCCGTTCGGGGAAACGGGAACCGCTCCGGGGGCGTGCGTATGGGACGCACGCCCCGGAGACGGCCGCCATGGGCCCCGCTCGGGTCCATGGCTACCGGCCGGGAGCCGTCCCTCCCGGCCGGAGATCAAGTGGTGTTCGGTTCTTCGGTGTTCTGGTGTTCAGGTCTTCAGGTCTTCAGGTCTGCGGTGCTCAGGTCTGCGGTGCTCAGGTCTGTGCGGCGATCGTCGCCAGCCGTCGCGCCTCGTCCCGGGTGGAGCGGGCCACGGCGTCCTCGTCGACCGTGAGCAGCCGGCCGTCCTCGACGATCCGGCGGCCGTTGACGAACGAGGCGGTGACCGGCGCCGGAGCGCCGAAGACCAGGGCGGTCACCGGGTCGGCGATCGAGGAGTGGGCGAGCGTGTCCATCCGCCACAGCACCAGGTCCGCGAGCTTGCCGGCCTCCAGCGAGCCGGTCTCGGCGGCGCGGCCCAGCACCTGGGCCCCGCCGTACGTGCCCAGCCGCAGCGCCTTGCGGGCGTTCAGCGCGGCCTCGCGGTGGGCGCCGAGGCGGTTGACCAGCAGGGCGCCTCGCAGTTCGGTGTGGAGTTCGCCCGACTCGTTGGAGGCGGTGCCGTCGACGCCGAGGCCGACCGGGACGCCGGCGGCGAGCATGTCGGGGACCCGGGCGATGCCCGCGGCCAGGCGGGCGTTGGAGGACGGGCAGTGGGCGACGCCGGTCCTCGTGCGGGCGAAGGCGGCGATGTCGGAGTCGGTCATGTGGACGCAGTGCGCCATCCACACGTCCTCGCCGAGCCAGCCGGTGGACTCGAAGTAGTCGGTCGGGCCCATGCCGAACAGCTCGTGGCAGAACTTCTCCTCCTCCACGGTCTCCGACCCGTGGGTGTGCAGCCGCACGCCCAGCCGACGCGCCAACTCGGCCCCCTGGCGCATCAGTTCGGTGGAGACGGAGAACGGCGAGCAGGGCGCCACGGCGATCTGCGTCATCGCGTCGAAGGAGGCGTCGTGGTGCTCCCGGACCGTGGCCTCGGTGGCGGCGAGCGCGTCGTCCAGGCTCTCCACCGCGAAGTCCGGCGGCAGCCCGCCGTCGGACTCGCCGCGGTCCATGGAGCCCCGGGCGAGGGTGAAGCGGACGCCCGTCTCGCGGGCGGCGCGGATGATCGCGCCGGACAGGTCACCGGCGCCCCGGGGGTGGATGTAGTGGTGGTCCGCGGCCGTGGTGACACCGCCCCGGGCCATCATCGCGAGCGACCCCTGGGCCGCCGCGTACGCCATCGGCTCGTCGATGCGCGCCCAGGTCGGGTAGAGCGCGACCAGCCAGTCGAACAGGTTGTGGTCGGTCGCCAGGCCTCGCGTGAGCCACTGGTAGAAGTGGTGGTGGGTGTTGACCAGGCCGGGCGTGACCAGGTGTCCGGTCGCGTCGATCCGGCGTACGACGTTCTCCAGGTCCTCGGGTGCCCGCCCCGCGCCGACCGCCTCGATCCGGTTGCCGGCGAGGACGACGTGGCCCGAGGCGTACTCGGTGTCGTCCGCGTCGACGGTCGCGATGGCGCAGTTCTCGATGACGATGCGATCGGGTGCCGTGGTGGCGGCGACGCGATCGGCTGCCGCTGATGCTGCCATGCTGCTTCCTTCTCTTTCGGTGCGGCCCGTGGGCGGGGAGTCGAGTACCCACGGGGAGGGCACGGCAGGACCCTAGGAGGATTTGAGTGCCGCGGCCGTGGGGCGGCCGCGGGTGCCGAGATGGTGGAAGAACAGGTTGAGCGTGACCGCGACGAGCGCGCCGGCGCTGATGCCGGAGCCGAGCACGGTCTGCGCCCAGGCGGGGAACTCGGCGTAGAAGGTCGGGGCGGCCAGCGGGATGATGCCCGCGCCGAGCGCCACGGCGACCAGGATGATGTTGGAGCTGTCGTCGAGCCCGGCCTCGGACAGCGTACGGATGCCGCTGACCGCGATCGAGCCGAAGAGGACGATGCCCGCGCCACCCAGGACCGGCATCGGCACCAGGGAGACCACGGCGCCGAGGACGGGGAAGGCGCCGAGGACCAGCAGGGTGGCGCCGGCGACGGCGACGACGTAGCGGCTGCGGACCCGGGTGAGGGAGACGACGCCGACGTTCTGCGCGAAGGCGGAGGTCGGGAAGCCGCCGAAGACGGGGCCGACCAGGGTGGCGAGGCCGTCGGTGCGCAGGCCGCGGGTGATGACCTTGGAGTCGGCGCGGCGGTCGCAGATCTCGCCGAGGGCGAGCATGCCGGCGGACGACTCGGTCATCAGGACCAGCATCACGATGCACAGCGACAGGATGGCGGCGGGCTGGAACTCGGGGGCGCCGAAGGCGAAGGGCGTGGGCAGCGCGGCGACCGGCGCGGACTCGATGCCGCTGAAGTCGGCCATGCCGAAGGGGATGGCGGCCAGGGTGCCGACCAACAGCCCGAGGAGCAGGGCGACTTGCTTGAGGAAGCCCTTGCCGAAGCGTTGGATGACGAGGATGACGCCGAGGGTGAAGGCGGCGAGCGCGAGGTTGCGCATCGAGCCGAAGTCGGCGGCGGCCTTGTCGCCGCCCTGGGCCCAGCCGACCGGGACCGGCATCAGCGTGACGCCGATGAGGGTGATGACCACACCGGTGACCAGGGGCGGGAAGAAGCGCAGCAGCCGCCCGAAGAACGGGCCGACGGCGAGGCAGAAGACACCGGCGACCATCACCGCGCCGTAGATGGCGGGGAGTTGGCTGCCCGGGCTGTTGGTCTCGGCGATCGCGAGGATGGGCGCGATGCCGGCCGAGGAGGCGGCGTTGACGAAGGGCAGGCGGTTGCCGACGAAGCCCTTGACGCCGATGGTCTGGATCAGGGTGGCGATGCCCGCGATGAGCAGGCTCGCCGCGATCAGCCGGGTGCGGCCCTCGATGTCGAGGCCGACGGCCTGGCCGATGATGAGCGGAGGAGTGACGACGCCCGCGTACATCGCGGCGATGTGCTGGAGCGCGGCGGGGACGAGCCGCGAGGGGTGGAGCTTCTCGTCGACCGGGTGCACGGACGTGACGGCGTCCTTCGTGTGCTCCGGTGACGGGGTGGAACTTGAGCCTTTCGCCGGCTCCGTTGCAGGCTGTGCCATGGTGTTCCCTCCGGTGTGGCGCGCCACCGGCCCGAGCGGCCGGGCCGGTGGCGCGCGTCCCGCGTCAGAGGTTGGTCATGTCGACCGGGATCAGCTGCTCGGCGCCGTCCCGCAGGATGGTGGCCTCGATCAGGCCGTAGGGGCGGTCGGCGGCGTAGTACACGGCGCCGTCCTTGGCCTCGTTGTCGATCCCGAACGGCGACAGGTCCGAGCGGAAGTGGTGCTTGTTGGGCATCGAGAAGCGGATCTCGTCGACCTCGTCGCGCGAGTTCAGCACCCGCACACCCATCTCGAAGAGGGTCTGCTGGAGCGAGTACGAGTAGGTCTCGGCGAAGGCCTGGAGCGCGTGCTTGCGCACCCCGTTGTACGAGCGGTCCCAGTCCGGGGCGTGCGAGTCGACGCCGTCCCAGTTGTGCCGCCACCAGGTGGAGACGGTGGTGGCGAGGATCCGGTCGTAGTCCTCCTTGAGGGTGGTGTACTTGTCCTTCAGGTAGCCGAAGAACTCGGAGTTGGTCGAGTTCAGGACGGTGAGGTCCTTGAACCCGGAGAGCACCTGGATGCCGTGGCCGTCGTAGGTGATCTCCGCGACGCGGGTCTCCTGGCCCGTGCGGACGAAGGAGTGGGCGATCTCCTCCGAGCCGACGAAGCGGGCGCCGCCCTTGGAGGTCTCGATCCGCTCCCAGCCGTACTCCTCGACGCGGATGCGGGCCCGGTGGATGGGCTCGTTGTTGTCGACGAAGTGGCGGGCGAGCTTGACGCCGAGGTCCTCGGCGCTCTCGATCCCGTGCTCCTTGGCGAAGGCGAACACCGTGTTCTTGGTGGTGTCGGTCGGCAGGACGTTCGCGTTGGACCCGCTGCGGTGGACCTCCTCCATGTCGCCGGAGAGGGCGACGGAGACGTTCAGGTCCTTGATGTGGTGCGTGTCGCCGTCACGCGTGATCTTGACGACGCGGTTCTCTGCCTTGCCGTACTGGTTCTGTCCCAGGACGAAACGGGTCATGATTCGGTCAGCTCCCTCGGTAAACGGAGTAGCCGAACGGGTTGAGCAGCAGCGGAACGTGGTAGTGCTCCCCGGGCACCACCGCGAAGGTGATGGTGACCTCGGGGAAGAACACCGGCCGGCCGTTCTCGCTGTCCCGGAGCGCGGGGGCGTCCTGCTGGGCCGCGGCTTCTTTCTTGGCGAAGTACGTCTCGGTGTCGAAGTCGAGCCGTACGTGTGTGGTGCCCTCCGGCAGGGCCGGGAGGTCCTTGCACCGGCCGTCGGCGTCGGTGGCGGAGCCGCCGAGCGTCTGCCAGTCCGCGTCGCTGCCCGAGCGGGCGGCGAGCTGGACGGCGACTGTCTCGGCGGGGCGGCCGACGCTGGTGTCCAGGATGTGCGTGGACACGGAGGCGGTGGTGCTGGTGCTCATGGTCAGGCGTCCTGTTCGACGAGTCGGGAAAGGCGGATACGGTTGATCTTCCCCAGTTCGGTGCGGACGATCTCGCGCTCCTGCTCGGGCGAGTTGCCGATCCGCTCCTTGACCGCGTCCCGCATCTGCTCGCCGGTCCGGCCGGTGGCGCAGATGAGGAAGACGTGGCCGAACTTGTCCTGGTAGGCCAGGTTGAGTTCGAGCATCTCCGCCTTGAGTTCCTCGGAGGCGCCGGCCATTCCGGCCTGCTCGCGCGAGGAGGTCGGGTCGCCCGGCTTGGGGCGGCCGATGGGCGGGTGCCCGGCCATCGCCTCGGCGAGGTCGTCCGCCGTCAGCTCGGCCATGGCGGCGTCACTCGCGGCGTACAGGTCCTCGGTGGTGGCGTAGGGGCGGGCGGCGAGCAGGTGCCGGGCCCACGCCGTCGAGGCACACGCCTCGTGGAGTTCCGCGAGTGCCGCGGACTCCTCGAGGGCGTTGAAACGGGCCAGGCCCGACGCGGAAGTGGACGTCACGGGAGCCTCCGTGGCCTTGTGCTGAACGGGCGTGCCGATAGCTAACGCCCTCGGAAACAACGCGTCAACACTTTGTTGAAAATTCGCTGTGACGAAAGCCGCCGTCCGGATACCGGACGGCGGCTCGTGATGCGGGGCTCCCGTGCAGGTCAGGAGTCCTTCTCGCGGTTGAGGTAGTTGTAGACGGTGAAGCGGCTGACGCCGAGGGCGCCCGCGACGGTCTCCACGCCGTGCCGCACGGAGAAGGCGCCGCGCGCCTCAAGAGTGCGTACGACCTCCTGTTTGGCGCGCCGGTCCAGTTCGGCCAGCGGCCTGCCCTGCCGGCGCTCCATGGCCGCGAGGATGTGGTCCAGGGAGTCGGCGAGCTGCGGCAGGCGCACGGCGACGACGTCGGCACCCTCCCAGGCGAGGACGACGTCGTCCTGGCCCGCCTCGTCCGGCGGCAGCATCTCACCCCCGATGGAGTCGACCAGGGGCTTCACGGCCGCGATGAAGGGCTCCTCCCCCGGTCCGCTCACCGCTCGTCCTCCCCTTCGGCGTCCTGCCCGACCACGTTGACCTGGAGGGAGATCCGGGTGGCCCCGGCCTCCAGGGACCGGCGCAGCAGCGCGTCCACGGCGGTGAGCACCGCGTCGGCGCCGCCCTCGGCGGTGTTGCCGAACGGGCCGACGTCCACCTCGTCCAGCTCGGCGGCCTCGACGACCTCACGGGCGACCACCGCGTGCGCGGGCGCCTCGTCCAGGTCGAAGGGCTCGGTCGTGAACTCCACTCTCAATCGCACCCGGTCAACCTAACGCGCGGTGACCGTTTTACGCCGCCCCCTCTTGACAAGTGCGGAGCTCCACCGGCAATCTTCCATTACGCAGAAACGAACTTCCGTAATGCGGAACAACGAACGAAACGGAAGGGAGCGCGGCACCCGATGGGCTTCGCAGATCAGCGCTTCAACGTCAACCTGTCGATCCTCTTCACGGAACTCCCGCTCCTGGAGCGTCCCGCGGCCGCCGCCGCGGCCGGCTTCACCGCGGTCGAGCTGTGGTGGCCGTGGATCGACTCCCCCACCCCCGAGCGGTCCGAGCTCGACGCCCTGAAGAAGGCGATCGAGGACGCGGGCGTCCAGCTCACCGGACTGAACTTCTACGCGGGACAGCTCCCGGGCCCCGACCGCGGCGCCCTGTCCGTGCCCGGCGAGGAGTCGGACCGCTTCCGCGCCAACATCGACGTGGCCGCCGACTTCGCGAAGTCGCTGGGCTGCACGGCGCTGAACGCCCTGTACGGCAACCGCGTCGAGGGCGTGGACCCGGCCGAGCAGGACAAGCTGGCGCTGGAGAACCTGGTCCTCGCCGCCCGCGCGGCCGACCGGATCGGCGCGATCCTGCTGATCGAGGCGCTCAACAAGCCCGAGTCGCCGCTGTACCCGCTGGTGTCGGCGCCGGCCGCGATCGAGGTCGTCGACAAGGTCAACGAGGCCACCGGGCTCGGCAACGCCAAGTTCCTCATGGACCTCTACCACCTGTCCATGAACGGCGAGGACCTGCCGCAGGTGATCGACGCGTACGCCGCGAAGACCGGCCACGTGCAGATCGCCGACAACCCGGGCCGCGGCGCCCCCGGCACGGGCTCCCTCCCGCTCCAGGAGCTGCTCGACCAGCTGAAGAAGGCCGGTTACGACGGCTGGGTCGGCCTGGAGTACAAGCCGGGCGACAACCCCAGCGCCGAGGCCTTCTCCTGGCTGCCGGCCGAGGCCCGCGCGGCCCGCTGAGCGCCACCCCGCAGGAATTCTCCACAGATTTTCAGAGAGGTACCCATCATGAGCACGCTCCCCAAGGTCGCCTGGGTCGGTCTCGGCATCATGGGCTCCCCCATGTCCGAGAACCTGATCAAGGCGGGTTACCAGGTCACCGGCTTCACCCTGGAGCAGGAGAAGCTGGACCGCCTGTCCGCCGCCGGCGGCACCGCGGCCGGCTCGATCGCCGAGGCCGTGCGCGACGCCGACGTCATCGTCACCATGGTGCCCGCGTCGCCGCAGGTCGAGGCCATCGCCTACGGCCCCGACGGCATCCTGGAGAACGCCAAGTCCGGCGCGCTGCTGGTCGACATGTCCTCGATCACGCCGCAGACCTCGATCGACCTGGCGAAGGCCGCCAAGGACAAGGGCGTCCGCGTCCTGGACGCCCCGGTCTCCGGCGGCGAGGCCGGTGCCATCGAGGCCGTGCTGTCCATCATGGTCGGCGGTGAGCAGGCCGACTTCGACGAGGCCAAGCCGCTGCTGGAGGCGCTGGGCAAGACCATCGTGCTGTGCGGTCCGCACGGTTCGGGCCAGACCGTGAAGGCCGCCAACCAGCTCATCGTCGCCGTGAACATCCAGGCGTGCGCCGAGGCCGTGGTCTTCCTGGAGAAGTCGGGCGTGGACCTCAAGGCCGCCCTCGACGTCCTCAACGGCGGCCTGGCCGGCTCGACGGTGCTGACGCGGAAGAAGGACAACTTCCTGGGCCGCGACTTCAAGCCGGGCTTCCGCATCGATCTGCACCACAAGGACATGGGCATCGTCACCGACGCCGCCCGCAACGTCGGCGCCGCGCTGCCGGTCGGCGCCGTGGTCGCCCAGCTGGTCGCCTCGCTGCGCGCCCAGGGTGACGGCGGCCTGGACCACTCGGCCCTGCTGCGGGCCGTGGAGCGCCTGTCCGGCGCCCAGGTCTGACCTCGCGGTCAACCAGACCTCCGGGCGGCGCCGTCGCTGACACCTGTCCTGTCGCGCCCGAGCGGCGGCGCCGCCCGGAACCACTTCAACAAACTGTTGACGTGCATGTCACCCGAACTTAGGCTCCACGAAGCGGAAACAGTTTTCCGCTGACCCCTCGCACGGAAGGTCCCCGATGTCGCAGCGCGTGCTCACGACAGAGTCCGGCGCCCCGGTCGCCGACAACCAGAACTCCGCCTCCGCCGGCATCGGCGGCCCCCTCCTGATCCAGGACCAGCACCTCATCGAGAAGCTGGCCCGCTTCAACCGCGAGCGCATCCCGGAGCGCGTGGTGCACGCCCGCGGCTCCGGTGCCTACGGCCACTTCGAGGTGACCGACGACGTCACCGACTACACGCACGCCGACTTCCTGAACACCGTCGGCAAGCGCACCGAGGTCTTCCTGCGCTTCTCCACCGTGGCCGACTCGCTCGGCGGTGCGGACGCGGTCCGCGACCCGCGCGGCTTCGCGCTGAAGTTCTACACCGAAGAGGGCAACTACGACCTCGTCGGCAACAACACCCCGGTGTTCTTCATCAAGGACCCGATCAAGTTCCCCGACTTCATCCACTCGCAGAAGCGCGACCCGTTCTCGGGCCGCCAGGAGCCGGACAACGTCTTCGACTTCTGGGCGCACTCCCCCGAGGCCACGCACCAGATCACCTGGCTGATGGGCGACCGCGGCATCCCGGCGTCCTACCGCCACATGGACGGCTTCGGCTCGCACACCTACCAGTGGACGAACGCCAAGGGCGAGTCGTACTTCGTCAAGTACCACTTCAAGACGGACCAGGGCATCCGCTGCCTGACCGCCGACGAGGCCGCGAAGCTCGCGGGCGAGGACCCGACCTCGCACCAGACGGACCTGGTGCAGGCCATCGAGCGGGGCGTCTACCCGTCCTGGACGCTGCACGTGCAGCTGATGCCGGTGGCCGACGCGGCGAACTACCGCTTCAACCCGTTCGACGTGACCAAGGTGTGGCCGCACGCCGACTACCCGCTCAAGCGCGTGGGCCGGCTGGTGCTGGACCGCAACCCGGACAACGTCTTCGCCGAGGTCGAGCAGGCCGCGTTCTCCCCGAACAACTTCGTTCCGGGCATCGGCCCCTCCCCCGACAAGATGCTCCAGGGCCGCCTGTTCGCCTACGCGGACGCGCACCGCTACCGCCTGGGCGTCAACCACACCCAGCTCGCGGTCAACGCCCCGAAGGCCGTGCCCGGCGGCGCGGACAACTACGGCCGCGACGGCCTGATGGCCGCCAACTCGCAGGGCCGCGGCGCCAAGAACTACGAGCCGAACTCGTACGACGGCCCGGTCGAGACCGGCCGCCCGCTGGCCGCCCCGCTCGCGGTGTCCGGCCACACCGGCACCCACGAGGCCCCGCAGCACACCAAGGACGACGACTTCTTCCAGGCCGGTGAGCTGTACCGCCTGATGTCCGAGGACGAGAAGAAGCGCCTGATCGCGAACATCGCCGGCGGCCTGTCCCAGGTCTCCCGCAACGACGTGGTCGAGAAGAACCTCGCGCACTTCCACGCTGCCGACACGGAGTACGGCAAGCGCGTGGAGGAGGCGGTCCGCGCCCTGCGCGAGGACTGATCCACCAGCTCGCGTACGGACCCCGGCGGGGAGGCCGGGACCGTGCGCGGCCCGTGAAGGCACCGGAGCGGCCCGGATGAGGGGTGGCCGCCCGGGGCCGGCACGGGCAGGGCGAGGACCGCGGCGGCCTGCGAGCCAGTGCGGTGGTGAAAGGCCCGGACGCTTCTCCTACGACCTGAGGGGAGCGGCGTCCCGGACCCGTCGCACCGCCGCGGTCCCAGCCACCCGCCCCTTCGCAGGGGCCCCGAAAACTCCGTCCGGCGGCGCGAACGACCTGTCGCGCCCAGCCTCGCGCTGTCGGACGGACACCACGTGATATGACGTGACATCACGTGAAGACCTTCACCGGCTGAGAAGCGCCGGATGCGGACGGTCCCGCATCCGGCGCTTCTCGGCGTTTGCCCGCGATTCCCGGACTTCACCGGGTGCGGATTCCCGGCCCGCGCAGCAGCCTGGAGGCATGGCAACGGCACACCCATCCGAGCATCCGCACATCGTCGTCCACGCCCCCGCCCTGGACGGATCGCGCCGGGTCACCTCCGGCGACGAGACCCTCGGTGTCGCCTCGCACACCGACGACGTCGCCGAGCTGCTGCGGCTGGCCGACCTGTACGTGACCGACGTCGAGGAGAGCGACCTGGTCGAGTGGCAGGGCGGCGGCCCGGACGACTGGCCGGGGCTGCACGCGCACCACGAGGACTGAAAGCGGGCGTAGGCGTCCCCGCCGGCGGGCACATCCCCGGACACACGGGGGTGAGGCGATGGACGGTGGCACGGGGACCGGGTGGGAGCCGTACGAGGTCGCGCTGCTGGGCGGCGGGCCGCGAGCCGCCGTCACGGTGGCGGTGGTCGCCCTGCACCTGCGGGGCGCCGTCGAGACCGGCCCGCGCAGGACGCTGTGCGCGACGGGGCCGGAACCGGACGGACTGGGACCCTTCGAGGGGACCCTCCTGGACTGTCTGCGCGAGCCGCTCACCGCGCGGGAGCTGGTCCGGCACCCGGATACGCGCCTCGCGCTGGCCCTGGCGCGCATTCCGCTCGCGGAGGACGGGCTGCTGCGCTACCCCGGTCTGGGGCCGACCCGCGGCGCCCGCCGGCGCGTGGCGTTCTGGCGGGAGCGGTACCCGCTGCCGGCGGTCCGGCACGGGCTGTCGGACGACGACACGCTGCTCGCGGTCGCCCTGCACGGCGACGCCGCCCTGCGCCTGCTCCTGCCGCGCTTCGCGCTGCGCGCCGGGCTGATGGACCGGGGCGCCCCGGCCGAAGGAGTGCGCTTCTCGCTGGGCCGGGGCAGGTTCCTGAGGTGGCGCGACGCGTACGAGGACTCGGTCTCGGGCGGCTGGGGCACGGGCCACGGGGACCACTCGGGCGGCTGTGGCTCGGGCGGCGGAGGCGGTGGCGGCGGGGACTGAGCGGACCGACCGGTCCCGGACATGCGCGAGGGCGGCCCGTCGGATGACGGACCGCCCTCGTTGCTTCCGGTACGGGTCAGACCTTCAGCGTCTTGACGGCCGTCGGGGCGTGCCCCGGCTCGGTCGCCAGCTCCTCGAACTCCATGACGTTGCTGATGTCGTTGGTGCCCGACATGGAGATGTTGGTGATGCGCTCCAGGATCGCCTCGACGACGACCGGCACCTGGTGCTCGGCGGCGAGCTTCTTGGCCTGCTCCAGGGCCGCGCCCAGCTCGTTCGGGTCGGTGACCCGGATCGCCTTGCAGCCCAGGCCCTCGGCGACCTTGACGTGGTCGACGCCGTAGACGCCCAGCTCGGGCGAGTTGATGTTCTCGAACTCCAGCTTGACCTGGAAGTCGATGTCGAACGCCCGCTGCGCCTGGCGGATCAGGCCCAGGTAGGAGTTGTTGACCAGGACGTGCACGTAGGGGATCTTGTGCTGCGCGCCGACGGCCAGTTCCTCGATCATGAACTGGAAGTCGTAGTCGCCGGAGAGCGCCACGACCTGGGCCTCCGGGTCGGCCTTGGCGACGCCGAGCGCGGCCGGGACGGTCCAGCCGAGCGGGCCGGCCTGGCCGCAGTTGATCCAGTGCCGCGGGCGGTAGACGTGCAGCATCTGGGCGCCGGCGATCTGCGAGAGGCCGATGGTGGAGACGTACCGGGTCTCCGGGCCGAAGGCCTTGTTCATCTCCTCGTAGACGCGCTGCGGCTTGATCGGGATGTCGTCGAAGTGCGTACGGCGCTGGAGGGTGGCCTTGCGCTCCTGGGCGGAGGCGGACCACGCGGTGCGGTCGGGCAGCTTGCCGGCCGCCTTCAGCTCCTTGGCGACCTCGACGAACAGCTCCAGCGCGGCCTTGGCGTCGGAGGCGATGCCGTAGTCCGGGGCGAAGATCTTGCCGATCTGGGTCGGCTCGACGTCGACGTGGACGAACTTGCGGCCGGCGGTGTAGACGTCCAGCTTGCCGGTGTGGCGGTTGGCCCAGCGGTTGCCGATGCCGAGGACGAAGTCCGACTCCAGGAAGGTCGCGTTGCCGTAGCGGTGCGAGGTCTGGAGGCCGACCATGCCGGCGTTCAGCTCGTGGTCGTCGGGCAGCAGGCCCCAGCCCATCAGGGTGGGCACGACCGGGGTGCCGGTCAGCTCGGCGAACTCGACGAGGAGGTCGGCGGCGTCGGCGTTGATGACACCGCCGCCGGCCACGATCAGCGGGCGCTCGGAGGCGTTGAGCAGGCCGATGGCCTTCTCGATCTGGGCGCGGCTGGCGACCGGGCGGTAGACCGGCAGCGGCTCGTAGGTCTCCGGGTCGAACTCGATCTCCGTCATCTGGACGTCGATCGGCAGGTCGATCAGGACCGGGCCGGGGCGGCCGGAGCGCATCAGGTGGAAGGCCTGCTGGAAGACGCCGGGGACCTGTGCGGCCTCCAGGACGGTCACCGCCATCTTGGTGACCGGCTTGGCGATGGAGGCGATGTCGACGGCCTGGAAGTCCTCCTTGTGGATCACCGCGGTCGGCGCCTGGCCGGTGATGCACAGGATCGGGATCGAGTCGCCGATCGCCGAGTAGAGGCCGGTGATCATGTCGGTGCCGGCCGGCCCGGAGGTGCCGATGCAGACGCCGATGTTGCCCGGGTGGGTGCGGGTGTAGCCCTCGGCCATGTGCGAGGCGCCCTCGACGTGCCGGGCGAGGGTGTGGTTGACGCCGCCGGAGGCCTTGAGCGCCGCGTAGAAGGGGTTGATCGCCGCGCCCGGCACACCGAACGCGTCGGTGACGCCCTCGCGCTTGAGGATCTCAACTGCCGCTCGGGCAGCGGTCATACGAGCCATCGAGTACTCCTGCTTCGGCTGTCGGATTCGCACTCCCGTCGCGCCCCGCGGTGAGCTCTTCCGTAGCGACTTACTGAGAATTTCCAGTTTTCCGTATGATGGAAATTGATTTCTACGATCTGGAAGTAATGTAAGTGGGCAGCCGAAGGCCGTCAAGGGAGGACGATGGGCGTCATGTCCGAGACCGTCTCGGTGTGCTGCACCGCCTGCGGGCGCCGGCACCGCTACACGGCACCGTCGTACCCCTGTGCGTGCGGGGAGCCCGTCACCCCCGAGCTCGATCCGTGCCGGGCCGCCACCCCCGTCACTCACCGGAGCTGGGACGAGGAGTGGATCGGGTTGCGCTGCGCGGCCTGCGGGGCGCAGAGCCGGTGGCCGCGCCCGGAGCTGGGCTGTCCGTGCGGGACGGTGCTGCGCGTGCCGGTGGACCCGGCGGCCGCGGGGCGGTCCGGGCGCACGCCGGGTTCCCGGGTGCCGGCCCACCGGTCCGTGCCGATCCGTACCGCGCGCGACGCGGTCACCGCCGCGGTGCTGTATCTGCGCGGGCTGGGGCACCGGGACGTCCGGCGCGCCGACCAGCGGCCCGTGGCCGGCATCGGGCTGGCCGCGCCCGGCCTCGTGGTCCAGGTGGACCCGACGGTGGGCCCGGCCTCGGCGCGGGACGTGGAGTGCCTGTGGCTGACGGCCATGGCGGAGTCCGCCGCCCCCGTCTACTTCTCCCTGGCCGGGTACGCCGAGCAGGCCCGCGCCCGCGCCGACCTGCTGGGCGTGCCGCTCTTCGTCCTCGACCCGGCCGGTGTGCCGCGCCCCGTCAACGCGCCGGCCGTGGCGCTGGACGCCACGGCCGGCTGAAACTCGGAATACCGCCCGGAAACGACCGCCGGGCTATTCACCACCGTCGATCGCCGTGAAGCCGCCCTCGAATTCCCCCTGCCCCGAATTCGTCGAAGACCTTCCGGAAATCGCCGGCGTTCGAGGTACCGGTTTCGCTGGTCCCTGCCATGAGACCGCCCACCCGGCGGTCGCGTCCACCGCCTGAAGTACCGCAAAGCGGGCCTCACTTGAAGAAGGCGTGTGACTTCCGCCATCTTCCGGGAAGGTTGTGCGCCCAAATGTGAAGGTCTCATGCAGAGCCGGCGGTGCGGCCGCCCCGCGCACCTGACACTTCCTCAACTCCCTCCCGGTGACATTGATTTCCCATTCGCGGCCCCCTTGAATGGGTTCAGCTCGAACTCACATTCGCTGTTGCTCACCACAGACGACGAGGACGACCTTCTTATGCAGACGATGTTCTGGAGCCGCAGACGGCTCCTGACGACGGCCGCCGCCGTGGCCGCCGTGGCCTCCACTCCCTTGTCGCTCGCCCTGCCCACGCGCGCCTCGGCCGCGGACGCGGACCCGGCCGACTCGCTCACTCTGCCGGACACCGACCGCGCGAAGGTGGTCAAGGCCTGGCTGACCGGCGGCCGGGCCACCAGGGCGGCGGCGGAGTACGTGCTCCACGGCACCGACGCCGAGGTCCAGGCGTTCCTCACCGAGACCCTGCCCAGGGTCAGGACGGAGGACAACCGGGTCGCCGTCACCCGGTACCTCGCCCGCTCCGGCAAGGGTCTGCGCCGCGAGGCGGGCACCGCCCTCGACAACGGGGACGCCGCCATCGCGGCCTTCCTGGACGAGGGGTTCAAGGACGCGCTGCTCGAGGACCTGAGCGTGGCGACGTCCACCGTGCTGGCGAGCGGTGAGAGGGCCGTCCGGCGGGAGGCCTCGGCCGCTCTGGAGAGCGGCACCCGGGAGGCGCTCGAGGCGTTCCTCGTCGACGGCCAGTACGAGGCCCGCCTGGAGGACGCCAGGGTCCAGGTCACCGCGATGCTGGTCGACGCCGGGCCCGAGGTGCGCAAGTACGCGGGCCGGGCCCTGAGCGGCACGGCGACGGACATCGAGTGGTTCCTCGACACCGGCCAGCACATCGCCCGGGCGCGGGACCAGGAGTCGGCCACCATCGCGGAACTCGTCGCGGTCGTCGAACGGGAGGGCAAGCGGGCTCAGGCGCAGACCGACCAGGCCGTCGAGGCCGCCGCGCGCGCCGAGACCGCCGCCGCGAAGGCCAAGGAAGCCGCCGAGAAGGCCGTCGCGGAGGCGGCCGCCGCCAAGGAGGACGTGAAGAGGTCCGCCGCGGCGGCCCGCAAGGCGGCGAGCGCCGCCAAGGGCGCGGCGAACGCCGCCCGCAACGCCATCGCCGCCTCCAACGCCGCCGTGACCGCCTCGCGCCGTGCCTCCTGGGCCGCGGCGGCGGCGTCCCAGGCGGCCGCGACAGCCGGCAACGCCGCCTCGCGCGCCTACAACGCCGCCATCGCCGCCTCGCGGGACGCCGACAACACCGAGGCGGCCAAGAACGCGGCGATCGCCGCCCGCAACGGGGCCGCGAAGGCCCGGTCCGCGGCCAAGGCCGCCGACTACGCCGCGGCCGCCACCGCGCAGGCCGCGAACGCCGGCCACTCGGCCGCCAACGCCGCCCGGAACTCCGCCGCGGCCGCCAACGCCGCCGCGCAGGCCGCAGCGGCCTCCGGCGCCGCGCAGTCCGAGGCCGCCGAGGCCAAGCGCCAGGCCTCGATCGCGACGACCGCCGCCAACCGCGCCACCAACGCCGCCTCCACCGCCCAGGCCCTCGCGAACACCGCCGCCGCCGCGGCACGCACGGCACGCGACGCCGCCAACTCCGCCGCCACACACGCGGAGAACGCGGCCGAGGCTGCCGAGGAGGCGGTGAAGTACGCGGGTCAGGCCGTCGACTACGCCAACAAGTCCACCGCGCACGCGGCCAAGGCCTTGGAGGCGGCGAACAACGCCACCAAGGCGGTCGAGGACGCGTTGGCGGTGGAGAAGGCCGCCCGGGAGGCGGAACTGGCCCGTCTGGAGCAGGACAAGCTGCAGGCCATGGACGAGGCCCGGCTGCTGTCCCGGATCGAGGCCGAGGAACAGGCCGAGTTCGAGGACAAGAGGAAGCAGGAGGAGCAGACCGAGCAGGCCGTCAAGGACCTCATCGCGGCGGCGGAGAAGGCCCTGTACGAGACCGGTGACCTGCCGCTCGCCGTCACGCTGGGACGCCGGGCCGCCACCGGCCTGCTGGAGGCCAAGGGCTCGTGGACGCGGGAGGCGGCCCGGTTCGCGCTGGCCGGCGGCGACAACGAGGTGCTCTCCTGGATCGACCTCGACCGGGCCCTCGCCCAGCACCAGGACGACCGCGAAACCGTCCTCTACATCGCCCAGATATCCAGCCCCGCCATCGCGGAGGCGGCCCACACGGCGCTGGCGAGCTCCACTTCCACGGCGGTGGGCGACTTCCTCACCTCGGGAGTGATCCGGGCCTCGCAGGACGACAACCGGGTGCAGATCTCCCGCATCATCGGCCAGAACCCGGGCAAGGCGGTCGTCCGGGCGGCCAACGACGCGCTGGACAAGAACACCCCGGAGGCACTTCAGGACTTCTTCGACCGCACCTACCCCGAGGCCATGCGGGAGGACGACGCGGTGGCCACCGCCACGGCGATCGCCAACGGGGGCGAGTACGTCAAGTCCCACGGGGAGGTGGCTCTGGAGGGCCCCACCTGGATGCGCCGGAACTTCGTGCAGAAGGTGCAGTACAAGGCGGCGCAGCTCGACCACGACTCGGCCACCCACGTCGCGGCGGTCCGCGGGGCGATCGCGGCCGCGGCCAAGATCGCCTACAAGGCGCAGGAGAACGCGGCGCTGGCGTCCAAGGCGGCGGCGAACGCCCGCGAGGCCGCGAGCGAGGCCCAGGAGTGGGCCGACAAGGCGGTCGACGCGGCGAGCACGGCGGACGACTACGCCGACCAGGCGAAGAACAACGCCGCCGCCGCGGACAAGTCGGCGGCGGCGGCACAGGCCTCGGCGAACCGGGCCACGTCGGCGGCGGCGACCGCGCGCAACGCCTCCCGGTCGGCGAACTACTCCGCGAACAAGGCCATCGACGCGGCCCGTTCGGCACAGCAGTCCGCCTACAACGCCCAGGCCTCCGCCGCGAGTGCCCGCCAGTCCGCGCTGGAGGCGGGCAGGGACAAGGCCACCGCCGCGGCGGCGGCCAGTGAGGCGCGCCGCATCGAGGTGCAGAAGCGCGAGGCCGAGGTCAGGCAGGCGGCCCAGGAGGCCGCCGAGGAGGCGCAGCGTCAGCGCGAGGAGGGGAGGAACCCGGCCGACAACGAGAAGAACGACCAGGTGAACCCGAACGGCACCGGTGAGGAGAAGGAGGACTGGTGGTCGGACGCCGGCTGGTGGGCCGACGCCGCCAACACGGTCAGCACCGCGTCGGGTCTGATCGCCGCCGGTCTCGGTCTGGCCTCCCTGGCCTTCCCCCCGCTGGCGGTGGGCGCGGCGTTCTTCGCCGGGGTGTCCGTGGTCGCCGGCGGGCTGGGCACGCTCTTCACCGGCATCGAGTACGGCTTCACCAGCGGTGAGTTCATCAGCTCCCTGGGGATGTCCGCCCTGAACCTGGCCACCCTCGGCCGGGGCAGCCTGCTGAAGCCGGTCATCAACAAGGCGAAGCCGGTGATCAGCAAGGTCGCCGAGGAGGGCAAGGAGCTCGTCTCCGACATCATCTACGTCCTCGCGGCCTGACCGGCCTGCGCTTCCCGGCAGTTGACGGACGACGGGCCGGCCATGACGGCCGGCCCGTCACCCCTGAAAGGACAGTCGCACGATGAGACCGTCGTCCCGAATACCGCGCTTCAGACCGCCGCGACCACGGCGCTCCCGGGCGGCCCGAGCAACCCGGTCCCGGCGCGTGGTCCTCTCCCTGCTGGCCGTCATGGCGCTGGGCGCCACCACGACGGCCATGGCCCCGGCGCAGGAGACGCCGAAGGCGCCGGAGCAGCTCGGGCGCCAGGTCGACCGGATCGACCTCGCCGACCTGCCGGACACCTCCGCCCCCGTCGAGACCGAGCCGGTCCCGGTGACTCCCGGGGAGCACTGCCGGCCCACGCCGGCCGGCTCCCGCGAGCGCAGGGCGGGTGCGGTGGAGGCCTGCGTCACCATGAGCACCACGCCGGTGACGCGAACCGGCCGGCAGCCCCTCGCCGCCGCGCAGCAGTCGGCCCCGGCCGCCGCCGCCAACGAGGCCACCTGCGAGATCACCAACCCCGGGCAGTGGAACTACAGCCGCTTCGGCTACTGCGTGAGTGGCCTGACCGTGCTGTACGTGCTCAAGGACAGCACCGGGAAGCAGCTGGGCACCGGCACGCTGAGCGTCGCGACGAGTGCCCTCCTGCCCGCCGAACTCGCGAAACCGAAGTGGAACGAGTACGTCACGGTGGCCATGACCGGCGCGACCGGGGCCGTCACGTCCCTGACCGCGAAACTCAGAGCCGCGTGCACGACCGGCTGCAAGGTGACCAAGCCCGCCCCGTGGTGGGGAGGCGACCTGGTCAAGGGCAAGTCCGTCAACGGCTACGTGACCTACTCCTCCTCCCCGGGCGCCGGGAAGGCGGCCGAGTTCACGACATCCTACCAGCTGTACGTCACCTCTCCCGGCGCCCAGATCACGGACCCGAACGCCTCATGGAGCAACCCGAGGAAGATCCGCTGCGACGACGCCGTCCGTGACACCACCAGTTCCACCGGCACGCCCGGTCCCGGCTGCGTCGTGCCCTCGTACATGGCGGTCGTCGACATGAGCGCGACGTCGAGCTCGAGTGCCGCGGCGGGCGCCTACCTGTGGGCGCAGCGGAACCTCGCCGACGGCTGGGGCCGTGACAAGCCGCTGACCCGGGCGAAGAGCGGCATCGCCGACCGCACGAGCAGGACCTGCGGAAGCGGGAGTTCGAAGCCGTTCCAGGCCCGGACGGACATCCCGGGCGACAGCTGCGGCGAGTTCCCCTTCGCGGCCACCCACGAAGGAGGAACCGACGGCGCTCAGTGCACCGAGGTCATCCCCAACTACAGCAGCGGAGGGTGGGACGTCTACGTACTGGACGGCGGCACCGGCAGCCCTTGCGTGCGCGCCCACGTCCCGCTCGCGGACAACCGGTCCGCCGAGCAGCAGCTCTCCGACGGCTTCGCGAACCAGCGAGTGCTGGAGGCCGAGCAGTTCATGGTGAACATCACCGCGTCGGCACCCGAGCCGCAGGGCGACTGCCTCAAGAACTGGTCGACCGGGGCACTGCCTTCCGGCAACGGGTGGATCAAGAACACCACCGAACCGGTCCCACACACCAACAAGACCACCAACCCGCTCGGTCCGGCGGGTACCCGGGCGTCCACGGCCCAGGCGTGCATCGGCAAGCAGCTCGGCACGGGCAGCGACGCCGAGGGGGACATCACCGGCTGGGAGGACGCACGGCTGTACCGCGACCAGCACTTCCCCACGACCGGGCTCGCCCGGTGTCACCTGATCGCCAACATCCTCGGCGGAAAGGGCGGGCGCACGGACGGCGGTCCGGACAACCTCACCCCGTGCTGGCAGGTGGGCATGAACACCGGAACACCCAGCATGCGAACCTACGAGTTCGCGGCCCAGAAGGCGGTGGCCAACAGCGCCTTCGGACCGAACGACGCGATCCTGTACCAGGTCACGCCCGACTACCAGGACGCCACCAGCACGATCCCGATGGGGGTCACGATGACCGCTACCATCCAGCGGGCGGACGGAACGTCGCAGCCGCTGTTCCCCGACGTCTACATTCCCAACACCAAGGGCAAGACCGGGAAGTACAACCTCGGAAACTAAACCAGCCGATTCACGCCACCGGGAGCCAGTATGAGTCGCACCACCCCGCCGCGGCCGCTCGTCGTCACCGCGCTCTTCCCTCAACTGGCCCCCCTGGCGCGCACGGCGACCCGGCTGCACCCTCGGGCCGGGTCGCCCTCCCGGCACGACAGTTCGGTCGGCGGGCCGCTGCTGTGGCCCGCCGACGAACCCTGGCCGTTCTGCGAGGGCCCGCACACCTGCGACCAGGTGGGCGCCGCCTTCTCCCTGGAAGGGGAGCGGGAGGACCGGGGCATCGTGGCGCCGGGCACGCGACAGGACGACCACGACGAGTACGACGAGCACGAGGCCGACGACTGGGCGTTCGAGGACCTGGCCGACGGCGACCAGCCGTGGCCCGGAGGGCCGATCGCCATGCTGCCCGTGGCCCAGCTGTACCTGCGGGACATCCCCTCGCTGCGCCCGCCCGGGCAGGTCGAGGCCGATCTGCTCCAGGTGCTGTGGTGTCCCTTCGACCACCCGGAGCACCCCAGGACCGCGCTGTTCTGGCGGTCCGCCGCCACGGTCACCGATGTCCTCGAAGCACCCCCCGAACCGCCCGCGGTCGAGTTCCCCGGCTACCTTCCCCAGCCGTGCCTGCTCTCGCCCGAGGAAGTCACCGAGTACCCCGGTTTCCCGGAGCTGGGCAAGGAACTCCAGGAGCAGCTGGCGGACTGGGACAGGTGGCAGGCGGCCGGAGCGGCGGTGGACGCCTCCTACGCCGTGGCCCCGGACTCGTTCTACACGAACAAGCTGTCCGTCTCCCCCGGTTGGAAGGTGGGAGGCTGGTCCCGGTGGGGTCTCACCGATCCCGTGCCCCGGACCTGCTCCGCGTGCGGCGCGGGGCTGGAGCCGCTGCTGACCATCGCCTCGACCGAATGGAACAGCGGCACCGAGAGCTGGGCCCCCGAAGGGGACGGGGCCCGCGACCCGCTTCCCCCCGGTGTTCCGCCGGCCAACTACACCCGTACCGTCATCGCCGGCGGCCACAGCCTGCAGCTCCACGCCTGCCCGGTGTCCGCGGACCACCCGCACCTCGAACTCATCCAGTGAGGGCCGGGCCCGTCAGCCGCCGTACCGCTGCCTCAGCTCCACCTTGCGTACCTTCCCCGAGACGGTCATCGGGAAGGTGTCGAGGAGCTGCAGGCGGCTGGGCACCTTGTAGTGGGCCAGCCGGTCCGCGCAGTAGGCGCGCAGTTCCTCCAGGGTGAGCGGGTCGGCCGCGTCGCGCGGGATGACGCAGGCCAGCACCTCCTCGCCGTAGCGCTCGTGCGGTACGCCGACGACCTGGACGTCCGCGATCTTCGGATGGCCGTAGAGGAACTCCTCGACCTCGCGGGGGTAGATGTTCTCGCCGCCCCGGATGATCATGTCCTTGATGCGGCCGACGATCTCGACGTAGCCGTCCTCGCGCATCACCGCCAGGTCCCCGGTGTGCATCCAGCGGCCCTCGTCGATGGCCTCGGCGGTCCTCCGGGGCTCGTCCCAGTAGCCGAGCATCACGCTGTAGCCGCGGGTGCGCAGTTCACCGGCCTCGCCGCGCGGCACGGTCACGCCGGTCACCGGGTCGACGACCTTCACCTCGATGTGGGGCAGGACGCGGCCGACGGTGCCGGTGCGGTGTTCGAGGTCGTCGTCCATCCGGGTCTGGAGGGAGACCGGAGAGGTCTCGGTCATGCCGTAGCAGATGGAGACCTCCGCCATGTGCATCTCGGCGACCACCCGCTTCATCACCTCCACCGGGCAGGGCGAGCCCGCCATGATGCCGGTGCGCAGGGAGGTGAGGTCGTAGGACGCGAAGTCCGGGTGGTTCAGTTCCGCGATGAACATGGTCGGTACGCCGTACAGGGACGTGCACCGTTCCCGCTGCACCGCCTCCAGCGTCGCCGTCGGATCGAAGGACGGGGCGGGGATGACGATGCAGGCGGCGTGGGAGGTGATGCCCAGGTTGCCCATGACCATGCCGAAGCAGTGGTAGAAGGGCACCGGAAGGCACACCCGGTCCTGCTCGGTGTAGCCGACCGTACGGCCCACCCAGTAGCCGTTGTTGAGGATGTTGTGGTGGGAGAGGGTGGCGCCCTTCGGGAAGCCGGTCGTGCCGGAGGTGTACTGGATGTTGACCGGGTCGTCGCAGCTCAGCCCGGCCGCCGCCGCGGTCAGCCGCTCCGGCGGCACGGAGGCGGCGGCCGCCGTCAGCGCCTCCCAGGACGGGTCGCCGATGTAGACGGTCTCGCGCAGCTCCGGACACCGGCCGCGGACCTGGTCCACGATCGCCCGGTAGTCGCTGCTCTTGTGGGCGAGGGAGGCGACCAGCACGGTGATGCCGGACTGCTTGAGGACGTACTCCAGCTCGTGCGCCCGGTAGGCGGGGTTGACGTTCACCATGATCGCGCCAATGCGGGCGGTGGCGTACTGGACGAGGACCCACTCGGGGCAGTTGACCGCCCAGATGCCGACCCGGTCGCCCTTGGCGACGCCCTTCGCCAGCAGCCCGCGCGCCACCTCGTCGACGTCCGCGCCGAACTCGGCGTAGGTCCAGCGCCGTCCGGACGGTACGTCGACCAGGGCCTCGCGGCCCGGGTGGGCGGCGATGGCGCGGTCGAGGTTGGCGCCGACGGTGTCGCCGAGGAGCGGGGTGGTGCTGGTGCCGTGGGCGTAGGAGAGTTGCTGTGGCTCGGTCACCGAAAGTCCTCCTCGCGGTACTCGTCCTGGGAGCCGGCCGCCGTGGCCTCGCGCAGTTCGATGCGGCGGATCTTGCCGGAGACCGTCTTGGGCAGCTCGCCGAACTCCAGGCGCCGGACGCGCTTGTAGGGGGCGAGGGTCTGGCGGGAGTGCTCGAACAGCACCTTCGCGGTGTCGGGGCCCGGCTCCCAGCCCGCCGCCGGCACGATGTACGCCTTCGGCACGGCCAGGCGCAGTTCGTCCGGGGCCGGTACGACCGCCGCCTCGGCGACCGCCTCGTGCTCCAGCAGGGCGCTCTCCAGCTCGAAGGGGCTGATCTTGTAGTCGCTGGCCTTGAACACGTCGTCGGCCCGGCCCACGTAGGTGAGGTAGCCGTCCTCGTCGCGGGCGCCGATGTCGCCGGTGCGGTAGTAGCCGCCGGCCATCGCCTCCGCCGTGCGGTCGGGGTCGCCGTGGTAGCCGGTCATCAGGCCGACGGGGCTCTCGGCGAGGTCCAGGGCGATCTCGCCCTCGGCGGCACCGGGCGCGCCGGTCACCGGGTCGAGGAGTTCGACGCGGTAGCCGGGGCTGGGGCGGCCCATCGAGCCGGTCTTCAGCACCTGGCCGGGGCTGTTGGAGACCTGGACGGCGGTCTCGGTCTGGCCGAAGCCGTCCCGGACGGTCCGGCCCCACACCCGGCGGACCTGCTCGATCACCTCGGGGTTGAGCGGCTCACCGGCCGCGACGACCTCGCGGGGCGGAGTGGCGAGCTGCGCCAGGTCGGCCTGGATGAGCATCCGCCACACGGTCGGCGGGGCGCAGAAGGTGGTGACGCCGCCTCGGTCCATCTCGGCCATCAGGCGGGTCGCGTCGAACCGCGTGTAGTTGTACAGGAAGACGGTCGCCTCGGCGTTCCACGGCGCGAACAGGTTCGACCAGGCGTGCTTGGCCCAGCCGGGCGAGGAGATGTTCAGGTGCACGTCGCCGGGCTTGAGCCCGATCCAGTACATGGTCGCCAGGTGCCCGACGGGGTACGACACGTGGGTGTGCTCGACCAGCTTGGGGCGGGCGGTGGTGCCCGAGGTGAAATACAGCATCAGCGGGTCGCCGGCGGCGGTGGGGCCGTCGGGGGCGAAGGCGTCGGAGGCCGTGTACACCTCCTCGTAGGGTCGCCAGCCCGGCTCCGTCGTCCCGCCGACCGCGACGCGCGTGTAGTCGCCGGGCACGTCGGCGAACTTGCCGGTGTCCTCGGAGCGCACGATCACGTGCCGCACCCGGCCCCGGTCGACGCGGTCGCGCAGGTCGGCGGGGCCGAGCAGCGGGGTGGCCGGGATGACGACGGCGCGCAGCTTCATCGCGGCGAGCGCGGTCTCCCACAGTTCGGCCTGGTTGCCGAGCATGACGAGGATGCGGTCCCCGGGACCGACGCCCCACTCGCGCAGCCGGTTGGCGACCCGGTTCGAGCGGGCGGACATCTCGGCGAAGGAGACCCGGACCTCGGAGCCGTCCTCCTCGGCGATGTGCAGCGCGGTGCGCCCGTTGCCCTCGGCGATGGCGTCGAACCAGTCCAGCGCCCAGTTGAAGTGCTCGGGGCGGGGCCAGGTGAACCCCTCGTAGGCGGCGGTGTAGTCCTCGCGGTGCTCCAGCAGGAAGTCCCGTGCGCTGCGGAACAGCTCCGTGGCCGTCGTCATCTGTCCTCCTTCGTGCCGGACCTTGCCGGGCGGCTCTCTGCCATCGTGTAATCCGTGATGCAGGTCTCACTACCCCCGAACGGGGGTGTGCGCCCCGGGACGGGCGCGGGGAAGGCGGAACGAGTGGCGGTGGACGCGGCCGACGGGGTGGAGATCCGCAGCGCGCTGGTGCGGCTGCGGCGTACGACCGGGCTGCCGGTCGCCTTCGGCGGGCTGGTTGAGTCGGGGCGGCGGCAGGTGCGGATCAGCGAGCTGAGCGGCACCGCGACGGCCGCGCTCAGCGCCCTGGCGGTGACCTCCGGCAACGGCCTGGGCGGCAAGGCGGTGGCGCTGTCGCGGCCCTGCGCGGTGACCGACTACTCCGTCTCCCGGCAGATCAGCCACGAGTACGACCTTCACGTCGCCGCCGAGGGCCTGCGCTCGGTGGTGGCGGTGCCGGTGGTCGTACGGCGCCGGGTGCGCGGCGTGCTGTACGGAGCCCTGCGTTCGGCCCAGCCGCTGGGCGAGCGCACGCTGGGCGCGGCCGTGGCGGTGGCGCGGGACGTGGAGCAGTCGCTGGTGCTGCGGGACGAGGCGGGCGAGCTGCTGGCGGCGGCCCGGCCGCAGCCGGTGCGCGAGCCCGCGGGTTCCGCCGCCGCCTGGGAGCAGGTGCGGGAGGCGCACGCGGCGCTGCGGGCGCTGGCGCCCCGGATCGACGACCCGGCGCTGCGGGACGAGCTGCTGCGGGCGTGCGGGCTGCTGGCGCCCGGGACCGGGCCCGGTGCGCCCGAGGTGCGGCTGACGCCGCGCGAGGTGGACGTGCTGGCCTGCGTGGCGGCGGGGGCGACGAACGCGGTGGCGGCCGAACGGCTCGGGGTGGGCCCGGAGACCGTCAAGGGCTATCTGCGCTCGGCCATGCGCAAGCTTGGGGCGCGGACCCGCGGCGAGGCCGTCGCCGCCGCGCGCCGGTCGGGCCGGCTGCCGTGACGCCGTGGCGGGCAGCGGGACAGCGCCGTTCGCGGCGTGGCGCCGTTCACGGCGAGACGCCGTAGCGCTGCGGTGCCGTTCGCGGCAAGACGCCGTAGCGCTTCGGTGCCGTTCGCGGCATGGCCCGTCGGCTCTCCCTTCGCCGTACGCCGTACTCGGTTTTGCCGCCTTGTTATTTCCCTCACCTCGTCGCCCCGCCGTCAGGCACGGGACGTTGCCTAACATTGCCCGGGACACGACATGCGGAGGGAGCGGTCACCGTGCGACGGGACTTCGCGGAGTCTGCGGGGCGCCGTTCCGACCTGGTCATCGGGCGGGAGGAGTCGTTCGGCGCGGCGCGCGAGCAGCTCGCCCGGGGCGGAAGTGTGCTGTTGCACGGGCCCGCCGGAATCGGGAAGTCGACCGTGCTGCGGACGCTGGCCGCGGAACATGCCCGCACCACGCCCACGGTGTTGCGGTGCTCCGCCACCGAATCCGAGTCCCACCTCCCCTTCCTCGCCCTCGCCGACCTCCTGGGCATGGTCCTGGACCAGGTCTCCGACGCCCTGCCCACCGCCCAGCGCACCGCCCTGGAGTCGGCGCTCACCGGCCGCGGCGAGTCCACGCTCCAGCGCGACGGGCTGGCGCTGCGCCTGGCCGTGCTCTCCGCCCTGCGCGCCCTCGCCGCCGAGGGACCCGTGCTGGTCGTCGCCGACGACCTGCAGTGGCTGGATCCGGCCAGCGCCGAACTCCTCGGCTTCGCCGCCCGCCGCCTGGGCGACACCCCCGTACGGCTGCTGTGCGCGGTGCGCACCGAGGAGCCTCGGGCGGAGGGCGCGGAGTACGACCGCCACCTGCGCGCGTCCCCGCCGGACACCCGCGCGGTACGGCTCGGCCCGCTGACCCGCGCGCAGGTGTCGGCGCTGCTCGACGAACGGGGCTACTCGGGCCTGCCCCGCTCCACGGTCCGCGACATCCACCGCACCAGCGGCGGCAACCCCCTGTTCGCGCTGGAGCTGGGCCGGGCGCTGGCCGAGAGCCCCACCCCGCCCCGGCCGGGTGAGCCGCTGCCCGTGCCGACCTCGCTGCGCGCCCTGGTCCTGACCCGCCTGGGGATGCTGTCGGACGAGGCGCGCCGCACCCTCCTGGTCGCGAGCGCCGGCGCCCGTCCCACCCCGGCGCTGCTGCACGCGGCGGGCCGGGAGAACGCCGAGGCCGAGACGGCGCAGGCGGCGACGCTGGGACTGCTGGCGACCGACCCGGAGGGACCCGCCGTACGGTTCGCGCACCCGCTGATCTCGGCCGCGCTGTACGCGGAGGCGCCGGCGCCGGAGCGGCGGGCCGCGCACGCCGCGCTGTCCACGGCGGCCTCCGACCCGATCGAGCGCGCCCGGCACCTGGCCCTGGCCACCACCGGCACCGACCCGGAGGTGGCGGCCCGGCTGGCCGAGGCCGCCGCGCTGGCCCGGGACCGCGGGGCGCCGTCGGTGGCCGCGTCGCTGGGGCTGCTCGCGGCCCGGCACACCCCGCCGGACAGCGCACCGGGCCCGGACGAGCGCCGGCTCACGGCCGCCGAGGACGCGATCACCGCGGGCGAGCCGGACCTCGCCCGGGACATCGCCCGTGAGGTGCTGACCCGGGCCGGCGCGCCCGGCGAGCGGGTACGGGCCTGGATGGTGGTGATCGAGGCCGCCGGGCAGGCGATCGGCGACGTCGACGCCGCCTTCCCGCAGGCCCTCGCCGACGCGGGCGACGACCCGCGCCTGCTCGCCCTGGTCCACTACCAGCTGGCGTGGCGCTCCCTGGTGGTGCAGGGCGACTTCGCGCAGGGCCGCGAGGAGGCCGCGCACGCCGCCCGGCTGGCGGCCGAGGCCGGGGACCGGCGCACCGAGCTGCTCGCGCTGGCGTTCCAGGCGCAGGCCGAGACGCTGATGGGGCATCCGGGCGCCCCGGCGACCATCGGGCGGGCCCTGGCGGAGCCGCAGGACCCGCGGGTGGCCTGCCATCACAACGGGGCCGGTTCCTCCCGGTTCCGGTGGCTGGTGATGAACGACCGGCTGGCCGAGGCGCGCACCGCCGTCACCGGGCTGCTGCGCGAGGTGCGCCGGCGCGGCATGGCCGAGAGCGAGGTCCACTACCTGCGCTTCCTGGCCGAGACCGAGCTGCACTCCGGGCACTGCGGCCGGGCCCTGGAACTGTCCCGGGAGAGCCTCACGCTGGCCCGCGACGCGGGCATCGGGGAGGGCGCGGGCGCGATGCAGGCCGCGCTCGCCGAGGCGGCCGGCGGGGACGTGCGGCGGGCGGTCACGCTGGCGCGGGAGGCGGTGCGGCGGACCGAGGAGGACGGCGACGCCGTGTACCTGTCGCGGGCGCTGGCCGCGCTGGGTCACGCGAGCCTCGTCGCGGGCGACGCGGAGGCGGCGGTGCGGGCGCTGCGCCGGGTACGGGAGCTGGAGGCGGGCGCGGGCATCACCGACCCGGCGCGGGGCCGGTGGCAGGGCGACCTCGCCGAGGCGCTGGTGCGGACCGGGGAGCCGGCCGAGGCCCTGGACGTCATCGAGGTCACGCGGGCGCACGCGCTGCGGCTCGGGCGCGGGAGTGTGCTCGCGGTACTGGACCGGGCCGAGGCGCTGGTGCGGGCGGCGCGCGGCGAACACCGGTCCGCCGTCACGCGGTTGGTGTCGGCGCGGGAACGGCTCGCCGGGCTGGGCTACGGCCTGGAGGAGGCGCGGGCCGCCTTCGCGCTGGCGGAACTGCGGGCGGACCGGCCGGGACGGGCGGCGGGGTCGGGGGCGGGGGCGGGGGCGGGGGCGTACGACGAGGCTGCCCGGCTGTTCCGGCGCTGCCGGGCGCTGCCCTGGCTGCGGCAGGTGGAGGCGGCGGTGGCGGCCCGGACGGCCGAGCCGCTCCCGGCGCCGCCCGCCGTTCCCGACGCGCTGGCGGGGCTCGCCTCGATGGAGCGTCAGGTGGCGGCCCTGGTCATGGAGGGTGCCACCAACCGGGAGATCGCCGGCCGCCTGTTCGTCAGCGTCAAGACCGTCGAGGCGACGCTGACCCGGGTCTACCGCAAGCTGGGGATCCGGTCCCGGGTCGACATCGTCAGACTGGCGGCGGGCCGGCGGGAGGAGTGACCCGGAGGGGCTGACCGGCCGGGGTTTGGCGCGCGCCGACCGAGGGTTTTCCCTGCCGGGCTCACCTAGGGGGTTCCCTCATTGGGTGGTCTCCGCCGCCGGTTCTAGCGTGTGCACGTGCCGCTCGCCCGGGCATACGGGGGTCTGTCCCGAGACTCCCGTGCAACCCCCCACGCCCGTGCGACCCCCCACCGGCAAAACTTGAGGAGACTCATGTTCGGGCTCGTCCGCACCGGATCCACCGCTCCCTCCGCCGTCGCGCGCCTGCCCGGCGGGACCGCCCGCAGTGTGCCGACCGCGCAAGGCTCCTGAGTAACCCTCAGGTGACAGACCGGGGGGCGTTGCGGGCCTCCACGAGCGGCCCGCAACGCCCCCTCTCCATGTCAGCCGCGCACCGTCCCGAAGCGGATGCCGTACCCACCCTCCGGGTGCATCGTCGCCAGCATCCGCTTCCCCTCCGCCACGACCTCGTCGCGCTGTGCGCCGGTGAGACGGCCGAAGGGTTCGACGACGAGGGCGTCGTCCAGCTTCCACAGTCCGGCCACGAAGCCGTCGACGAGCAGGACGCGGTGGGCCAGGTTTCCCTTCCAGGTGCGGCCCTTGTACTCGGGCGGGACGAGGCGGGTGCGGTCGGCGTGGGAGAGGAGCAGGTTGTCGAACTCGGGCAGGAAGCGCGGCGGCGCGGGCGTGTCTGGGTCGGGACGGGGCGCGTCGGGCAGGTCGAACAGCTCGGTGCCGTTCGGGTCCCGGAAGGTGACGAGGCGGGGACGGAGCCGTTCGAAGGCGTCCCTCAGGCGGGTCAGGCCCGCCCAGGTCTGCATGTCCTTCACGGAGGCCGGCCCGAAGGCGGCGAGGTAGCGCAGCACCGTCCCGTCCGGGGCCGGGGCGGGCGTCGCGGGGCGGCCGAGCCAGTGCTCGGCGGTGGTGAGCGTGACCTGACCGCTCCTCCCCCACAGGCCGCGCGGTGTCACCTGCACCAGCGGGAGCCGGCAGCGGGCGGCGACCGAGAGGGCCTGCGGGTCGGCGTCGGGCCACTCGGCGAGCAGCGCCTCGCGCAGCTGCCCCATGGTGCGCGGCTCCGCCTCGACCAGTTCACGGGCGAGGACGGTCAGCCGGTCCAGGTCGACGCACACGAGTCCCTTGCGGAAGTTGCCCAGTTCCCGGTCGCGGGCGGCCTGGACCAGCGGGCGCAGGGTGAGGCAGTCGTCGGCGGTGTGGGTGTGGATGGTCGAGCGCATGGTGACGAGGCGGGCGACTCGCCGGTCGGCCATCGGCGCGGACAGGGCGTCGGGCGTGAAGCCGTCGAGGCGGGCGGCGAGCGCGTAGTACGGGGGCTTCACGTTCTGGGCCTGGACCCCGACGAGGTGTGCGACGGCCGCCTCGGCGGACAGCGGCGCGCGGCGCAGCAGCAACTGCCGGGCCAGGGTGGCCCGGTTGAGGGCGCGGAGGCCGAGAACGGGGGCGTTCGTCGTACGTGCCTTGGGCGTCATGCCGTGCACGGTAGCCGTGGTCGCGGACGGCTTCTGTCCGCGATGCGGTCGCGCGGGCGGGGAGCCGCCGGGTCGGGGCACGTCCGGGAGCCGTACGGCCTGGCGTAGGTGTCCGACCAGGCGGCTCCCCGGGGAAGGAGGTCATCGGGCACGCCGTTCACGGCGGGGCCGGACCCCCATCCGGACGTGCGTCTCCAGCGGGTGCGGTGCCAGGGAGCGGCGGGCCTCGTCGAGGGCGCCGTGGGTGAGGCGTTCCAGTACCGGTCCGGGCGCGGCGCCGGGCTCCAGCAGCAGGCGTACGCGGGCCCGGGACCGTTTCGCGCCCGCGGGCAGCGTCACGTGGGCGCGGGCGACGCCGGGTGTGGCCTCGGCGCGCCGGGCGACGGCATCGGCCAGCGCGCGGGCGCGCAGGGTGAGGCGCGGGCCGGCCAGCGGCAGCCGGCGGTGGCCGCCGCGACGGACCTGAGTGAGGAGCCAGGTGAGGCACAGCAGGAGTGCGCAGGCCGTGCCGGTGACGGCCACCGGGGTCCACCAGCCGTGGTCGCGGAGGTCCGCGAGGCCCGCACGGTCCAGGAGCGCCGTGCCCGTGGCGGCGGGGCCGGGCCACCGTCCCGGCAGCCGCTCGGCGACGGGACCGGCCGTGGCGGCCAGCCATCCGCCGCCGCCCAGCAGGGCCGCGCCGGTCAGCGCGAGCAGGGTGCGATTGGCGGCGGTGCGCGACGAGTTCACGAGTCGGTCTCCTTCATGGCTGCACGGTGTCCGTCGTACGGCTGCCCCGCGTCGGGCGATCGCTTCGGGCGGGCGCCGGTCCCGGCGGGCGCCAGTAGGGCTCGGTGCGCAGGGTGACGCGGGGCTTCAGGGGCCTGGTCAGGCCGAGACCCGAGAGGGCCGTGTCCGTCGCGGCGCGGACGGCGGTGTGGGCCGTGTCCCGGTCGCCGAAGCCGAGGCGGGCGCGCAGGCGCACGCGCCGTCTGCCGCAGCGCACCCGGACGTCCGTCACGCCGGGCACCGCGGCGGCGGCGTCCCGCAGGAGTTCGGCGACGGCCGACCGGTCGAGCACTGCCCGCTGCCGGGTGTCCCCCGTCGCCGGGGCCATCGGGAGGACGCCGCGCAGGCCCGGGGTGAGCGCCAGCCACAGCAGCCAGGCGCCCAGGACGGCGGCGACGGCGCCGCCCGCGACGACCGCGCCGTCCCCGGGGCCGTGTGCCGCCAGCCAGTCGACCGCGCCCGTGCGCCACCTTGCGGGGCGCCGGCCGGCGAGGTGCACGGACAGCAGGTCGGTCAGGAGGACGGCGCACCCGGCCGCCGCGGCCAGGGACACCAGCGCGGCCGGGGCCCGCCGTGCCGACCAGGGGCGCCGGGCCCGGCCGGACGGCCGTTCCCGGTCGCCCGGGGGCGGTGGCGGCGCCGCCCGTTCCGCCGCCAGCGACTGGACGCGGACGGTCGCCGTCCGCACGGTGAGGCCGCTCAGCTCGGCGACCCGGTCCGCCATCCGGCCGCGGACCCGCTCCCCCGCCTCCCCGAGCGACGCCGGGTACGGCAGCCGCACGTCGACCAGGACTTCGGCACCGCGTCCGTGGACCGTCGCCGCGCCGTGCGCGACCTGGGCGCGCCTCCCGGCGAGGTCGGCTTCGGTCGCCGAGCGTTCCGCGATCCGGCGCACGGCGCGCTCGGCGACGACGGTCCGGCCCCGGTCGACGGGCGCCGTGCCGCCGGGGCGGGCGGGACCGGCGGGCACCGGTACGGCGCGGGTCGCCGCACCTCCGGGCACGGGCGCCGATCCGGTCCCGGCACCGGAGCCCACCACCACGGGCCCCGCCACCACCGCACCGCCCCCACCACCGGACGCCGTCCCCGCGCCGACCGGATCGGACCCGCCGTCGGGAGCCTGCGCCCCGCTCACCGCGTCCTCCGGTCGCCGGGTGCCAGGAACTCGCGCCAGTCCGTGCCGTTGTCCATCAGGCGCCCCACCACACCGCCGACCGCGCCCAGCGCGGCCACCAGCAGGAAAGCGCCGAAGCCGCCGAACCAGCCGGCGAAGGCCAGCGCCATGCCCGCCAGCATGCCGATCGCCGCTCTGTTCATCACGCACCTCCGCCTTCGCGAACCCGCCCGTCCCTTATTCCACGCGCGCCTCGGCGGGGCTCTCCGAGTCCTCGTCGTCCGGGAGGTGCACGTCGTTGACGGTGATGTTGACCTCGACGACCTCCAGGCCGGAGATCCGCTCGACCGCGTCGATCACGTTCTCCCGCACGTCCCGGGCGAGGTCGGCGATGGGAACGCCGTACTCGACGACCAGGTCCAGGTCGATGGCGGTCTGCCGCTCGCCGACCTCGACCTTCACGCCGCGTCCCACGTTGGGCCGGCCGCCGGGCACCCGGTCGCGGACCGCGCCGATGGTGCGGGACAGGCCGCCGCCCATGTCGTACACGCCGGGGATCTCCCGCGCCGCCATGCCCGCGATCTTCACGACCACGACGTCCGCGATGGAGGTGCGGCCCCGCGTGCCGGCCGGTTCGGTGGCCCCGGTGGAGCCGCCGCTCACGGTGGTCGCGCCGCCGCCCTGCGCGCTGCCGTTGCGCTTCTCCGTCGTGACCGCCTGCGGTGTCGTCGTCATGGTGTCCTCCGTGAACCGTTGGTCGTTTGGTGCTTCTGGACGTTGGACACGGGTGGCGGTACGGCGTTACGCGGTTCAGGGAGATTTCTTTCTCCGTGTCCTCGCGTAACGCCCGCGGTGGCCGGCGTGTCCAACCGGGGAACCCGCCCGGGGACCGTGGGAACGAGGAAGGGAGCGCGCGTGCCGGGGGACGACGAACTGCTCGCGGTGCGGGCCGCCGAGGGCGACGAGGACGCCTTCGAGGCGCTCGTGCGCCGGCACGCACCCGGGCTGCTGCGGCTCGCGGGGCGCATGCTGGGCAGCCCGTCCGAGGCGGAGGACGCCGTGCAGGACGCGTTCGTCAGCGCCTGGCGCAGGCTCCCGGAGTTCCGCGGGCAGTCGGCCTTCACCACCTGGATGCATCGCATCGTCGTCAACCGCTGCCTGAACATGCTGCGTGCCCGGCGTCCCGTGGCGGACCTGGACAGCGTGCCCGAGCCCGTCGCGCCGGACCACGTCGCCTCCCCCTCCCGGGCCGCCGAGTCGCACGCCGCCGCGGCGGAGCTGGGGCGGTCGCTGTCCGCGCTCTCCGCGGAGCAGCGGGTGTGCTGGGTGCTCAGAGAGCTGGAGGGCCTGTCGTACGAGACCATCGCGGAGACGGTCGGGATCAGCGCCGAGGCTGCCCGCGGCCGGGTGTTCCGCGCACGACGCTGCCTGACGGAGGCGATGACCGCATGGCGATGAACACCGGGGCGGAGCTGCCCGGGTCCGGCGCCGGACCCGGCGGCGCGGACGGCAACGCCGCCGACGACGACGAACGGCTGGCCTGCGGACGGCTGCTGTCCGAGGTGTGGGAGAGCCGGGAGGACGGGAGCGAGGACCCGCACCTGAGCGCCTGCCCGCACTGCGCGGCGGCCGTGCGGCAGCTGGACCTGCTCGGCGCGGCCGTGCGCGAGGCGTCGCGCGGTGAACGGGAGCCCGAGTGGGACGCCGGGGCGCTGACCGAGCGGGTCATGGACGTGGTCCGGCTGGAGCTGCGGCCCGGGCGGCCGCTGCCCCTCGGGGAGCGGGAGGAGGACCTGTGGGTGCGCGAGGCGATGGCCGCCAAGGCGCTGCGGGCCGCCGCCGAGACCGTCCCCGGTGTGCGCGCGGGTTCGTGCCGCGTCCGGCCCGGCGAGCGGGGCGGCGCGCCCACGCGCGGGCCGGTCCGGGTGCGGCTGGAGGTCGTGGTGCCGCTCGTGCCGGGGCTGCACGAGCTGGCGGAGGAGATCCGCCGGCGGGTGCGCGGGGCGGCGGACGACGCCCTCGGGCTGCCGGTGGAGCACGTGGACGTACACATCACCGACGTGGTCGACACCACGGAGGAAGAAGCGGAAGAAGAAGGAGAGGTACGACCGTGACCGCTGCCGCCACCGGCCGTGACGCGCTCGCCGGCACCGTCGCGCGGGTCGCCGCCGAGGTACCCGGTGTCGCGTTCCTGCGGCCGGGACTCGCCGAGCTGATCCGCGGTTCCGCCCGGACCGGCACCCCGGGTGCGGCCGGACGGACGCCCGCCGGGGTGCGGGTGACCCGGGGCTCCGGGACCGGCCCGTGGGAGGTGGACGTGCAGCTCGTCGTCCGCCGCGGCCACCGCGCCCTGACCGTCGCCCGCGCCGTCCGCGACGCGGTGAGCGCCGCGCTGGCCCGGACGGCACCCGGCGCGCAGGTGACGGTCACCGTCACCGGCGCCGTGTGAAGCGCCCGCCCCGGGGCACCCGTGCGCACTGTGCACGGACGAGACAGGATCCTGGTGACCGGCTGGTTCAGCTTCCTGCACGGGGAGGCGACCGCCGGGGACGTGCTGGCGCTGCGGCGGGTGGAGGAGGTGCTGGGGGGCGCCGGGCTCCCGTACGACGTGGTGTGGAGCCCCGGTTTCCGAGCGGACGGACTCCACTTCGCGGATGTGGAGCCGGCGGCGTACTCCCGGCTGGTCTTCGTGTGCGGGCCCGCGCACGGACCGCAGGTCGAGGAGTTGCACCGGCGGTTCGCGCACTGCCTGCGGATCGCCGTCGGCGTCTCCGTGGTCGACCCCGGCTCCCCGGCCGTCACCGGCTTCCACCGGGTGCTGGCCCGCGACGCCGCCGGCAGCGCTCCCACCCTGGACCTCGCCGCCCGCGCGCCCGCCCTGCCCGCCCGGCCCGTGGTCGGGGTCGTCCTCACCCACGGCCAGCACGAGTACGGCGGTCAGCGGCGGCACGAGGAGGTCGCCGCCGGGCTGACCGGTTGGCTGGCCGGCAAGGACTGCGCCCGGCTGGAGCTGGAGACCCGGCTCGACGCGCACGACTGGCGGCTGTGCGGCACGCCGGCCCAGTTGGAGGCCGTACTGGCCCGGCTGGACCTGGTCGTCACCGACCGGCTGCACGGGCTGGTGCTGGCGCTGCGGGCCGGGACACCGGTGCTGGCCGTGGACCCGGTCGCGGGCGGGGCGAAGGTGACGGCGCAGGCCCGCGCCTGCGGCTGGCCGGCGCTGGTGGCCGCCGAAGAGCTGACGGACGGGGTGCTGGAGCACTGGTGGGACTGGTGCCTGACCGGCGGGCGGGAGGAGGCCGGGCGGATCGGCGCCGGATTCCGCGCGGCGGACGCGGCCGGGGACGCCGCGGACGGTCTCGTGACGGCGCTGGAGGTGGCTCGGCCGGTCGGTTAGCCGCCGGCCCCCGGGGGCACTCGGTGGCCGTCGGTCCGCCGCCGGGAGGAGACATCGTGAGCATCGGCCGACTCCCCGAGCACGAGCAACGCATACTCGACGAGGTGGAGCGGGCGCTGAGCCGCGACCGCCGGCTGGACCGGCGCCTGCGCACCCTGCGACTGAGCCGCCGCCCCGACCCCACCCGCCTGCTGTCCTACCGCCCGCGCACCCTGACCGTCCTCCTGCTGCTCGTCCTGTCGGTCACCTTGCTGGTCACCGGCATCGTCACGTCCGCGCCCGGCGTGATCTGGGCGTTCGCCGCGGTGTGGCCGGTGACGCTGTTCGCGTCGTTCCGGCTGCTGTGCAGGTGGACGGAGGGTTAGTGCATCCACCCGCCTGCCCCCCACGAGCCCCGGAACCGGCCCCACGTCCCCTCGGCGCGGGGCCGGCCCGTGTGGTGGCCGGCGGCGGTGGCGGCCGGCTGGTCAGCCCGTGTAGCTGCGGGCCTTCGAGTCGCGCTGGGCGGGTTCCAGTGAGCGCAGGCGTGCCTCGACCTCCGGCGGCAGTACCCGGCGTTCGCGCAGCACCCACGGCAGGGCGGCCGTCGCCTCGGCGAAGGCGCGCAGGGAGGCGGCGTCGCGGGGGACGGTGCGGGCCAGGTGGAGGGTGCGGCGCAGGGCGGGGCCGGCCGGGCGGCGCAGCCAGGTGAACCACAGGGTGTTGCGGATGCCGTGCGCCCGTCGCAGGGTCGAGTCCCGTACGACGGACGGGTGGTGATGGATCGCCAGGTCGTCCGCGTACGTCAGCCACCAGCCGTCCGCCGCCAGGTCCGCGGCGAGCAGTTCCTCCTCGCCGCCCAGCCACAGCCGGGGGTGGAAGCCGCCCGCGGCGCGGAAGGCGTCGGTGCGCAGCACGGTCGCGGCGGCCAGGAACGACCCGAGGGCCGGTCCCGGGAGCCAGTCGGGGCGGGGCACGGGCGAGTCGCGCAGTTCCTTGACGATGGGGTCCTCGGTGCCGTCCGGTTCGACGAGGATGCGGGCGGTGACCGAGCCGACGGCCGGATACCGGTCGAGCAGGTCGGCGGCCCCGGCCAGGGAGCCCGGCGCCCACCAGGAGTCGTCGTCGCAGAAGGCGACGTAGGGGGTGCGGACCTGGCGGACGGCGAGGTTGCGGCCCACGGCGCCGAGGTTGCGGCCGGGGCGCAGGAGTTTCACCTGCGGGTGGTGGCGGGCGACGGCGGAGGCGGTGCCGTCGGTGGAGGCGTTGTCGGTGACGATCACCGGGGGCCGCTCCGGGAGTTCGGCGAGGCGGTCCAGGGTGCGCAGGAGTTCGGGGCGCCGGTTGTGGGTGATGACGACGACGGTGGTGCGGGTGTCCGTCATGAGGTGGCTCCGTTCGCCGTGTCCAGCAGGCGGGCGGCGCGCTCCACGTGCGGGGGCAGGGGCCTGCGGGCGCGCAGGGCGGCGGGCAGGCGGGTGAGCGTCTCGCGCAGGGCGCGCCGGGCGTGCGGGTCGTGGCGGGCGTCGGCGGCGAGGTCGCGGGTGCGGGCCAGGGCGTGCGGGAGGGGGCGGCGCAGCCAGGCGGTGAGGAGTTCGTTGCGGCGTACGACGGCGGGGCGGCCGGTGCGGGGGCCGGGGTCGGGGTGGTGGTGGGCGGTGACGTCGGGGCAGTGGGTGACGCCCCAGCCGCGGGCGGCGAGGTCGTAGGCGAGGAGGGTCTCCTCGGCGCCGAAGAAGAGCAGCGGGTGGTAGCCGCCGGCGTCGAGGTAGGCGGTGCGGCGGGCGACGGCGGCGCAGCCGAGGAAGCCGAGCACCTGGGTGCCGGGCAGGTCGGTGGCCGTGCCGAGGGGGGAGTCGGCGAGCAGGTCGTTGAGGGGGTCCGCGTCGTCGCCGGGCCCGACGAGGGTGCGGGCGGAGAGCAGGCCGAGCCTCGGGTGGGCGTCGAAGTGCCGGGCGGCGGCGGCGAGGGCGCCGGGTGCCCACCAGGAGTCGTCGTCGCTGAACGCCACGTACGGGGTGTCGAGGGCGCGGACGCCGTGGGTGCGGGCGAGGGCGCCGCGGTTGAACGGCAGGGACACCACCCGGACCTGCGGGAAGTCGCGGGCGAGCATGGCGGTGGTGTCGTCGGTGGAGGCGTTGTCGACGACGAGGACCTGGGGCCGCTCGGGCAGGGCGAGCAGGTTCCGCACGGTGACGGCGAGGCTCGCCGAGCGGTCGCGGGTGGCGATGACGACGCCGACGGGGGCGGCTTCGGTGCGGTCGGCGCGGGTTCGTTCACGGGTGGTCGAGGGGCCGTGACCGGTGGCGTGGTTCATGGTGCCTCTCCCAGGGCGTCGAGCGCGTGCAGGACGTCGTCGGTGCCGATCCGCAGCAGCGCGGGGTCGGTGTCGTGGCCGTGCGGGTCGCCGTCGGGGCCCGGGTGCCACAGGGCGCGGTGGCGGGGGTGGCCGGGCGGTCCCCAGCGGCTGGGCGGTACGGGGCCGAAGAGGGTGACGGAGGGCGTGGCGTGGGCCACGGCGAGGTGGGCGATGCCGGTGTCCCCGCTGACGACGGCGCGGGCGCCCGCCACCAGGGCGGAGAGCCGGTCGTAGGGCAGGCCGCCGCCGAACACGTCCGTGTCGGGCAGGTGGGCGAGCTTCGCCAGCCGGGCCACGAGGTCGCCCTCGTCCGCTCCCCCGGTGACGACGACCCGCCGCCCCCGCGCGCGCAGCGCTTCCGCGACGGCCGCGTACCGGTCCACGGGCCAGCAGCGGGAGGGGGCGCCGGCACCGGGGTGCAGGACGACGGCGCCGGGGGCGGGGGACGGTGCCTGCGGTCGGGGCAGGCGCAGGTCGGCCGGGTCGGCCTCGATGCCGTACGCCTCCAGCAGCCGGCACCACCGGTCCCGCTCGTGTTCCTCGGCGTACCAGGGCGGCCCGTCGACCTCCGGCGTCTCCGGGTGCGCGAAGGCCAGCAGTCTCCGTGGGCCGAGGCCCATGAGCAGGCGGTGGCTGGGCGGTCCGTTGCCGTGCAGGTCCACGGCGACGTCGGGCGGCGGGCCGGTCCAGTCGAGGGAGCGCGGGACGGCACGGCCGGGCTCGGCGGCGGGCAGCAGCCGGTCCACGGCGCCGGTCGCGGCGGCCACGGGCGCCAGCTCGGCGGGGGCGGCCAGCACCAGTTCGTGCGCGGGGTAGGCGCGCCGCAGCGCCCGGAGCGCCGGCACCCCGGCGAGCAGGTCCCCGAGCCCGAGGGCCCGCAGCACGAGCACCCGGGGCCGCGTGGCGCCGGCGGCTCCGTGCGCCGGAACGGCGTCCGTCGCGCTCCGGCCCGGTGTGCTGTCCGGCGCCGGGGGGCGCGGGTCGGGCGGGCGGGCCGTCCCGCCGGGCGGCGGGTGCACGGGGTCCCCGGTCGCGGGGCCGTCGGCGGACACCGGACCGGCGAACACCGGCCCCTCCGCCGTGGCCGCACCGCCGGCGAAGGCCGTGAGCCCGAGCCTCGCGGACGCGGGCAGCGATCCGGCGGACACCGCCCCGACCGCCCCGGCCACCGGCGCGCCGCCGGGTGCCGGAGTCTTCGCCCGCCGGGCGGGTTCGGTGCCGGTCCTGTCGGGGCGGGCACGGGCACCCGGCGTCGGTGCCTCGGCGGACCGCGGCGGTGGCGGGGCGGCGGCGCGGGCCCGGCCCGGCGTGCCGTGGGTCATCGCACGCCCTCCGCCGCGCGGGCCATCAGGGCCGTCGAGGAGCGGCCGTCCAGGTAGGGCAGGAGGACCGCCTGGCCGCCCCATTCCTGGAGGAGGGCGGCCTCGGGGAGGTCCGCGCCGGCGTAGTCGCCGCCCTTGACCCACACGTCGGGGCGCAGGTCGCCGAGGAGGCGTTCGGGGGTGTCCTCGTCGAAGACGGCGACCGCGTCGACGCACGCGAGGGCGCGCAGGACGCGGACGCGGTCGGCGAGGGGGTTGACGGGGCGGCCGTCGCCCTTGCGGCGCTGGACGGAGGCGTCGGAGTTGACGCAGACGACCAGGCAGTCGCCGAGCCGCCGGGCGGCCTGGAGGAGGCCGACGTGTCCGGCGTGCAGCAGGTCGAAGCAGCCGCCGGCGGCGACCACCGTGCCGTGCTGGGCGCGGACGCGGTCGGCCAGGGCGTGCGGGTCGTCGGTGTCGGGGGCGGCGGCCGCCGGGCCGTCGGCGGCGGGGGGCAGGGCGCCCGCGCCGCCGGCGGCGACGAACGCCGTCGCGGCGGCGACCGCGCCCTCGACGGCCTCCCCCACCAGCACCCCGTCGGCGAGCAGCCCGGCGGCGGTGGCGGCGAAGCGGTCGCCGGCGCCGCAGGAGTCGCCGTGGTGGGCGGCGGGCGCGGGGACGAGGAGGGGGTGTTCGCCGTAGGAGAGGAGGGCGCCGCGGGAACCGAGGGTCACCGTCACCGCGGCCACCCGCCAGTCCCGTACGAGGGCGGCGGCGTGCTGCGCGGCGGCGCGCAGGCCGCCGCCCGGGTGGCCGTCGCGGGGTGCGAAGCCGTGCGCCTCCTTCTCGGCGGGTGTCACCAGCCGGGTGCCGGGCACCGGCGGGCCCCCGCGCGGGTGCGGGTCCCAGACCAGCGGCGGCCGCTCGGCCAGTACGTCCCGCAGGGCGTCGGCGGCGCCGCGGCCGTAGTCGGAGACGAGGACGGCCCGGGCGGAGCGCAGCGCCGCGCGGGCCTCGTCGGTGGCCTCGCGGACCCGGCCGCCGCCGCGGTCGAGGCGGACGACGGGACGGTCCTGCGCCAGGACCCGGGTCTTCTCGGGCAGGGTGCCGGTCAGGGGCAGCGGGATCAGCGTCAGCCAGGGTTCCAGCAGTTCGCGCAGGGCCCGGCCGGCCGGGTCGTCGCCCAGGCCGGTGATCAGCGTGACGTCGCGGCCGTCGCGGGCGGCGAGGTACGCGGCGAGGGCCGCGCCGCCCGGCCGTACGCGTTCCGCGCACTCGGCGACCACCGGGACCGGCGCGTCGGGGGCGAGCCGGTCGGCGGAGCCGGAAAGGTCGCGGTCGAGCAGGGCGTCGCCGACCACGACCAGGGGCGCCTTGCCGGTCGTGCGTCCCGTCATCCGTCGTGTCACCTTCCCGTCCCCTTTCCGCCCGCGCCCCGTTCCAGGGCGGCGTCGAAGGCCGCGCAGATCATGTGGACGGCGACCAGGTGGATCTCCTGCACGGTGGCCGTCGAGGCGGCGTCCACGCACAGCGACTCGTCGCTGCCCGCCATCAGCGGGTTGGGCGCGCAGCCGGTCAGCGCCCACACCCGTACGCCGGCCGCGCGGGCCGCGTCGGCGGCGGACAGCAGGTTGGCGCTGGCGCCGGACGTGGACAGCAGCATCAGGACGTCGCCTTCGCGGCCGTGGGCGCGGACCTGGCGGGCGAACACCTCGTCGACGCCGTAGTCGTTGGCGATGGCGGTGGTGGAGGAGGTGTCGGCGTGCAGGGCGATGGCGGAGAACGGGGGCCGGTCGTCGCGGTAGCGGCCGACCAGTTCGGCGGTGAGGTGCTGGGCCTGGGCGGCGCTGCCGCCGTTGCCCGCGGCCAGCAGCCGGCCGCCGCCGCTCAGGACGGCCGCGAGCCGGTCGCCCCAGCGCTGGGTGACGTGCGCGGAGGCGCGGAACGCCCCCAGCGCGTCCTGGAGTTCGTCGCAGTGCCCCACGACGGGCGGGTGCACGGTCATCACGCCACCTCCTTCGACAGTGCGTGGTCGGCGAGGGTCAGGCGGTACACCTGTTCCGCGCCGTCGGCGACGCGCGCCCAGGTGTAGTGCCTGAGGACGCGTTCGCGGCCGTTCCTGCCGTACTGGCGGCGCAGCCGTTCGTCGGCGAGGAGTTCGCGGGCGGCTTCGGCGATGGCGCCGGGGTCCTGCGGGGTGACGAGGCGGCCCGTGGTGCCGTCGGCGACGGAGTCGCGGTGACCGCCGACGTCGGTGGCGAGGACGGGCACGCCGCAGGCCATCGCCTCCAGCGGCACGATGCCGAAGGGTTCGTAGACGGGGGTGCACAGCACCAGGTCGGTGCTGCGGAGCAGGGCCGGCATGTCCTCGGGGTCGACGGCGCCGAGGAGCCGGACCCGGTCGGCGACGCCGGTGCGGTGCGCGAGCGCGGTCAGGCGCTGGGCCTCGGGGTCGGCGTCGAGGCCGCCGGCGGGCGGGCCGCCCGCGATGAGGAGTTCGGTGTCGGGGACGTCGGCCAGTGCACGGATGGCCTGGTCGTAGCCCTTGCGCGGCACGAGCCGGCCGCAGGCGAGCAGCCGGTGGCGCTGCTTGCGGTCGGGGGTGCGGCCGGTGTCGGCGGTCGGGCTGAAGTGCTCGGCGTCCACGCCGCAGGGCACGACGGAGACCTGGCGGGGCGGTACGCCCATGTCGCCGAGTTCCACGACCTCGTCGGTGCAGGTGGCCAGGACCCGTTCGCAGGAGCGGCCGATCTGCCGTTCGATGCCGATGCGTTCGTAGGGGCTGGTGTCCCGCATGCCCTGGTGGCGGCGCTTGACGGTGCCGAGGGCGTGGAAGGTCTGCACGAGCGGGACGCCGAGCGGGCGGGCGCCGATCTGGGAGGCCATGCCGGACATCCAGAAGTGGGCGTGCACGACGTCGGGGCGCTCCCGCGCCCAGGCGCGGGCCAGGTGGGCGCCGAAGGCGGGCATGTGCGGGAAGAGTTCGTCCTTGGGGACGGCCGCGGGCGGTCCGGCCGGCACGTGCTCGACGACCGCGCCGCCGGGCAGCGGCACCCGGTCGGGCAGGTCGGTGGCGTCACGGCGGGTGTAGACCGTGACGTCGTGGCCGCGCTTGGCCAACTCCTCGGTGAGGCGGGCCACGTAGACGTTCTGTCCACCGGCGTCGACGCCGCCGAGCGCGGCGAGCGGGCTCGCGTGCTCGGACACCATGGCGATCCTCATCGGGTCACCTCCTTCAGCAGCCGCTCCCAGTCGTCCAGGAAGCGGGACAGCCCGTAGCGGGACAGGGCCGCCGCACGGGCACCGTCGCCGACGGTCCGCGCGTGCAGCGGGTCGGCGAGGAAGTCGCGTACGGCGTCGGTCAGTACGTCGATGCGGTTGGAGACCACTCCGGCGCCCGGGGGCACGGCCTCGGTGACCTCGGTGGTGGCGAGGGCGACCACGGGCATGCCCAGGTGCATGGCCTCCAGGAGGGAGAGCCCGAGGGAGGTCCAGCGGACGGGGTGGAGGTAGACGCGGCGGCGGGCCAGTTCGGTGTGCAGGTCGCTCTGGGGGACGTCCTGGGTGCGGCAGCGCTCGGGGTCGACGCCGATGTGCTCGGCGAGGCCTTCGGTGCGCATGCCGAAGACGTCGAGCGGGGCGGCGCGGGAGAAGGCGGGGAGCAGGTCGGTGCCGGTCGTACGGCCGCGCCGGATCGGCTCGTTGACGACGACGGCGGCGCGTTCCAGCTCGCCGGTCCAGCGGTGGCCGGGGTCGACGATGCCGTGCTCGATGACGGTCGTCTCGGCCGTCCCCGCGTCCCACATCAGCCGGTTGAAGTGGGTGACGTGGACGAGGGTGACGCCGGGAAGATCTGCGGCGGGGTGCCGGGTGTCGGGCACGTCGCCGTCGGGGGCGTTGTGCTCCAGGTACACGATCGGCGGCCGACGTCCCAGCCACTGGTCGACCAGGGCGATCTCGTGCGGCCGCTGGACGATCACCAGATCGATGTCCTCGTCCCGCAGCCGCTCCGGCGGTACTTCGACCACGGAGCCGGGCCAGTCCCAGGTGCGGGCGCGGCCGAGGCCGTCGGGTCCGCGGTCCGGGGTGACGGGGACGAGGTAGGTGTGCGGGCCCTGCACGAAGGCCGTGGTCCACGACCCGTGCACGTGCCAGATGAGGATCCTCATGCCTCCCCCAGGAGTTTCTCGACGGCGGCCGCCACGTCGGTGGCCGTGACGGTGTTCAGGCAGGGGTGGCCGGGGACGGGGCAGTCCCGGGCCCGGCTGTCGGCGCAGGGCGCGCCCTGGTCGCCGAGCAGGACGTACGGGACGCCGTACGGCCGCCAGCGCTCCGCCGGTACGACGGGGGCGAACAGGGACACGACCGGGGTGCCGACGGCCGCCGCGAGGTGGGCGGGCGCGGTGTTGCCGGTGACGACGACGGACGCGCCCGCGAGGACGCCGGACAGCTCCGGGGCCTCGGTGCGGCCGCCGAGGTCGGTGCCGTGCTCACCGGCCACGTGGGCGGTGAGGTCGCGTTCGTCGGGGCCGCCGGTGACCAGGACGCGGTGCCCGGCGGCGGCCAGTTCGCGCACCGCCTCGGCGCTGCGTTCGGCGCTCCAGGCTCGGGCGGGGACGCTGGCGCCGGGGTGGAGGACGACGTACGGGCCGGGGCCGGTCAGGTCGTCGGTGCGGGGCGGTGTGCGTACCCGCAGCCGTCCGTCGTCGGGCCGCGGGAAGCCCGCCGCCTCGGCGAGGTCCAGCGCCGCCTCGGCCTCGTGGGCGTGCGGGGCGCGCTGGTGGCGCAGGTCGAGCAGGGAGCCGGGGTAGTCCACGCTGTCCGCGGCGATGCGGCGGACGCCGGCCAGGCGCAGCACCAGGGCGGTGGGCAGCGGGGACTGGTGGAAGGAGGTGAGGACGAGTGCCGTGTCGGCGTCGATCCGTTCCACCAGCGCGTCGATGTCGGCCCGGTCGACGTCGGGCGGCCGGAACCCGCCCCACGGCGCGTCCCAGACCAGCACCTCGTCCACGCCGGGCAGCAGGCGGGCGGCGGGCGCGCCGCGCGATCCGCACAGCATGGTGACGTGACCGGCGCGGGCGGCGACGGCGCGCACGGCGGGCCCGGCGAGCAGCACGTCGCCGAAGCTGTCGAGCCGGGTGACCAGGGCTTTCATCGCGGCCTCCCACGGGTGTCCACGGCAGCACGCGTCCCGGCCGCCTCGGCGCCGGCGGCCTCCCGGCGGGGCTCCTGACCGGAGCCCGGGGTGCCCGGGGCTCCGCCGCTGTGCGAGCGGCGACCGGGGCGTCGGCCGTTCCGGTCGGGGCCACCGGTCCCCGGGACGCCTTCATGGCCGTCGGTTCCCGGGGCGGCCTCGCAGGCCGTCAGCCCACCGTCCGCGCCCGCGTCGTACGCCGCCTCGATGGGGCGTTCGTCCGTCAGGTCGCGGCCCGTGGGTGGGCCGGCCAGTACCGCGCGTACCGCGGTCAGGAGGTCCGGGGCGACGTGGGCGGCGGTCCTCGTCTCCTCGGGACGGGTGCGGTCGTTGGGGACGAGGATGCCGTGGGCGCCGGCGCGTTCGGCGGCCTCCATGTCGGCGCCGATGTCGCCGATGACGACGCAGTCGGCGGGGCCTGCGCAGACGCGGCCGGCGGCCCAGAGGATCATGCCGGGCTGCGGCTTGCGGCAGTGGCAGCCGTCGTCGGGGCCGTGCGGGCAGACGGCCCAGACGTCGAAGGGGCCGACGAGTTCGTCGATCCGCCGGTTGACGTGGCGGACGTCGGCGTCGGTGATCAGGCCGCGGGCGACGCCGGACTGGTTGGTGACGACGCCGACACGGATGCCGTGGTCGCGCAGCAGCGCCACCGCCTCGCGGGCGCCGTCGACGGGCCGGACCAGGTCGGGGTCGCCGTTGTAGGGCACGTCGTGGACGAGGGTGCCGTCGCGGTCGAAGAGGACGGCCTTGACGGGGCTCATGCCGCCACCTCCCGCCAGGCGGGGGCTTGGCGGTGCCGCCACTCGCCGGTCAGCCGGTGCCAGGTCGCGGCGGGCGGGATGAGGGCGCTGGTCGCCAGCATCGTGACGACCTCGTCGCGGGTGCGCGGTCCGGGGGCGATGCGGGCCCAGGCGAAGTCGGCGGTGCCCGCGGCCCAGCCGAGCCCGGCGACCGCGGCGGCCCGGGGGCGGCCGGCGGCGGCGAGGGCGAGGGCGGTGAGGCCGGCGGCGGTGATCGCCGCGTGGCGGCGGATGCGGCCCCGGGGCGCCACCGCCTTGGCCCACCAGTCGGGGCCGTGCAGCCGCCGCATCAGGGCGTCGTCGGCGTTGCCGCGCTGCTGTTTGAGGGACACCCAGCGGGAGGCGTCGCGCACGGGGTGGCGGGTGGTGCGGCGGCCCCGCCGGATGCGCCAGCCCGCGTCGAGGACGCGCAGTGCCAGGTCGGCGTCCTCGCGGAAGGCGCGGGGGAAGCGTTCGTCGAAGCCGCGGACCTGCTTCAGCACGTCGGTCCGGTAGGCCATGTCGGCGGTGATCCAGCGGGCCTGTGCGAGGCCGGCGGTGCCGCGCTCCCAGTCGGTGGGGCGGCGTTCGCCGGGCAGCGGCACGGCGATCACGCCCTGCACGGCGCCGGTGTCGGGGGCCGCCTCGGCGAGGTCCTGCACCAGCTGGTCGCACCAGTGCGGGCCGACCTGGACGTCGTCGTCGAGGAAGGCGGTCCAGGGCGAGGTCACCGCGCGGATGCCGGTGTTGCGGGCGGCGGCGGGGCCCCGGCCCCCGCTGCGCAGTACCACCGTGCGCTCGCGCAGGTCGCCGAGGACGGTCAGGGCGTGTTCCAGCGCCTGCGGGTCGGCGTCGGGGCCGGGCCGGTCGTCGACGAGGACGATCTCGTCGGGGCCGGGGCCGGTCGCGGCGGCGAGCGCGGCCAGGCAGTCGGCCAGCGTCGCGCGGGCGAGCGTGGGGACGACCACGGCGTAGCCCGTCATGGCGCCACCGGTCACGGGATCGCCGCTCATCCGAACGCCCTCCCCCGGCGCACCGCGAACGGGCCGATGGCCAGCAGGTCCACGGGCGCGGAGCCGAAGCACTCCAGGGCGTCGCGCGGGTCGTCGACCATGGGTCGCCCGGCGGTGTTGAGGCTGGTGTTGACGACGACGGGCAGTCCGGTGCGCTTCTCGAAGGAGGCCAGCATCCGCGCGACCAGCGGCTCGCGGCGCTCCTCGACGGTCTGGATGCGGGCGGTGCCGTCGACGTGGGCGACGGCCGGGATGCGGTCCCGCCAGGCGGGGGCGACGTCGTGCACGAAGAGCATGTACGGGCTGGGGATCGGGCCGGTGAAGATGTCGGCGGCGCGGTCGGCCAGCACCATCGGCGCGACGGGCCGGAACTCCTCGCGTCCCTTGACGTGGTTGAGGCGTTCCAGGTTCTCGGCGCGGCCCGGGTGGGCCATCAGGGAGCGGTGCCCGAGGGCGCGCGGGCCGAACTCGCTGCGGCCCTGGAACCAGGCGACGACGCCGTCCCGGGCCAGTTCCTCGGCGACCGTCTCGGCGATGTCGTCCGGCTCCTCGTACGGGATCGCGGCCGTCTCCAGCCAGGCCCGGATCTCGTCGTCGCTCCAGCCGCGGCCGAGATCGGCGCCGGGCATCGGCTCGGGGGCGGCGCCCTCCTGGGCGGCGGCGACGTGCAGGGCGCCGCCGAGGGCGGTGCCCGCGTCACCGGCAGCGGGCTGCACCCACACGTGGCGGTACGGGCCGCGCGCGGCGATCTTCGAGTTGGCGACGCAGTTCAGGGCGACACCGCCGGCCATGGTGAGCGCCTGGCCGCCGGCCTCGCGGTGCAGCCAGTGGACGAGTTCGAGGAGCAGTTCCTCCAGCACGGCCTGGGTGCTCGCGGCGAGGTCCGCGTGGTCCCTGGTCCAGTCCTCGCCCTTGGCGCGCGGCGGCGCGAGGGCCGCCCAGTCGACGCCGTGGGCGCGGAAGCCGCCGTCGCCGGTGGCGTGGACGTGCTCGCGCAGTCGGTCCACGAACCGGGGTTTCCCGTAGGAGGCGAGGGCCATCACCTTGTACTCGTCGCTGCTGCGCAGGAAGCCGAGGTGCTCGGTCAGTTCCTCGTAGACGAGGCCCAGCGAGTGCGGGAGCGCCTGCGTGGCGAGGGTGTCGAGCTTGCCGTCGCGGTAGCGGCCGGCCAGGTGGGAGGCGGACTCGCCGCGTCCGTCGAGGACGAGGACGTCGTTGTCGGGGTGCGGTGAGGCCGGTCCGGCGGAGGCGGCGTGCGCCACGTGGTGCGGGACGAAGACCACCTGGTCGGGGTCGAGTCCGGGCAGCGCCTCGGCGAGGAACTCGGGCGCCCGGCGGGCGTACTCCAGCCGCAGCGGGTCCCAGGGGTCGTCGAGGCCCATGTCCCGGGCGGGCCGGGCGAGCCCCGGGTCGAAGGAGTACGCGACGGCGTCCAGCTCCTCGGGCCGCACCCCGGCGTGCTCCAGGCACCACCGCGCCGACAGCTCCGGCACCTCCCACGCCGAGAACGGCACCGGCCGCTTGCCGTGCTTGCGGCGGCTGAAACGCTCTTCCTCGGCGGCCGCGACGGTCCGGCCGTCGACGACGAGTGCGGCGGCCGGGTCGTGGAACAGGGCGTTGATACCAAGGATGCGCATGGGTGGTGCTCCGTCCCGGGCGACTGCTGGGGGCTCTCCGGCTTCTGTGGTCACTCCGGTCTCGCGGGTGCCGCAGTGCAGCTGGGTCAAACACTTGGAGACAACTCAGTTCCAGGAATGAGCGGACATATCACGGAGTGTGATGGTCTGCGGGTCCGCTCTCGGGGGCTATGCGGCGACGGAGTGCGCGAACCAGCCGATGGTCCGCTCCAGCCCTTCGCTCCACCCGACCCGCGGCTGCCAGCCGAGCCGGTCCCGGGCCAGGGTGGTGTCGGGCTTGCGCCGGCCGGGGTCGTCCACGGGGCGGTCGACGAAGCGGATGCGGGAGCCGGAGCCGGTGAGCTCGACGACGCGACGGGCCAGCTCCAGCATGGTGATCTCGTCGGCGCCGCCGATGTTCACCGGCCCGGTCTCGCCGGACGCGGCGAGGGCCAGGACGCCCTCGACGGTGTCGTCGACGTAGCACAGGGAGCGGGTCTGGCCGCCGTCGCCGGCGACAGTGAGCGGCATGCCGTCCAGGGCCTGGGCGACGAAGGTGGGCACGGCGCGGCCGTCGCCGGTGCGCATGCGGGGGCCGTAGGTGTTGAAGATGCGGACGATGGCGGCGTCGGTGCCGTGAACCTGGCGGTGGGCGGTGACCAGGGCCTCGGCGAAGCGCTTGGACTCGTCGTAGACGCTGCGCGGGCCGATCGGGTTGACGTTGCCCCAGTACGTCTCGCGCTGCGGGTGCTCCAGCGGGTCGCCGTAGACCTCGGAGGTGGAGGCGAGCAGGAAGCGGGCGCCGTCGGCGCGAGCCCGCTCCAGGGCGTTGCGGGTGCCGGTGCTGCCGACGTCGAGGGTCTCCAGCGGCAGCCGCAGGTAGTCGGCGGGCGAGGCCGGGCAGGCGAAGTGCAGGACCAGGTCGAAGCGTCCGGGCAGGCGGCGCAGCGCGGCCGGGTCGGTCGCGTCGGCGTGGACGAACCGGAAGCCGCGGTGCCGCTCCAGGTCGGCCACGTTGGCCCGGGAGCCGGTGGCCAGGTTGTCGAGGCACACGACGTCCGTGCCGGAGTCGAGCAGCCGGCCGCACAGGTGGGACCCCACGAATCCGGCGCCGCCGGTCACCAGGGCCCGGCGCCAGACGCGTCCGCTCAGGGGGCTGTCGCCCAAGGGGCTCTCGCTCACGGGGTCCTCCTCACTCTCAGCGTCACTTGCGTGTCGGCTGAGTAACCCGGTGAGGACCCCCACTACCTCGAATACGCATTCGAGAGGGCCACTATAAACCGCGTATATACACGCTGTGTATAGTCCTCGCATGCTTTCGCTGACCAGGAAGATGACGAAAACGGGGACCGGGTTGCGTGCCGCCGTGACCCTCGCGGCAGCCGCCTCACTGACGCTCGCGCTGAGCGGCTGCACGAAACTCGAGACGACCTCGCCCAGCTCCGTCCGGGGCGCGGCCGGCGCTCAGGCGCGGGCGGCCGAATTCGGCACCGTCGACTGCCGCCACACCAAGTGCATCGCGCTGACCTTCGACGCCGGACCGAGCGAGAACTCCGCCAGGCTGCTCGACATACTCAAGGAGAAGCAGGTCCCGGCGACCTTCTTCCTGCTCGGCAAGCGGCACATCGACACCTATCCCGAACTTGTCAGGCGCATGGCTGACGAGGGTCACGAGGTGGCCAGCCACACCTGGACCCACAAGATCCTCACGGACGCCGAGCCGGACGAGATACGTGAGGAACTGGAGCGCCCGAACAAGGAGATAGAGCGCCTGACCGGGAAACGCCCCACCCTCATGCGCCCGCCGCAGGGCCGCACGGACGACACGGTCCACGAGATCTGCCGCGAGCTGGGGCTGGCGGAGGTGCTGTGGAGCGTGACCGCCAAGGACTACAAGACGAACGACTCCGACCTGATCACGGAGCGGGTGCTGGACCAGTCGTCCCGGGACGGCATCATCCTGCTGCACGACATCTACGACGGCACGGTTCCGGCGGTGCCCGGGATCATCGACGCGCTCAAGGAGCGGGGCTACGTGTTCGTGACGGTGCCCCAGCTGCTGGCGCCCGGGAAGGCCGAACCGGGCAAGGTCTACCGGTAGGGCACGCCGGACAGGGCCCAGGTTCGCCGGTCGCGTTCCCTACGATCGTCGCGTGGTCACCTTCTCGATCGAACGCACCGCCCCGCTCCCGCTGGACGAGGCCTGGCGCAGGCTCACCGCGTGGCAGCGGCACGGCGACTCCGTGCCGCTGACCCGCGTCACCGTCGCCACGCCCGGCCCCACCCGAGCGGGCACGGTGATCGTGGCCCGCACGGGCGCCGGCCCGCTCGCCTTCGACGACCGGATGGAGGTGACCGTCTGGGAGCCGCCGGAGGACGACTCCCCCGGCCGGTGCCGGCTGGACAAGCGCGGCCGGCTGGTCGGCGGCTGGGCGGAGATCGAGGTGCGGCCGGGGCCAGGCGGCCGCAGCCGGGTCGTGTGGCGCGAGGAGCTGACGGTCCGTCTCCTTCCGTCCGCCTTCGACGGTGTCCTGGGCCGGGCGGGACGCTACGTCTTCGGCCGCACGGTGAACCGGCTGCTGCGGCACCCGTGAACCACTGATTGCGTATGGGGGACGGAACGCGGTCGGAACGGCGCCGCACGCCCCGCGACGGCCGTTTCCCGCGTACCGTGCCGGCATGTCTCTCAGAGCGCGCACTTGCGTCCAACTGTCTCTCTCGGGTGCCCTGTTGAGCCTGGCGGTGGCGGCGCCGCCCGCCTCGGCCGGACAGGGGCACGCCGTGCCGTTGCGCATCGCCACGTACAACATCCACGCCGGGACGGGCTCGGACGGCGTCTTCGACCTCGACCGTCAGGCCGCCGCGCTGCGTGCCCTCGACGCGGACGTGATCGGCCTCCAGGAGGTCGACGTGCACTGGGGTGCGCGCAGTCAGGACCTCGACGTCGCCGAGGAGCTCGCGCGGCGGCTCGGCATGCGGGTGTCCTTCGCGCCGATCTACAGCCTCGACCCGGTGGAGGCCGGCGGCCCGCGGCGCGAGTACGGCGTGGCGGTGCTGTCCCGCTTCCCGGTCCGCTCCGCGGAGAACCACGAGATCACCCGCCTGTCCACGCAGGACGAGAACCCGGTGCCGGCCCCGGCGCCCGGTTTCGGGGAGGTCACCCTCAAGGTGCGCGGGGTGCCGGTGCAGGTGTTCGTGACGCACCTCGACTACCGGGCCGACCCGGCGGTGCGGGTGGCGCAGGTCGCCGACACGCGGCGGATCATGGCGCGGGAGCGGGCGGAGCTGCCAGGTGCCCGGCAGGTGCTGCTCGGCGACTTCAACGCCGAGCCGTCGGCGCCGGAACTCCGGCCGCTGTGGCGGGAGCTGGACGACGCCGGGACCGGAACCGGCGGCACGTATCCGGCCGCGGCTCCCGTGAAGCGGATCGACTACGTGGCGGTGGGCGAGGGCGTGCGGGTGCGGGACGCCGCCGTGCCGGAGGAAGCGGTGGCCTCGGACCACCGGCCGGTGGTCGCGGACGTGTCCCTCAGCAGGAGGGGACCGGGGCGGGACTGACGGGCCGGTTCAGGCCACCGAGCCGATGCGGCCCGCCGGGGACGACGGACCGTCGTGGTGGATGGCGGTGTGGGCGCCGGTCAGTGAGGCGCCCGTGCCGCCCCGGCGGGCCGCGACGATCTCGGCGGCGATGGACAGGGCCGTCTCCTCGGGGGTGCGGGCGCCGAGGTCGAGGCCGATCGGGGACCTGAGGCGGGCCAGCTCCAGGTCGCTCACGCCGACCTCCCGCAGGCGTGCCTCCCGGTCCAGGTGGGTGCGGCGGGAGCCCATCGCGCCGACGTACGCCACCGGCAGCCGCAGCGCCAGCTTCAGCAGCGGTACGTCGAACTTGGCGTCGTGGGTCAGGACGCACAGCACCGTACGGGCGTCCACGGGGGTGCGCGCCAGGTACTCGTGCGGCCACTCGGCGACGATCTCGTCCGCGTCCGGAAAACGGGCCCGCGTCGCGAAGACGGGGCGGGCGTCGCACACGGTGACGTGGTGGCCGAGGAACTTGCCGGCCCGTACCAGGGCGGAGGCGAAGTCGATCGCACCGAAGACGATCATGCGGGGAGCTGGGACCGAGGACTCGACCAGCAGGGTGAGCGGTGCGCCGCAGCGCGAGCCCCGCTCCCCGATCTCCAGCGTGCCGGTGCGGCCGGCGTCCAGGTAGGCGCCCGCCTCGGCGGCCACCGTGCGGTCCAGCTCCGGGTGGGCGCCGAAACCGCCCTCGTGGGAGCCGTCCGGACGGACGACGAGCGCGCGGCCCGTCAGCTCCGCCGGACCGCTCACGATCCGCGCCAGAGCCGCCGCCTCCGACCGGGCGGCGGCGGACAGCGCGGCCGCGAGCACCGGCCTGACGGGATCGTCCGCCCGCACCGGCACGACCAGGATGTCGACGGCCCCACCGCAGGTCAGGCCGACGGCGAAGGCGTCCTCGTCGCTGTATCCGAAACGCTCGAGCACGGTCCGGCCGTCCTGGAGGGACTGCCGGCACAGCTCGTACACGGCCCCCTCCACGCAGCCGCCGGAGACCGAGCCGACCGCCGTGCCGTCGGCGTCCACCGCGAGGGCGGCGCCGGGCAGGCGCGGGGCGCTGCCGTCGACGGCCACCACGGTGGCCACGGCGAAGTCGCGTCCCTGCTCGACCCACCGGTTCAGCTCTTCGGCGATGTCCAGCATCCGTCGGTCTCCTCGTACTGCTCGTACTGCTCGTACGGCGGTGGTGGAAGGGTTCCCGCCGCGGCGGCTAGTGCACCCCCATCCAGCTCTCGATCGGGTTCAGGGCGAAGTAGACGATGAAGATCACCGTCAGGCCCCACATGAACGCGCCGATCTCCCGCGCCTTGCCCTGGGCGACCTTGATGGCGACGTAGGAGATGACACCGGCGGCGACACCGGTCGTGATGGTGTACGTGAACGGCATCAGGACGACGGTCAGGAAGACCGGGATCGCGGTGGCCCGGTCGGCCCAGTCCACGTGCCGGGCGTTCATCATCATCATCGCGCCGATGACGACCAGCGCGGCCGAGGCGACCTCCTGCGGCACGATCGCGGTGATCGGCGTGAAGAAGAGGCAGGCCGCGAAGAACAGGCCGGTGACGACCGAGGCGAGCCCGGTGCGGGCTCCCTCGCCGACGCCGGTCGCGGACTCCACGAAGACGGTCTGGCCGGAGCCGCCCGCGACACCGCCGATGGCACCGCCGGCGCCGTCGATGAACAGCGCCTTGGACAGGCCCGGCATGCGGCCCTTCTCGTCGGCGAGCTTGGCCTCGGTGCCGACGCCGATGATGGTGGCCATCGCGTCGAAGAACCCGGCCAGCACCAGCGTGAAGACGATCATGCCGACCGTCATCGCGCCGACGTCGCCCCAGCCGCTGAACTCCACTTCGCCGAAGAGCGAGAAGTCCGGCATGGAGACCGCGCTGCCGTGCAGCTCGGGCGCGCCGTTGGCCCACTGCTTCGGGTCGATGACGCCGGTGGCATTGAGCAGGGCGGCGACGATGGTGCCTGCGACGATGCCGATCAGGATCGCGCCCGGGGTGTTCCGCGCCTGGAGCATGAAGATCAGGAGCAGGGTGCCCGCGAAGAGCAGCACGGGCCAGCCCGCGAGCTCACCGACGGGGCCGAGCTGGAGCGGGGTCGCCTTGCCGGCGTGGACGAAACCGCCCTTCACGAAGCCGATGATGGCGATGAACAGACCGATGCCCATGGTGATGCCGTGCTTGAGCGCCAGCGGGATCGCATTCATGATCATCTCGCGCAGCCCGGTGACCACGAGCAACATGATGACCACGCCGTACATCACGCACATGGCCATGGCCTGCCCCCAGGTCATCTGGGGGACGACCTGGCCGGCGAGCACTCCGGACACCGAGAGTCCGGCGGCCAGGGCGAGCGGCACCTTGCCGATGAAGCCCATGAGGAGCGTGGTGACCGCCGCGGCGAGCGCCGTCGCGGTGATCACGGCCTTCTGGCTGAGCGTGTCGCCCGCGACGTCCTCGCCGCCGAGCAGGATGGGGTTGAGCAGGACGATGTACGCCATCGCCATGAAGGTGGTGATGCCGCCGCGCACCTCACGCGCGACCGTCGATCCCCGGTGGGTTATGTGGAAGTACCGGTCGAGCCAAGACCGGCCGGAGGGGACGCGGGAACCCGCGCCCGCGTCCTCGGCGGTGGTCTTGGGCTCCACGGACTGCTGGGTCATGGGGCCGTCTCCCAAGGTTCATAGGGGCACCCGCGCGAGCCGCTGGGGCGGCCGCGGGATTTGGGATGTGCACGACGACCCGGGGGACGGCCCGAGACGAACGCATGGTGTGGTGCTGCTGGGCCCGCGAGCGGTGCGGACCCGGGTTGTGCTCCGGACGGCGCGGAGTGTGTGACGTTCCGTGCGCCGCCCGGAGGTCTGTTCACGCCGTACCGGTCAGGTGTTCCGGCCGTACCGGCGTGCGGTCGAGCGCCAGCCCGGTCGCGTCCCGGATGGCCGCGAGGACCGCCGGGGTGGACGACAGGGTGGGGGCCTCGCCGACGCCGCGCAGCCCGTACGGCGCGTGGTCGTCGGCGAGTTCGAGCACGTCGACCGGGATCGTCGGCGTGTCGAGGATCGTGGGGAGCAGGTAGTCCGTGAAGGAGGGGTTCCGCACCTTGGCGGTCTTCGGGTCGACGACGATCTCCTCCATCACGGCGATGCCCAGGCCCTGGACGGTGCCGCCCTGGATCTGGCCGAGGACGGAGAGCGGATTGAGCGCCTTGCCCACGTCCTGCGCGCAGGCCAGCTCGACCACCTTGACCAGGCCCAGCTCGGTGTCCACCTCGACGACGGCGCGGTGCGCGGCGAAGGAGTACTGGACGTGGCCGTTGCCCTGGCCGGTGCGCGGGTCGAAGGGTTCGGTCGGGCGGTGCCGCCACTCCTCCTCGACCTCGACGGCCTCGTCCTCCAGGACGTCCGCGAGATCGGCCAGGGCCTCGCCGCCGTCGGTGACGACCTTGCCGCCCTCCAGGAGGAGTTCGGCGCTCGCCCAGGCCGGGTGGTAGGTGCCGAACTTGCGGCGGCCGAGGTCCAGGACCTTGTCGCGGACCAGCTCGCAGGCGTTCTTCACCGCGCCGCCGGTGACGTACGTCTGCCGGGAGGCGGAGGTGGAGCCGGCCGAGCCGACCTGGGTGTCGGCCGGGTTGATGGTCACCTGGGTGACGCCCAGCTCCGTGCGGGCGATCTGGGCGTGGACGGTGACGCCGCCCTGGCCGACCTCCGCCATGGCGGTGTGCACGGTGGCGACCGGCTCGCCGCCGAGGACCTCCAGGCGGACCTTGGCGGTGGAGTAGTCGTCGAAGCCCTCGGAGAAGCCGACGTTCTTGATGCCGACCGCGTAGCCGACGCCGCGTACGACGCCCTCGCCGTGCGTGGTGTTGGACAGGCCGCCGGGCAGCTGCCGTACGTCGGCGCCCTCGCTGGACTCCCACTGGCGCTCCGGCGGCATCGGCATCGCCTTGACGCGGCGCAGGAGTTCGGCGACCGGGGCCGGTGAGTCGACGGGCTGGCCGGTCGGCATGAGCGTGCCCTGCTCCATGGCGTTGATCCGGCGGAACTCCACCGGGTCCATGCCGAGTTCCCCCGCCACCTTGTCCATCTGCGCCTCGTAGGCGAAGCACGCCTGGACCGCGCCGAAGCCGCGCATGGCGCCGCAGGGCGGGTTGTTGGAGTAGAGGGCGAGCGCCTCGATGTCCACGTCGTCGATGACGTACGGGCCGGCCGACAGTGAGGCGGCGTTGCCGACGACGGCCGGGGAGGCGGAGGCGTAGGCGCCGCCGTCCAGGACGATCCGGCACTTCATGTGCGTGAGCCTGCCGTCGCGGGTGGCGCCGTGCTCGTAGTGGAGCCTGGCCGGGTGGCGGTGGACGTGGCCGAAGAAGGACTCGAAGCGGTTGTAGACGATCTTGACGGGCTTTCCGGTGCGCAGGGCCAGCAGACAGGCGTGGATCTGCATGGACAGGTCCTCGCGCCCGCCGAAGGCGCCGCCGACGCCGGACAGCGTCATCCGCACCCTGTCCTCGGGCAGGCCGAGCACGGGGGCGATCTGGCGCAGGTCGGAGTGGAGCCACTGGGTGGCGATGTAGAGGTCGACGCCGCCGTCCTCGGCGGGGACCGCGAGGCCGGACTCCGGGCCGAGGAAGGCCTGGTCCTGCATGCCGAAGTAGTAGTCGCCCTCGACGATGACGTCCGCGCGCTTCGCGGCCTCGTCGGCGTCGCCGCGCCCGATCGGCTGGCGGTGCACGATGTTCGGGTGCGGGACGTGGCCGGAGTGGAGGTCGGTGCGGTTCTCGTGGACGAGGATCGCGCCGTCGGCGGTCGCCGAGGCCTCGTCCGTGACGACGGGCAGCTCCCGGTACTCCACCTTGATCTTGGCGGCGGCGCGGCGGGCGGTCTCCGGGTGGTCGGCGGCGACGATCGCCACCGGCTCGCCGTGGTGGCGGACCTTGCCGTGGGCGAGGACCGGGGTGTCCTGGATCTCCAGGCCGTAGTGGCGCACGCCGGTCGGCAGGTCGTCGTACGTCATGACGGCGTACACGCCCGCGGTGGCGAGCGCCTCGCTCGTGTCGATGGAGACGATCTCGGCGTGCGCGACGGTGGAGCGCAGGATCTGGCCCCAGAGCATGTCCTCGTGCCACATGTCGGACGAGTACGCGAACTCGCCGGTGACCTTGAGGACGCCGTCCGGGCGGAGCGTGGACTCGCCGATGCCGCCCCTGGTCCGTGAGCCCTGGGTGATCGTGGTGGGCGCGCCGTTGGCAGCCATGCTCAGACCCCCTCGGACCGGCGGGCGGCGGCCAGGCGGACCGCGTCCATGATCTTCTCGTAGCCCGTGCAGCGGCAGAGGTTGCCCGAGAGCGCCTCGCGGATGTCCGCGTCGGACGGGCTCGGGTTGCGCTCCAGCATCTCGTCGGCGGCGACCAGCAGACCCGGCGTGCAGAAACCGCACTGGACCGCGCCCGCGTCGATGAACGCCTGCTGTACGGGGGCCAGTCCGGTGCCCTCGGAGTGCTGCCCGGCGTGGTCCGCCAGGCCCTCGACGGTGACGACCTCGCGGCCCTCGGCCTGGCCGGCGGCGACCAGGCAGGCGCACACCGGGACGCCGTCCAGACGGACCGTGCAGGAGCCGCACTCGCCCTGTTCGCAGGCGTTCTTGGAGCCGGGCAGGCCGAGCCGCTCGCGCAGCACGTACAGCAGGGACTCGCCCTCCCACACGTCGTCGGCTTCCTGCGGCCGTCCGTTGACGGTGAGGTTGACGCGCATCACGCGGCTCCTTCCGTGGTGCGGCGGGTGGAGCGGTACGACTCCCAGGTCCAGGTGAGCGTCCGGCGGGCCATGACGCCGACCGCGTGGCGGCGGTAGTCCGCGGTGCCGCGGACGTCGTCGATCGGGTTGCAGGCGGCCGAGCACAGGTCGGCGAACTGCTTGGCGACGGCCGGGGCGACGACCTTTCCGTTGTCCCAGAAGCCGCCCTCGTCGAGCGCCGCGGTCAGGAACTCCTCGGCGGCCGTCGCCCGGAACGGGGTGGGCGCCGCCGAGCCGATGCCGGTGCGCACGGTGCGGCTCTCCGGGTGCAGGGCGAGGCCGAAGGCGCACACGGCGATGACCATGGCGTTGCGGGTGCCGACCTTGGAGAACTGCTGCGGCCCGTCGGCCTTCCTCACGTGCACGGCGCGGATCAGCTCGTCGGGCTCCAGAGCGTTGCGCTTCACGCCGGTGTAGAAGGCGTCGATCGGGATCATGCGCCTGCCGCGCACCGACTCCGCCTCCACCTCCGCCCCGGCGGCGAGCAGCGCGGGGTGGGCGTCGCCGGCCGGGGAGGCGGTGCCGAGGTTCCCGCCCACGCCGCCGCGGTTACGGATCTGCGGGGAGGCGACCGTGTGCGAGGCGAGGGCGAGACCCGGCAGCTCGGCGCGCAGGTCCTCCATGATCCTGGTGTAGGGCACGGAGGCGCCGAGCCGTACGGAGTCCTCGCCGACCTCCCAGTCGAAGAGGTCGCCGACGCGGTTCAGGTCCATCAGGTACTCGGGCCGGCGGTGGTCGAAGTTGATCTCCACCATCACGTCGGTGCCACCCGCGATCGGCACAGCGGTGGGGTGCTCGGCCTTCGCGGCGAGCGCCTCCTCCCAGCTGGCGGGGCGAAGGAAGTCCATGACCGGCTCTCTTCATCGTCGTCTGGCGGGTCGTACGGATCAAGCCAATCCCTGTGCTGCGGGCCCGGCTCGTTCATGTGCTGTTCACGTGGAATGGGCCCAGTACACCGCCCGCTGCTCCACCAGGGTCAGTCGCAGAAACACTGAAGGAGTTGGCTGGCCAGGGAGGTCATCTTGTAGATTCGTATGAACGGAGGCTCTCGGAAACCTCCTCGCTTTCCTCCGGAAACGGGCGACACAGCCGCGTGACCTGGAACACTTCGAGACAAAGAACGGCGGCGACGAGAATGCGGCTGCGCGCACTGCTGGACACCGACGCGCTGGGCCTCAAGCTGCTCGGCGGCGAGGGCGAGCTGGACCGCTCCGTGCGGGGCGTGATGACCACCGACCTGCGGGACCCCAGCCGCTACCTGTCGGGCGGCGAGCTGGTCCTGTCCGGCCTGGCCTGGCGCCGGGACGCCGACGACTCCGAGCCTTTCGTGCGCATCCTGGTGCAGGCCGGTGTGGCCGCGCTCGCCGCCGGTGAGGCGGAGCTGGGGAGCGTGCCCGAGGACCTGGTGGCGGCGTGCGCGCGGCACCGGCTGCCGCTGTTCGCGGTGAACGAGTCGGTGGCCTTCGCGACCATCACCGAGCACGTGGTCCGGCAGGTCTCGGGCGAGCGGGCCGGGGACCTGGCGGCCGTGGTGGACCGGCACCGCCGGATGATGACCTCGGGCCCGGCGGGCGGCGGCCCGGACGTGGTCCTGGACCTGCTCGGCTCCGACCTGGACCTGCGTGCCTGGGTGCTGTCGCCGACCGGGCGGCCGGTGGCCGGACCGAAGGACGCGGGCCCGGCCCTGCCCGCCGAGGTGTGCGCGAAGCTGGCCGCGGAGCATCTCGCCGCCACCCGCGCGGGCCGGCGGGCGCCGCACCGGGTGCCGCTGGGCGGGACGACGTACAGCCTCTTCCCGGTGCGCGGCTCGGGGCACCCCCCGGCGACGGCCGCCGCGGGGCGCGCGCCGCAGGCGGCCGTGCCCGGGCGGGACGTGCGGGAGACGGTGCTCTCCGACTGGCTGCTGGTGGTGGAGGCGGACGCCGGGGACTGGGCCGAGGAACGGCTCGACCTGCTGTACGGCGTCACCCAGCTGATCGCCGTCGAACGGGACCGGCGGGACGCGGCGCGCACGGTGCGGCGGCGCCTCGCGCAGGAGGTGCTGGAGCTGGTGCAGACGGGCGCGGCGCCGGCCGAGATCGCGGCCCGGCTGCGGGTGGCGGCGCCGGTGCTGCTGCCGGGCCTGGGCGCGGCCCCGCACTGGCAGGTGGTCGTGGCCCGCGTCGAGTGGGAGGAGGAGGACGCGGAGACCGGGGCGGTCGCCCAGACGCTGCTGGAGGAGATCCTCGTCGACCCGCTCGCCACCGGCCCCGAGCACTCCGACCGCATCGCGGTGGCGCACACCGGCGGCGAGGCCGTCGCCCTGGTGCCGCTGCCGGCGGTCTCCACCGAGCACGACGGCTCGGAGACCGGCATCCTCGCGGACGCGCTGCTGGAGTCCGTACGGGAACCGCTGTCGGCCGGGCTGGACGGCGACGGGCGGGTCACCCTCGGTGTCAGCGCGGCCGTGCACTCGGCGGAAGGGCTGCGCGGCGCGCTGGAGGAGGCCCGGCACGCGCGCCGGGTCGCCGCGGCGCGCCCCGGCCGGGTCTGCGCGGCCGGCCACCAGGAACTGGCGTCGCACGTCCTGCTCCTGCCCTTCGTCCCCGACGACGTCCGACGGGCCTTCACCGCCCGGCTGCTGGACCCGCTGCGGGACTACGACCGCCGCCACCGCGCCGAGCTGATCCCGACGCTGGAGGCCTTCCTCGACAGCGACGGCTCCTGGACGCGCTGCGCCACCCGGCTCCACCTGCACGTCAACACGTTGCGCTACCGCGTCGGCCGGATCGAGCAGTTGACGGGGCGTGACCTGTCGCGCCTCGAGGACAAGCTGGATTTCTTCCTCGCCCTGCGCATGAGCTGAGGCGCGAGCCGCACGACGCCCCTTCCCGGCGCCAAACCTCGGCGCCGGGAAGTCCCACGACTTTGTGAAATCTTTCACCCACCCCCTTGGCCGGGCCGCCGTATCCGTGCTGAGATGCCGCCACCACTCGAGAGCTCGATGGCGTGCTAAGGGGAGGGCGACGTGGCGCATTCCGCCATGGCTGGTTCTGGTTGGGGAACGACCGAAGGTGACGATCCGCTCCAGACGGCCGTGTGGCGGTTGCGTTCGCGCGCCTGCTGGGCCGACGCGGCGGCACTGCTGGAGCCGGCGACGGCGGCGACCGCGCTGCAGCGCACGGCGCTGCTGGTGGAGCGGTGTCTGTACACCGAGCAGGGCTGGGCGGACGCCGAGGACGCGCTGCGCACCGCCGAGGCGCTGGCCCACAGCGACGACGAACGCGGCGCCGCCGCCTGCGAGCGCGGTCAGCTCGCGTACGCCGCGACCGTGCACGGGGTGCGCGACCGCTCCGACGAGGCGCGGGCCGCGCTGGGCCGGGCGGCGGCGCTCATCCCTCCGGGGGCGGCGGGGCGGGCGCTGCTGGACTTCCGGCGCGGGCTGCTCGCGGAGAACCTGACCCGGTCGCCGCAGGCCGCCCGCGCGGCGTACCGGCGGGCCCACGCCGGCGCGACCGCGCACACCGACCCGCTCCTGCAGTCCTTCACCTGGCGGCACCTGGCCGGACTCGCCCTGCGGGAAGGGGAGTTGGCCGAGGCCCGGCACGGCTTCACCGAGTCTCTGCGCATCCGCGAGGAACTGGGCTACCTCGTCGGTACGGCACCGGCACTGGTGTCGCTCGCCGACGCGGAGTCGGAACCGGAGGCGTCCCGGCTCCGAGAGGAGGCACGACGCCTGTTCCGGCTGCTGGGCGGGGTGCCGACATGGCTGGCCCGGCACCTGACCCCGCCGGCGACCGGCGCGGCGACGGCCTGACCGAGGTGACAGGCGGGGTCGGGCTCGGGGGGGGGGGGGGG
>NZ_JAGMUF010000045.1:0-20231 GCF_019049125.1 Streptomyces sp. AC602_WCS936 | reverse complement strand
GAAGCCTTCAGCGAACAACCAACCCACCCGTCACCACCAGGCACAACCCGCACTGAAAACAAAACACCGAACACTGAAAACCCAAAGCCGACCATCACCCCGCAGGAAGCAGACGACACTGCGCCCCCTCTTTAGTTAAGAGGGCCCCGGCAGAACATGCCTCTGACCTGCAGCTTTGCAAAACGCAATGTCGGTGGCCAATGACATTGGGGGCCACGGAATGTCGGTGCCCACCGTCTTTGGCACACGAAAGTTGCGTCTAACTACAAGACTCGCAAAATACATGCGAGCATCCGCAACTTTAGGCGCTGAGCGTCGTTACCGAACCAGACGTGCCGTGCAGGCCTCAGCCGCCACGGACATCCGACGACACTGACTTTTCGACACAAAACATGTGAACGTCCGCAACTCTTACGGTGAGCAGTACCTGTACATGAGAGGACCATCCACATGGGCGTAGCTGCCCGGTCATTGCGCGGACGCCGCGGAGTACTGCCGCCTCAAAAGCATGACTCTGTGCGAGCCGTAGGCACAGACGGCGGAACAGACCTTGCCCGCTTGATCGCCGAGCAGTTCGGCAAGGGTCCGGTCCACGAGGTCAAAACTGTCGTCTACCGGCGTCCCCCGCACGACATGCTTGGAGCGGACGGGTACTCCCTCGTCAGCAACTACTTCCTGCGCCGGGTCCTGCCCTACTGTCTGATGCACAACATCATCAGCAAGCTTCAGGCCGCTGTTCTGTCCAACATGATCGGTCGGCAGAAGAAGGGCAAGATCTACGTCACACAGTCCGAGATCGCGGCCGAGATCGGCGTGCAACGCACCAGCATCGGCCATGCGCTGACCGCACTGTGCAACAAGAACCTCATCCGCAAGGTCAAGAAGTCCTCCTACCAGCTCAACCCTCGAGTCGCCTACAACGGGAACGGCCAGGAGCAGCTGAATTTCCTGACCGAACTGCGGGCGCTCGTGCTGGACTCCAAGTTCCCCGACGAACTCGCCCCCGAACTCAGTCTGTTTCCCAGGTCTGAGGTCGGCTGACTGAAGGGACCCTCGACATGCTCTTCAACACGACCGGCCTGCTCGGCATGCTCCACCAGCTCCGCCTCACTCCGACTGCGATCGACGTCCTCTCTGTCATGACCAAGCACCAGGACTCGGGCGGCAACGTCGGGATGAAGCAGTCCGAGATCGACCAGATCCTCGGTGTCGGACAGGCCTCCATGAGCAGGGCGATGGCCCTACTCGTCGAGCGCGGCATTGTGCTGCGTTCCGGCGGAGGCCGTGGACACCGATACGCGCTCAACCCCGCCGTAGCCGGATACGAATCACAAACCGAGCTGGAGAAGGCAATGACCGAGCAGCTCGCCATCGGCGGACCACCGCCCATCAAAGTCCCCGGCTACGCCAAACGTCCGCCCAAACCAGGCAAAGGCGGGCTCCACGCGGTCGCCTGACGAGGCCGACCAGATCACCCTCGCGCAGATGCTCAGCCTGAGCCGGGCCGCAGTGAACGCGGCGCCGCGCGACTTGGACCTGGCGCAGCTGGTGAAGAAAGAGCGGGCCGGCGTACGTCGGTGAGCTGCCCCAGATCACCGACGCCGGCTGCACCTGTTTGCTTACTCAGGTGAGGTCGAGAACGCGGACTGCCTCGCCGCTCCAGCGGTCCGGATCCGTGGTGGCGATGACCGCTCCGTCGGGGCGGTCCGCGGTGGGCCGTGCCGCATGGAGGCTGTGTGCGGCCGCCCACGTCCTGTGCCCTGCCACGGCCAGAACAGCGGCAAGATCCAAATCGAGGACCGTGATGCCGGGCAGCGAGGCCAGGTGCTCCGCTGTCCCAGGCCGGGCCCGGTCTGCTTCCACCAACGCGCACGCCGGAACATAGAGGAACCAGTCGGCCTCGACATGAGCACGGTGGATGAGGCGAGAGGCAAGCACATTGCCCTGGCCGACCGCACTCATCGCGGTTTCGTCCAGAACGATGCGCATGGCATCGCTCATCGGCCGGTCATCCGTGCCAGACGACGGTCCAGCTCGCTGTCGAGGTCCTGCTCCTCGGTGGCGGTGGGAGCGTAGCCGTTCCACTCCTTCAGCGCGGCCCGGGCCTTCTCGGCCCGCTCGGCCCGTTCGGCCGGCGTCAGCAGGGTCTGTGCCAGTCGTGCCAGGTAGGCGCGCAGCGACAACCCCTCCGCAGCCGCTATGGCAGCAAGCCGGTCCTTGGCTTCCTCAGGGATGCGAACGTTGGCATCAGCCATCGTTGTACTCCTTCCCGCCTCCCATGGTACGGGTACGTACCCGTACCCATCCAGCTAAAGGCCGATGTCCACCCGGTCGATGTCGGTGAACTCCACACCCAAGCCATGAGCACGCGAGTTGTTGGCGCGGAAGTACATCTCCGCCAGGCCCTCCGCCGCGATGCGCTGAAGCTGCTGCTCCGTGGCGCCCTGCTCGCGAGCGGTGAACAGGCGGTCCGCCCACTCCGGTGGGAGGGCCTGGGTGATGTCGCGGACGCGGGCGTCGTCGGTGGTGCCCGGGGCCGCGGTGAAGCCGAAGCGGGCCCGGGTGGAGAGGACCAGGCCGTCGGTGGTGGAGGCCTTCTTCCTGGCTCTCTCCCGTACCTTCGGCTGCCAGCGTTTCCTGACCTCGCGCTCCATGCGGTCGCGCAGCTCGCGGCGGGGTCGTTTGAGCTGTCCCTTGACGTAGCGCTCCACCGTACGCTGGGAGATTCCGAGGAGCTGGGCGACGGCGCGGGTGCCTTTGAGCTGCTTGACCAAGTACTTCATCTGGGCCTGGGCGCTCTTGGGGATGGGGCGGGTGAACGCCTCCTCCAGTGAGCGGTCCAGGCCGTCCCCGACCGGGTCCACCATCGTCGGCTACTCCCCTTCCCCGGCGGCCGGGTCGGTCTTGATGTGGTTGGTGATGTTGAAGACGCCGCCCTGTTCCTCGAACTGCTCCTCGGCCCACAGGACCGTCCGGGTGCCTTGGTGCTTGACCATGCCCGGGGAGATGCCCAGACGGAACGTGCCGGGTACCGGCTTGCCCTCGGGAGTGTGGGGCAGGACGTCCAGCGGGGAGGGGCCGGGCGAGGGGTAGACGACGGCGTCGGTGCCGATCGCCACCGGGTAGAGGTCGGCCGCGGCCGCGGTCTTCATCAGCTTGCGGTGCAGGCCGATGCGCTGGTTGGCGAGGACGGCGGCTCGGATGTCGGGGCGCCAGGTCTCGCGTTCGAGGGCGGGCCACGGTTCGTAGTACGGGACCTGGCCTCGGTTGCGCTGGCGGAGTTTGCCGATGCCGCCCTTCGCGGTCGCCTTGATGGCGCCGGCGAGGAGGGCCATCGTCGGGTCGGTCTCCCTGGAGCGGGCCATCGCCTGGAGGAACTCGGTGCCGCCCATGCCGGTGGTGACGCCGAGGTCGGCCATGGTGGTGACGTACGCGTCGCGCAGTCGCTTGTACCAGGCGTCAAGGTAGCGGCCGGTGCGGGTGCGCACGTACGCCTCGACGGGTGCGACCTCGTAGCCGAGTTCCACGGCGTAGGCGACGGTGGGGGTGGCGTACCAGGCCGGGCCGGTGGGGCGGTCGCCCTTGGGGGTGAACGGGGAGGGCAGGCGGTCGCCGTCGACCGTGCGGCCGTCGATCTCCACGCGGGAGAGGTCGACGTGGCTGAGGTCGACCAGCCAGGAGCCGGGCAGTGACGGGTCGAAGGGCGGGTTGCCGGTGAGGTGGGTCGGGCCGTTCAGGCCGACGGTCAGGCCGTTGGCGGCCGCGGCGAAGGACATGTTGATGTCGATCGCGACCAGGTACTGGCGCATGCACTCCTCGTCGGTGAGGGGGCGGCACCAGTCGTAGGGCTCCTCCATCAGCATCTCGGCCGGTGTGCGCAGGTGGTGGCGGGCGAACCTGCCCTTCAGAAGGGGGTGTTCATCGGGGACCTCGCACTCCACCACGTCGTACACGGCGGTGAGCGCGTCGTCGTTGAGGGCCCGCGTGAACTCGCCGGTGGCCGGGTCCTTCTCCGCGCGGGTCGGGGGGCGCAACGCGGTCATCAGTTCGAGGCCGGTGACGGCTGCGGTGCCGCGCGGTGTCATCACGCGCTGGGCGTACGCGCCGAGGTAGCGGGCGAGGTCGGCCGGGTGCATCGAGGGCAGTCGCGGGGCGTTCCTGTCGTCCCATTCGCGGGCGTCCAGGGCGTTCCAGGCCGGGATGCACAGCTGGACGCAGTTGCGCTTCGCTCCTTCGGCGGGACGGTAGATCCTCGCCCAGGGGCCCAGTCCGCGCCGGGTCAGTTTCCAGTCGGTCCGGGTGAGCTGTTTGACGGCCTTGTGGCTGTCCGGGAGGCGTCCGGCGCGGCGTTCCTCGTCGGACAGGGCGGTGGGCAGGCCGTAGCGTTCCAGGGCGGCCGTGGTGAGGACGAGGAGCGGGTCGCCGTCGCGGCCGTTGCGGTGGTGGCGTGCCTGGCCGAGCCCGGCTTCGGTCAGGGTCCAGTCGACCAGTGACGGGAGGGACTTGGCGGGTACGTCCAGGACCAGGCCGCCGACGCAGTACGCGAGGACCTGGCCGTCCTCGACGTCGATGACGGCGAGGGGACCGTTCTCGAAGCGTCGGTCGGTGGTCGGCGAGGCCGGCTTCCGTGCGGTCCTTCTCTCTTCCCGGGTCCGGGGCGGCGCGGTCGGCCGGGTGTCGTGCCGCTCCGGTGCGGCGGGGGTCTGGGCGGGGGGTGCCGGCTCCGGCAGCGTCACAGGGTCGGCTCGGAAGCTTTCGGGGGCTTCCTCGGGCGGGAACTGCTGCGCCCAGCCGTCGAGGAGGCGCTGGTATGCCTGGCGACGAGGGGGGCGGGGCTCGGCGCGGCCGGTCTCCCAGTTCTTCACCGATTGCGTCGTCGTCTGCAGCACCTGTGCGAGCCGGGCCTGGGTGATCCCGGCCGCCTCTCTCAGGCGGGCCCGTTCGGCGGGGGCGGGCATCCGCGGCTCACCTGCGAGCAGTGTGTCAACGGCCGCGAACAGTTCTTCTTCCGTCGGCATGGGGCCACTTCACCTCCGCCGTCACCGTATCACTGATTACCCTCCGATTTTGGGGTCCATTTAGCCTTGGATTTAACCTGAACGGCCCCGGTCTGGTTCCTCTCCCCGTTGCCCGTCGGGCGGCACGGGGATGGCTGGGTATAGTGGTGGATACGACCTCTACTCAGGCAATCGGGGCCCCGCCGTTCTCGGCGGGGCCCCGATTTCTTGGGGTCAGGCGACTTGGAGGTTCGGGCGGCCGTCGGCTGCGGGCGGGACGGCGGCGTAGGCGGGCAGTTTCAGGTTGGGGAGGTCGCCCGCCTTGATGCCGGCGATCGCGGACCTGAATGCCGCTTCCATGTCCTGGGTGCTGGCGTACTTCGCGGCCAGGGGGTGCAGCCGGTAGGAGTTCCCCTTGCCCCGGCTGCCCTCCTCGTTCTTCGGCCGCAGCACGATGTTCAGCTCGCAAAGCGGAGCGATGAGGTTACTGACGGCCTGGGGAGTCACGCGGTACTCGGTGGCCATGTCCTTCTGGCGTACGGGGAGGTGGCCCCCGAAGTCGCTGCGGTAGAGCAGGTACTGCAGGAACTTGACCGTGGCCCCGGACACGGGCAGGGCCCAGATGCGTTCGGACACGACCGGTGACATGACGTCAGCCATCGGTACCCCTTCCTCGTACGGCTGGGCGGAGTGCTTGCTGGTGATGTATCACCCGGTCCGCCTTCCCACTCCATAATGCGGGTGCTCGGTGAACCCGAGGTCCAGCTGCTCCTGGTGGCCCTCGGGGCCGATGCCGTGGGGAAAGGCCTCGGGGTCGCGGTCGTGCTGGACGGCGAGTTGTTCGAGGACGGCGTGCTGGGCGTTGCTGTTGCCGTGGAACCACAGGCGCACGTTCAACTGGATCATTCCGTTGCCGAGCTGCTCGATCCACTTGTAGCCCACCAGTGCCTTGATGGCGCGGTTGACCGTGGAGCGCGTGATGCGCTTGCCGTCCTTGTGGGCAGCGAGCTTGTTGAGGCCGTCGGTGATCTCCTGCTGGGTGTACTGGGCGACGCCCGTGCCGCGTTGCTGCGCGCCAGCGACGTAGAGGAACACGCACAGCTGCGACTTGGTGATGGAGTTGGCGACGGCGAGTTGGGCCAGGAGCTGGGTGAACCAGTTCGATGCCAGGCTGTAGCCGGCTTCTCCAGCCATGTCGTGGACGGCCGTGTGGGCGGGTTCGTACTCGAACGTGACGTTCTTGAGTTTGCGGCGGCCGCGAGGGTCGCTGCTCTGGGCGGGTTCCCCGAGGTGGTCTCCGAGTTGCTCTCCGAGGACCTGGAGGAGGTCGTCGAAGCCCGCGTCGCTCGATGCGGCGTCAGGGACGGCTCGGGGCCGTCGGCGAGCTGGTGGATCGGCTGTCACAGGACCTCCTTTGATACTCAGGCGGTCCAGAGACTAGCCCAAAAATCAAGCAGCGCTTGTCTTTTGCTCAGATGGCGCGCCGCCGTGACACTTCGTTCGCCCCGCGGGCCGAGAAGGGCGAGAAAAATCAACAGTAGCTTGATTCAGCTTCGAAAGCCGCTGCGAGACTCAAGCCTGACTTGATTAAGTGTGCCGCAATGACGACACGTCCAAGCGTATGCTCAGCCCCTCGAATCCCGTGTCGGCGGGTGCGCGCGAGGGGCTGTGACCTGGGGTGTTGCGCCGCCTCGACAGGCGGTACGGGAAATCAAGCACAGGTTGATTTCTGCCCTCGAATGTGACCGCCAGATTGACATTCCATCAGGGCAAATGTGCTCCCCAGGACACCATACGTCCAGCAAAACCGCAGGTCAGAGGCCTATAAGCGGCGCGTCCTCTTTCTAAAGAGGGTCGAGGAGGGCGAAGCAGTCCCCCGACTCCCGTGCGGCAGTGAACTGATCGCCCATCACTGACCTCGACCCCAGAAAGGCAACCCCCACGGTGTGGTACTCGACCGTCGGCGGGCGGAGGTACCTGCACCACCCACGAAGCTCAGCCACGCCAATCAGTGAAAGTGTCTGAGCGTCATCGAGGACGTCCTGTGCGCCGTACCTCATGTACCTGACGTCAATGAGGTACGGCGCACAGGACGTGTCAGGTTGCGCGGCGGAGCTGGACTACGACGTTCTCCCCCAGCTGCTTGGGGTCGACCCGGTAGTACTTGATGTGTCCGATCTTCCCTGTCTCCTCGAGCCAGCCGGCCTCGATGACCTGCTTGCGGGTGCGCGAGAAGACCGGTGGGGACATGCCGACGAGCTTCGCCAGGTTGGCGGCCGTCTCCAGGACGGCGCCGGATCGGTCGGTGGGATGCAGCGCGTACAGCATGACGACGAGACGCTGGTTGGCCGTCATGCCGACCGTGGCCCGGAGGAGATTCAGGTTCTTCTGCTTGTCGTCGCTGGTCACTGGGCCTCCCACCGTGCGGGGGTCTTGTCGTCGAAACCGGGGATGTCCGGGGGGTTGCACGTCTTCACCGCTTCACGCTGTTCCAACCCTGTTCCATGGAACGCAATGTACGGGCTGATGCGGTAGAAGTTGTAGTTGCCGATGCGTCCTCGGACGATCAGGATGCGGTGTTTGAGCAGCTTCCTGTTGATTTTCCCTACGGCGTCCGTGGACATGCCCACGCGTTTGGCGATGTCCGCGCCCGTCGCCCTCAGGGGGTCCATTCCCTCGGGTGAGACGCCGATCCACCACAGGACCAGGAACTTCTGGCTGGGCGTGAACGCCTTGGACTCGGTGATCGCCTCCACGCGGGTCTTGTCGACCTGTGTATGTCTGCCGGCGAAGGCGTACGGCGCGTAGGGGACCGGTTCGCCGGTGTCGGCGTCGACCAGTCTGCGTACAGCTCCCAAAAGGCACTCCCCGCGTGGGCTCTGACGGTGATCACAGAGACGGCCTCTGGGCCGACCAAATGAACTTAACGCACATGATCAGGAAGTCAATCAACCGCGCCTGGAGGTCGTGTCCTTGCTGGGCGGGACATCGAAGGCAGGCCGTCGAGCGAGGCGGTTCCGCAGCAGCGGAAGGCGTGAGAGGGAGCCTTGGGCCGTCACGAGACATGTACGTGAGGTCAATCTAGGGGGTCCGTAGGAACCGGGCACCCAGTTCCTAGGAACGCCCTGTACGGCTGACGGAACTGCCTGGCAGTTCTGCCGATCTGGGTGGAGTCGGGCCTTTCTGCAGGTCAGCGGCAGTATGGAGCAGGCGCGCTCTCTTACATGGTTGAGGTCCGTTCCGCGCTGCCTGCACTCCCCCACCACGCTTCAGGACTCCCCCGTTCCCCGCCCGCTCTGAACCCGCACCACGGAAAGTCAGCCGGGACGGCGCCGCACTCGGACGGTCAGGTGCGCGTGTGCCTCCGGCAACCAGGACGGACCGTCACCACGCCTTCGAGGAAACACGGTCTGGACCGGCAGCCGACAAGGAACGGAAGGTGGCACACGCGCGGAGAGCTCTGGTGGCGGGACACGCTGGATCGCAGGCGTGACCCCTCAAGTGATTACGGCGTAATCACCCGGGCCCGAGGGCTGGTCGGAGGGGTGAGAGGACACGAGCAGAGATAACTAACGTGTCGGTGACCAAATGGATCATGAACGTTAGTATGGTTACCTCCATGACTTCGTCAGCTGCTTCCAGCGACCGGGAGAAGGTCGTATCCAAACTGCCGGGTTGGCTTCGGCAGAGCCTCAAGGTCAGAGCCGCCCAGCACGGCATCGAGATCCAGACCGCGGTCGAGCAGAGCATCAGGGACTGGTGCGACCTCGCCTCCACTACGGCTGCCGTGGACACCTCGGGCGCCGATTCGTTCTCCACGTTCCTGCCTCCCGGGCAGTGGGAGAACTTCCGTCAGACCACCGCCGACCGTCGGGTGTCCCTCATTCAGGGGCTGGCCCAGTCGATCCAGTTGTGGCTCGATTCGAACCCGGCCCCGCATGTCGCTCGCCCCGAGATCACGCGTCGCGTCATCGTGTGCAACCAGAAGGGCGGCGTCGGGAAGACCGCCATCACAGCAGGCCTGGGCGAGGCGCTCGCCGAGGACTCGAACACGCTCTATCCCGCCCGCGTCGCGAAAGCCCTGACGAAGGCCCTGCGTGACAGCGAGGTCCAGGACGAACACGTCGAGGCAGGCACCGACCTGTTCGACATCGAGAATCTGCCCGGGCCTGGGCAGCAGGTGCTGCTCGTCGACTTCGACCCGCAGTGCCACCTCACCAACCAGCTGGGCGCCGCTCCCCTGCCCATGAACGGTGACAGCCTCACGAACCACATGGCCGGCGATCCCAAGGGCGAGCTGCGGGACCTGATCGTCTCCATCGACGACGAGGCCTTCGAGGGGCGGCTGCATCTCCTGCCCGCCTGCAACGACGCCTTCCTGCTCGACGTGCGCCTGTCTGCGGTCCGAGCCCGGGAGGCCGCGCTGGAGCGGGCACTTGCGCCGCTGGAGAGTGATTACGACGTAATCATCGTCGACTGCCCGCCGAGCCTCGGTCTGAGCATGGACGCCGCCGCCTACTACGGCCGACGCCGTGACGGAGAGAAGCCCGGGCAGTCCGGTGCGCTGATCGTGGTCCAGGCCGAGGACAGTTCGGCCGACGCCTATGAACTCCTCACCACGCAGATCGACGACCTGCGAGGGGACCTCCAGGTCGACATCGACTACCTCGGCATCGTCGTCAACCTCTACGACTCACGGCGCGGTTACATCGCCACGTCCTCCTTGCAGGGGTGGGTGGACATAAAGGATCCGAGGGTGGTCGGGCTGATCGGTGATCTCAAGGAACAGAAGGAAGCCGTGCGGGTGAAGAAGCCGCTGCTGTCCTACGCACCCAAGTCGCAGCAGTCGATCGGGATGCGCGCACTGGCCCGGGAGGTGTTGTGAGCAGCAAGGCCAATCAGCTGGGTGCCGGTCGTTTCGGTGGGGGAGTGCGGTCCGTCAGTGCTCGCCGGCAGGCGGTTGCGGCCGCCACCGGTGTCCCGACCGACGGTGTGACTCCGCCGACGGAGCTGCCTCCGCACCGGATCAGTCCGAACCCGGACAACCCCCGGTCCAGCCTCGGCGACCTCACCGACCTTACGGGCAGCCTGAAGACCCACGGTCAGAAGCAAGCGATCACGGTGATGAACCGGGACGCCTACGTGAAGGCCAACCCGGAGCGCGAAGCCGACCTGGAGCCGGACACGACCCATGTCGTCATCGACGGCAGCAGCCGCCTGGCCGCAGCCCGGGAGGCGGGGCTCGCCACCGTCAAGGTGATGGTCAGTGACGACCAGGGGACGTCTTCCGAGGAGCTGCTCGAGTCGGCGCTCGTCGCCAACATCCACCGTCAGGACCTCGAAGAGCTCGACGAAGCACGGGCGTTGCAGCGGCTGCTGGCCATCCACGGCAGCCAAAGGGCACTGGCCAAACGTCTCCACCGCTCCCAGGGCTGGGTGTCGCAGCGGCTCTCTCTGCTCAACCTGACACCTGAACTCCAGGCCCGTATCGGGGAAGAGCCCATCGACCTGCTTCGCGCGGTGGGCAACAGGCCGCAGGAGGAACAGGAGGCCGCCCTGGCGGAGCTGAAGGCCGAGCGTGCGCGCAAGGAGGCGGCGAAGCAGGCGGTCAAGGAGCGCGAGGAACCGCAGGGGAGTGGTGCAGAACAGCAGGGGCCTACGGTGGCCCACGCCCCGCAGGGAGCCGTGCAGGCCCCTTCGCCCTTGCCCGGCCAGACCTCGGCACCCGAGTCAGAGCCCGAGCCCCCGGCCGAGGCCGGGTCCGCGGTCCAGGCCGGGTCCGCGGCCGAGGCCGGGCCCGCGGCCGAGGCCGCGCGGAAGCGGCCGCTCGACGCTGAAAGTGATTACGACGTAATCAGAGGCCGGGGGGCACAGCAGGTGTCGGCCGGTTCCCGGGCAGCCGAGGAGCAGACGGCCCGGCGGCCGGAGACGGTCCCCGAGCCGCGCGCCGACAGTACGCCGGCCGAGCCCGGTCCGGTGGCGGGCGACGTTCGTGGCCCACGGAAGCTCCCGTACGACGATGGTGCGTTTCTCGCCATGCATCTCATCCGCAAGATGAGCGACGTCGAGTTCGACAAGATGCTGAGCATCCTCAACGAGCACCAGCACAAGCGGGACTCGGTGGGTGATGCCGCCAGCCGGTGAGGGTCTGGATGTTCTCTGCAGGGTCGCTTGAGTCGCTGTCCGGCGGGCGGGTGCGTGTGGGCAGCGACTGAGGAAGAGCGACCGAACGGGACCTGGGTAGCTGTCGGTCACTGATGAGAACCAGCAGGTCAGCGCGGTACGTTGCAGGAATCAGCGACTGAAGCGACTCAAGGTCCGGGTATATGGAGACATTGGCGCGTGTGCGTGCGTGCGCGTGTGTGCGTCATATATGGAGACCTTGAGTCGCTTCAGTCGCTGTTCTTGGGTTACTGGGTCTGTGAACTGGGGTTTCGCGGAGCGGCGGAAAAGCTACCGAAGGCGCCTCGGTAGCTGGGCGGGTTCTGTTTCGGTCGCTGGGCCCGGTACGGCTTGTTCGCCGGTGATCGAGACGGCGGCGATGTTTGTCGTCCCATGGACCGCTCGCTGCCCACCCGCTTCGCTAGTCTGTCCTCGTTGCTCAGTCGCTTGGGTCGCTGACGGGGGGTGCGGATGGCCTCTGAGCTGCAGGAGTCCCATAGCCATGCGATGCGTTGGGCTCCTGGGGAACGGTCGCTGGCCATCGCTCGGTGGTGTGCCGGCCGGGGCTGGCCCGTGCATCCGCTCGCTCCGGGGCGCAAGACCCCTGCGGGCAACTGCGACGCCTGCCGGGCGTCGGGGCACACTCACCGGGGGTGCGGCTGCCCGGCGGCCGGTCGCTGGTGCCACGGGTTCCACGCCGCCACCCTCGACCACGCCCGCATCGAGCAGTGGTGGGGTGCCGGCCCGCGCCTGGGCGTCGGGATCGCCTGCGGTCCCGCAGGTCTGGTAGTGCTCGACATCGACGCGCACGAGCGCCATCTGCCGCAGCGGGACCGGCTGTTGCCCGGCGTCCGTATCGACGAGAGCGTCGATCTGACGGGACTGGCCAACGGCTTCCACACGATCGGAGTACTGGCCGCTCTGCGGGGTTGCGCGAGCCCGGCGGACGACACCACCACCCTGCGGGTCCGCACGCCCTCGGGAGGCCTGCACGTGTGGTACCGGGCCCACCGGGGTCACCGCTGGCAGTGCTCCACCGGCTCGGGCGGGCGGGCGCTTGCCTGGCAGGTCGATGTACGGGCGCACGGCGGTTACATCGTTGCCCCCGGGACCGTCACCGAGGCGGGGAGGTACGTACCCGTGGGCGACGTGCGGGAGCCCGCGCTGTTGCCGGCCTGGCTCGCCCGTGAACTGGAGCGCACCGGCCATCTGCCGCCCGCGCACGTCTCCGTGCCCCGGCCGGTACCGCCACGGGCGCGTCAGGCCGTCCTGGCGGCCGGTGGCGGCCGGGCCGGGACGAGCGGCCCCCTGACCCCGTTACTCGCCGAGGTGGCCGCCTGTGCCGTCGTACCCGAGGGGGCGTCCTTCTCCGAGAAGCTGAACCGCGCCGCGTTCACCGCCGGGGGACTGGTGGCCGCCGGACGGCTGGACGCGGGGGAGGCGGAGCGTCTGCTGCGGGAGACGGCCGAGCTGGCCCGCCCGGGGCAGCGGCGGCGTTACGCGGCCATCATCCGCAGCGGTCTGAACGCGGGCGTGCGGCGCCCTCTGCACTTAGGAGGCCGTGCATGACGCCAGGAGACGACGACACCCTCTTCGACCCGCAGGCGATCGCCGCGCAGATCCTGCTCACCCAGCCCGAGCAGCCGCCCCGGGCGAACGGCGCCCACGGCCTGGACGCCGATGTGCCGGGCCGGTCCCCGACCGCGCAGGGGGAGGCCATCGCCGACGGGCTGCTGCCGGACACCCTCAGCGACCGCGGCAACGCCAAGCTGTTCGTCAAGCTGTACGCCGGTGACTACCGGCACGTCCCCGGACTCGGCTGGTTCCGGTGGGACAGCACCCGCTGGCTGATCGACGAGGACGACACTGTGATGTGGGCGGCCGGCGACCTGGCCGAGTCGCTGGCGACCACCGATCCGCGCGGCCACTTCACCACCTCGGCGCTGCAACAGCACCGGCGGCGGGCACTGAGCACCAGCGGCATGAACGCGATGCTCACCCAGGCCAGGTCCGCGCCGGGCATGGTGCTCAACGCGGCGCTGCTGGACGCCGACCCGTACGCGCTGTGCACCCCGGGCGGCGTCGTCGACCTGCGTACCGGCGCGATCCGCACGCCGGAGCCGGACAAGGACTTCCACTCCCGGTCCACCACCGAGGCCCCGGAGCCGGTGCCGACCCCGCGCTGGCACCGGTTCCTCACCGACACCTTCGGTGACGGCCCCGAGGGCGCGGAGATGATCGACTTCCTGCACCTGCTGCTCGGTTACTCCATCACCGGGGACGTCGGCGGACAGGTGATGCCGTTCCTGTTCGGCTCGGGCAAGAACGGCAAGTCGGTACTGCTCGACGTGCTGATGAAACTCCTGGGCGACTACGCCGACGCGGCGCCGCCCGGGTTCCTGATGGCCCGGCCGTACGAAGGGCATCCCACCGATCTTGCCGAACTGCACGGCCGGCGCGTCATCGTGTGCAGCGAGGTCAAGCCGGGCGACCGTTTCGACGAGGCCCGTGTGAAGCTGCTGACCGGCGGCGACCGCATCAAGGCCCGGCGGATGCGGCAGGACTTCTTCAGCTTCGCGCCGACCCACAAGCTCTGGTTGCTGGGCAACCACCGGCCCGAGGTCGGCACGGGCGGCTTCGCGTTCTGGCGCCGGATGCGCCTCATACCGTTCGAGCGCGTGGTGTCCGACGGCCACAAGATCGACAACCTGGCGGACATCCTCGTCACCGAGGAGGGGCCGGGCATCCTCAACTGGCTCATCGTGGGCGCACGCCGCTATCTGGCGGGGGAGAAGGACCTCACCGGCCCCGAGCGGGTGCGGATCGCCACGACGGCCTATGCCGAGACGGAGGACCACACCGGCCGGTTCCTGAGCGAAGCGTGCCGACTCGAGCCCTCTCTGCGGGCGGAACAGGCGCATCTCTACGCCGCTTACAAGACCTGGTGTCAGAATGAGGGGGCCCCGGCGGTCTCGTCCCGGGCCTTCGCGGCGCGGGTCCGTGAGGTGGTGGGACTCGCCTCGCCCAAGGAGATGATCCTGTCCAACCAGCGGAAGTACTACCCGGGTATCGGACTGGTCGCCGACGAGGAGGCAGCATGAGCGCCCTCATCGCAGAGGACGAGATCTTCCACGAGGCCGAGCTCGTCTGGCTGGAGGACACAGCCGCGCTCGACTACGTCCGCCAGAGCCTGGACCGGCTGCCGACCCGGCGCGGCAGGCCCGCCTACCACCGTGACGGGCGCATGGTCGGATACGCGCTGCTCGGGCCGCAGGCCAAGCCGTCCCGTTCGTCCGGCACCTTCCGCCGCCGGGTCTTCTGGCTGCTGCCGCACGACCGCGACACCGACCCTCAAGGCCTGTACGCCACGGGCGCGCCCGCGGAAGCGGTCGACCCGGGGACGCTGGCGCCGGGCCGCAAGGGACGCAAGACCGAACGCTCGGAGGGCGGCCCCCTGTCGCCGGCCGTGGGGGAGTTGGGCGACACACTGCCGCTGTGAGCGACGCTGCGGGCAGCCGAAGGCAGGCGTGGGCAGGCGTGGGCGATGCCGTGCGTCGGCGGATCCCCGTGTACGCCGGGTGCGGGCAGGCGGTTCTCTCGCGTCCGGGCGTTTCCGTGCAGGCGGTTGGTGTGCGCGGGCGGGACGGGGGTGGGGCGAGGGTGTGCGGGCGGGACGTTGAGGCGGGCCGCCGCCGTGGTGGGCGGCGACCCGCGTGGTGTTCCGTCCGGCCGGGTGGCCGGTCCGGACGGCGGGGCCGGTCAGACGGTGACGGCCTCGTCGTCGCTCTCGGGAATCAGCCGGTCGAACTCGTCGAGGTGCGAGGGCCCGGCCAGCGGTATGGACGCCAGGAACTCGTCCGGCAGGTCGAAGGCGTCCACGAGCGTTGTCATCTGCGGAGCCAAGGCCTCGACGGTGTCCTCCAGCACACCGGGCAGAGCCTGCACCTGAGAGGCCGTCAGGTGGCCGGCGGCGAGCAGGTCCCCGCTGTACTCGCCCAGTTGAGCCAGGAGGAACAGCCGGCACAGCTGCTCCAGCAGCGCGCGTGCCGTGGGGTCCGTGGCCTGCGCGACCGCCCCCAGGAAGGCGTCGGCGGCCTGCAGGCGGGCGTGCGCCTCGACCATTCGCAGCGCCGACGAGGAGGCGGCGTTCCACCGGCCGAGCGGATCGCCGGCGGGACCGTTGCGCAGTTCCTTGCGGGCCCGGGCCTGCCACAGGGACTCGGCGTGCCCGAGCAGTTCGCGCAGGAAGGCCGTGTCGGTCAGGTCGTGCCGCCCGGGAACCGCGGCGCCGGTGGACGGGCCGCCGCAGTGGCCGAAGAGCATCTCGGCGGCGGCCTTCCCCCAGATCACGAGGTTGTCACCCTCGGCGGTGATGGTTCCCTCGGTGTACTGCGGGAAATCGGCCAGGCCGTTGACGGAGAACAGGCCGTGGGCGCCGCACCGTTCGCGGGCCTCGATGGTGATGTTGCGGGCCTGCCAGGTGATCCAGCCCTTGGCGATCGCCACCAGGCGTTCCGCCTCGGCACGCTCCTCGGGGGCGTGGCCGGCCCAGCGAGCGGTCACCGAGCGGTGCAGGAAGGTCATGGCGTAGGCCGTGGCCAGTCCGTGCAGAAGCCTGCTGTGATGGGTGCGATGGGCGTGCAGGGGCACCTGCTCGCCGGCGCGGGGCCCGCTGATGCGGCGGTGCTGGGCGTAGCGCACGGCGATGGCCAGGGCGGCGCGCGAGGCGCCGACGGCGGCGCCGCTCATGCAGAGTTTGCCCGTGGTGACCCGGCCGATGGACAGCAGGAACCGCTTGCGCCGGTTGCCCAGGCTGCTGCTGAACTCGCCGTCGCCGGTGAGGTGTCCGTGCTCCGCCTCCAGCAGGGCGCTGCGGGGGAGGACGACGCGGTCGAAGGCCGTGAGGCAGTGGTCCACGGGAGCACCGGCCCGGTAGGGCAGGCGGCGGACCCGGATGCCCGGGAGCGTGCCCTGGGCGTCGCTGAGGGGCGTCAGGAAGAGGAAGACTCCCTGGTCCTCGCCGTCCACCAGGAGGCGGGCGGCCACCACGGCGCTCTTCGGGCCGCCGGTCAGGCTGGTGTTCGGCATGAACTTCTGCGCCCCGGGGTGGGGCGTGTGCAGGACGAACCCGCCGGTGCTCCGGTCGAACTCGGCGGTCGTCTGCAGTGCGCAGGCGTCGTTGCCGTGGGCGAGTTCGGTGCACAGGAACGTACCGGTGCGTTGCAGCGCCGTGAACTCCGTCAGATCGCGCGGCGAGCCGCCCTCATGGTCCAGCAGACTGCCGAGGAACAGGTTGTAGTGGATGCTCGCGAGCGTGCACAGGCCCCCGCCGCCGTGCACGATCGCCGCCCATTCGTGCAGCCCCGCCAGGAGCTGCGGATCGCGCGCCAGGTCCTCGGCGCGACGGAGTCTGTCGTTCACCGCGCGCAGCCGCTCGTAGGAGAGTGCGGCCTGTTCGGCGGGCGACAGCCCATCTCTGTGACGAAACGATTCGTCGGAGATGAGTTCGCGCCAGGGGCGATGCACACGGTCCTGGTCACCGCCGTCGAAGAGCAGTCGGATCAGGTCCGCGACGGTGTGCGACTGCTCGGTCAGTGCAGGGACGAGGTTCTCGACTCCCGGAAAGCCGCTCAGGGAGGGCGGCTCGTGGCGGTCCGGGACAACGCCGACCGGGGAAGCCTGGGTGATGGTCAGTACGGTCATGCTCTCTCCGCGTGGTCGTCGAGCGACAGTGGGAAGCACACGACGGCAAAGATACGAACCCACCGGTTTTCTTTTCAAGGCACTTCGGCGCTCGTAAAAGTGACGTAGGTCACGTGTAGGCCCCCAAGTGCGGGGAGAAGTGCCACTTGAGAAGGGGCATTCCGCTTCATATGCCAGGATCGTGCGGGGGCGTTGAAAAACCGGTTAGCAGGTTTTATTCTCCTGGCATCCGGTCCTGGCCACGTACAGGGGGTGTGTCGCATGGCGCGTGTCGACGCCGGTAACGGCGTGATTCTCCGCCAGGCATACTGGTAAGATACATACCTGCCGGTTTTTTCTCGGACGCGGCAGGAGCGGTGGAGGTGTTCGATGGCGCAGCAGGAGCGGGCGGTCAGGACTCGGAAGGCCATCCTGACGGCAGCCGGCGAAGTGTTCGACGAGGTCGGATACGAGGCGGCGACCATCTCCGCGATCCTGCAGAGAGCGAAGGTCACGAAGGGCGCTCTCTACTTCCACTTCGCGTCCAAGGAGGAGCTGGCCCAGGCGGTGCTGGCCCAGCAGCTGACCTGGCTGCCGACGGTGCCGCACCGGGAGCTGGCCCTGCAGCAAGGGCTGGACGAGGCACTGCTGCTCGCCCACATGCTCGCCGACGGTGACCCCTTGGTCCGCGGCAGCGTACGGCTGACCGTGGAACAGGGATCGCCGCACGACGGCCTGGACCGGCAGGTGCCGATGGCGGGGTGGATCGAGCACAACACCAAGATCCTTACCGAGGCCCGCGACAACGGGGAACTGCTGCCCGGCGTCGACGTGGTCGCCGCGGCCCAGATGTTCGTCGGCGCCTTCACCGGCGTGCAGATCCTCTCCAAACTCATGACGGGCCGCACCGACGTCGTCCAGCGCGTGGCGGACCTGCAGCGCCATCTCATGGCGGGCATCGCGGTCCCCGCCGTGCTCGTTCAGCTGGACTTCTCGCCGGAACGAAGCGCGCGCGTGTACGAGGAGGCCGTGGGGGCGGGCCGGCAGGCCGAGCCCCTGGGGGTGGACTGAACCGCCGAACGCGGCAGTCCGTCGCCGTCTCCCTGTGGGGTCACGCCCCCGTCGTGCGCGCCTGAGCTCCAACGCGGTTCATCACGCACGCGAACGCGGTGCGACACGCAACCATCACACAGGGGGTACGACGATGGAACTGACGACCTGTCCCTATGCCTTGGACGTCACGGGCAGCGACCTCGCCGGAGAGGCCGCCATGCTGCGGGCCCAGGGGCCGGCGGTGGAGGTCGAACTGCCCGGCGGTGTCAGGGCATGGGCAGTCGTCCGGCAGGAGCAGGTGGAGCGGCTGCTGACCGACCCGCGCGTGTCGAAGAACGCGCGGCAGCACTGGCCGGACTTCATCGAGGGCCGGATCACCGAGGCCTGGCCCCTGTACTCGTGGGTGGCCAACGAGAACATGCTCTTCGCCTACGGCAAGGAGCACACCCGGCTGCGGCGACTGGTGGCGGGGGCCTTCACGGCCCGGCGCTCGGAGGCGCTGCGCCCGCGCGTCAAGGAGATCGTCACGGAACTCCTGGACGACCTGGAGACCGCCGCGGCGGGCGGTGCGCCGGTCGACGTGCGCCGGCTCTTCGCCGAACTGCTGCCCATGCGTGTCATCTGCGAACTCTTCGGTGTCGCGCAGGGCGCCGACACGGACGAGCTGTCCGCGGCGCTGCACACCGTCTTCAGCCCGTCGTTGGGCGCCGAGGAGATGGAGGCCGCGCGGATGAAGGCCTTCGGGCTGCTGGCCGCCATCGTGGCGGAGAAGCGGGCGCGGCCCGGCGACGACCTCACCAGCTCCCTGATCGAGGCCCGTGACCAGGGCGACCGGCTCAGCGAACACGAACTGCTGGGCACCCTGTACCTGATGATCGCCGGTGGCCAGGACACCACCGCCACCCTGATCGCCAACGCGACGGGCGCCCTGCTGAGCCACCCCGAGCAGCTGGAGCACATCCGCGCCGGACGCGCCGACTGGGCCGACGCCGCCGCCGAGGCCATGCGGGTGCACACCCCCGGGGCCTACTCGCCGATGCGGTTCGCGGTGGAGGACATCGACCTGGACGGGGTGCACATCAAGCAGGGCGACCCCATTCTGGTCAACTTCGCGGCGGGCGGCCTCGACCCGGAGCGGTACGGGGAGGACGCCGCGGAATTCGACGTGCTGCGCACCGGTCGCGACACCCTCGGTTTCGGCCACGGGGTGCACCGGTGCATGGGGGTCCCGCTGGCCCGGGTGGAGGCGGCGGAGGCCCTGTCGGCCTTCTTCGGGCGCTTCCCGGACGTGCGGCTGGCCTGCCGTCCCGACGAGCTGGAACCCATGCCGACCTTCCTGATGAACGGGTACCGGTCGGTTCCCGTGTGGCTGCGCCCGGCCACCGTCTGACCGGCGCCTTCCCCAGGAGCGGACACCCCCGAGCTCCGCGGCCGTCGCCGGCCGCGGAGCTCGGCGCTTTCCACGTCCCGCTCGAGCGGGGCTGAGGTACTTCTGTAGCGCGATGCCGCACGGTGGCCGGGGTCGAGAGGAGCGGACATGGGCGAACCGGACGCCTCGGGGCTCGCGTTGCGCATCGAGCGTGGACGGGCCGGCGAGGCCGAGCTGGCCGCGGTGGCGGTCGTGCTGTGCTCCGTGCTGGCCGGGCGGCGTGCGGCAGAGCACGGAGAGGGGACGCCTGACGTCCCGTCGTGGCGGCGGCCGGAACGGTCCGCCGCGGCCTATCGCTCCCCGTACAGCTGGCGATAAGGCCACTCGAGCGCCGGCCGCGGGCCGGCAGGCACTTTTCCATGGCTGATTCATGTGCGTGGCCACGTATACCTCTTATAAACCGCGCAGGCGGTTTGTTATTCTGGTCTCCGTTCTTCGGTCGCGCCCATGAGGGAGGGAGGCATCGTGACAGTCCTCAATGACGTTCCCCAGGTGTCCGCGGAGCCCTCGGGCGCGCGCGGGCGGGTCGCCGAGCTGCACGAGATCCGTGCGCAGGCACTGGCCGGACCGGGCGAGAAGGCGACGGCGGCGCAGCACGCCAAGGGCAAGCTGACCGCGCGGGAGCGTATCGAGCTGCTTCTGGACCCGGGGTCGTTCCGGGAGGTCGAGCAGTTGCGCCGGCACCGGGCGACCGGGTTCGGGCTGGAGAGCAAGAAGCCGTACACGGACGGTGTGATCACCGGCTGGGGCACGGTCGAGGGCCGTACGGTCTTCGTCTACGCGCACGACTTCCGGATCTTCGGGGGTGCGCTGGGCGAGGCCCACGCCACGAAGATCCACAAGATCATGGACATGGCCATCGCGGCGGGTGCGCCGCTGGTGTCGTTGAACGACGGCGCCGGCGCCCG
>NZ_JAGMUF010000044.1:0-24193 GCF_019049125.1 Streptomyces sp. AC602_WCS936 | reverse complement strand
AGAGGCCCTTCTTCCATGCCTGCCGACCGGCCAACTCACCCGAATCAGCATGCTGTTCGAACCCCGCCGACCACGCGAGCGGATAGCGAACAGCCAGTCAGATACCCAGGTCCTTGATGATCTTGGCCACGTGACCCGTAGCCCGGACGTTGTACAGCGCCCGTTCGACCTTGCCCTCCTCGTCCACCACGATCGTGGAGCGGATGACGCCCATGTAGGTCTTGCCGTAGTTCTTCTTCTCGCCGAAGGCGCCGTACTCGTCCAGGACCTTCTTGTCCGGGTCGGCGAGGAGGGTGACCTTGAGGGACTCCGTCTCGCGGAACTTGGCCAGCTTCTCCGGCTTGTCCGGCGAGATGCCGATGACGTCGTACCCGGCGCCGGCCAGCAGCTCCAGGTTGTCCGTGAAGTCGCACGCCTGCTTCGTGCAGCCGGGGGTAAGCGCGGCAGGGTAGAAGTAGACGATGACCTTGCGGCCCTTGTGGTCCGACAGGGACACCTCGTTGCCGTCGGCGTCCGGGAGGGTGAAGGCGGGGGCCGGGTCCCCGGGCTGGAGTCGCTCGCTCATCGATCCAGCGTAACCGGGGGTCCTGACAGTGCGCGGGGGCGTGGAGCTGACAGACTGTCCGGGACAGTGTCAGAGGACTTCGGAGGCGTACGGTGGCGGACACGTCGGACATCAGAACCCCGGCGCAGATCGAGGCGGACATCAAGCGCCGCCGCGAGGTGCTGGCCGAGACGCTCGACGAGATCGGGATGCGGGTTCACCCCAAGACGATCATGGACGACGCGAAGGCCAAGGTCGCTTCGAGCGTCGATCACACCCTCGGGCGTGCGTACGTCGGGGTGAACCGTGTGGTCAGCGATGTGAAGTCGCAGTTCGTGGACGAGGAGGGCGCGCCGCGGATGGAGCGGGTCGTGCCCGTCGCGCTGGTCGTGGTCGGGGTGGTGGGGCTGCTCGCCCTGGGCGGTACCCGGCGGCGTAAGCGTTGAGCGGGGACAGGTAGGTTTCTGGGCGTGAGCGCCAAGAGAAACGAGCACCCGCAGGACGACAAGCTGCCGATCCGGATGCTGCACGACCGTGTACTCGTGCGGCAGGACACCGGTGAGGGCGAGCGGCGTTCGGGGGGCGGCATCCTGATCCCCGCGACGGCCGCCGTCGGCAAGCGGCTGGCCTGGGCCGAGGTCGTCGCGGTGGGGCAGAACGTGCGGACCGTGGAGCCGGGCGACCGGGTGCTGTACGACCCGGAGGACCGGGCGGAGGTCGAGGTCCGGGGTGTGGGCTATGTGCTCATGCGGGAGCGTGATCTGCATGCCGTGGCGGCGGACCGGTTCGAGGGGTCGGAGGACTCCACCGGGCTGTACCTCTGAATCAGGGCCGCAGGAGGCGTGAAGGGGCTGGTGATCGAGGTCACCGGCCCCTTTCTTCTGTTTTTGCTACCTTGGGAAGCATCCCGACGAGACGCGCCGTACCGGGTTGAAGGAAAAGACGACGCACCCCGTTCAGTTCGTTCACGGAGGTGCCTGTCATGGCGTGGGTTCTGCTGCTCGTCGCCGGTCTGCTCGAGGTCGGCTGGTCGATCGGGATGAAGTACACCGACGGTTTCACGCGGCTGTGGCCGAGTGTGTTCACCGGTGCGGGGATCGTGGCCAGCATGATGCTGCTGTCGTATGCGGCCCGTACGTTGCCCATCGGTACCGCCTACGGCGTGTGGGTGGGTATCGGTGCGGCCGGTGCGGCGGTGCTCGGCATGGTGGTGCTGGGTGAGCCGGTGACCGCCGCCCGGATCTTCTTCATCTGTCTGCTGCTGGTGGCCGTGGTGGGGCTGAAGGCGACCTCCGGTCACTGACTCTCGCGGCCGGGGCGGGTGGGGAGTCCGGTGATCGTCCCGGTGCTGGAGTCCCCGCCGCCGCCCGCGCCGGTCGTGTCCCCGCCGCCGCCGTCGCCGCCCTCGGTGGTGCCGCCGCCCGAGGAGTCGTCCTCGCCGCCGCCGGCGCCGCCCGTGGGGCCGGGCTCGGTGCTGGGGCCGCCCGTGGCGGGGCCGCCGGTGGAGGTGTCGCCGGTGCTGTCGCCGCCGGTGTCGCCGGGCGGGGTGCTGGTCGATCCGCCCGGGGTCTCGGTGCCGGTGTCCTCGTCGCCGCTCGACTCGTCGTCCGGGGCGCCGGTGCCGCTCTCGTCGCCGCCGCCCGGTTCGTCGGAGGAGTCGGCGGTGGGGGCGGCGGTGACGTCGGCGCCGGTCTGGAGCTGGAGGTCGAAGGAGGAGACCGGTTCGCCCTTCAGGGCCTCGCGGGTGTACTGGCCCCAGATCTCGGCGGGGGCGCCGCCGCCGTTGATGCGGGGCAGGCCCATCGCGCCGTAGAGGGACTTGTGGGCGGCGGTCTTCGGGTCCTGGCCCATCACCGCGACGACGGTGGCGAGTTCGGGGGTGTAGCCGGCGAACCAGGCGGCCGTGTCCTCCTCGGCGGTGCCGGTCTTGCCGGCGGCGGGGCGGCCCGCGGCCTGGGCGGCGGTGGCGGTGCCGTTCTGGACGACGCTGCGCAGGATCGAGGTGGTGGTGTCGGCGGCCTCGCGGCTGACGGCCTGGTGTTCGCGCCGTTCGGGCAGGTCGACCTCGTGCTTGCCGTCCTTCATGACCTTCTCGACCAGCGTGTACGTGCCGTGCTTGCCGTGGTTGGCGAGGGTGGCGTAGGCCTCGGCCATGTCGAGGGGGCTGGCGGTGGCCACGCCGAGGGCGATGGAGGGCGAGGGGGTGAGTTCGGGGGTGTTCTTGGAGAGGCCGAGGTCGATCGCGGTCTGCATGACCTTGTCGGAGCCGACGTCGACGGCCATCTGGGCGTACACGGCGTTCACGGACTTGTCGGTGGCCTCGCGGACGGTGACGTCGCCGTAGTCGCGGTGGTCCTCGTTCTCGGGGGCGTAGCGGCCGCCGCTCCAGCCCTGGACGGGGCGTTCGCTGGTGCCGTCGTAGATCGTGTTCGGGTTGATGACGCGGCCGTCCTGCGTCTCGGAGTCGTTCTCGACGGCGGAGGTGAAGACGAACGGCTTGAAGGTGGAGCCGACCTGGAAGTCGCGGCGGGTGGCGTTGGGTGTGTACTGCTTGACGTAGTCGATGCCGTTGTACATCGCGACGACCTTGCCGGTCCTGGGGTCGACCGAGGCGCCGCCGGCGCGGACGTAGGTGTCGACCTTGCGTTCCTTCTTGTCCAACTGGGACATGAGCTTGTCGTCGACGGCCTTCACGAAGGCGTTCTGCTTGTCCTTGTGGAGGGTGGTGGTGATGCGGTAGCCGCCGCGGTCGAGTTCCTCCTCGTCGACGATCCCGTTGCTGACCAGGTAGTCCTTGACGATGTTGACGATGTAGCCGCGCTGTCCGGACATGCCGGTGGAGATCGTGGACTCCTTGGGCACGGGGAACTTCTGGGCGGCGCGTTCGGCCGGGGTGAGCCAGTCCTTCTTGACCATGCCGTCGAGGACGTAGTTCCAGCGGGCCTCGGCGGCGGGCCGGTTCTCGGGGTGGGCGACGACGTCGTACTGGCTGGGTGCGTTGAGGAGGGACGCGAGGTAGGCGCCCTGGGCGGCGGTGAGGTCCTTGGCGTCGACGCCGTAGTAGGCCTGGGCGGCGGCCTGGATGCCGTAGGCGCCGCGGCCGAAGAAGCTGGTGTTGAGGTAGCCCTCGAGGATCTCGTCCTTGCTCTTCTCGCGGTCGAGCTTGATCGAGATGAAGAACTCCTTCACCTTGCGGGTGATGGTCTGTTCCTGGGCCAGGTAGTAGTTCTTGACGTACTGCTGGGTGATGGTGGAGCCGGACTGCTTGCCCTTGCCGGTGGCGGTGTTCCAGCCGGCGCGGACCATCGCCATGGGGTCGATGGCGGACTCGGTGTAGAAGTCGCGGTCCTCGGCGGCCAGGACGGCGTGCTGGGCGTCCTTGGAGATGCGGGCGAGGCCGACGCTCTCCCGGTTGACCTCGCCGTCGCGGGCGATGACGCTGCCGTCGGCGTACAGGTAGACGTTGGCCTGTTTGGTGGCGAGGGCGTTGGCGGCGGGGATGTGGACCAGGGAGTAGCCGAGGAAGAAGCCGCCGACCAGCAGCAGGACGCCGACGACGAAGGTGCCGACGACCATGCGCCAGGTCGGGATCAGCCGGCGCCATCCGGTCCGCTTGGGCCGCTTGGGCTTCTTGGTCTTGCCCGTGCCCTTCGGTCCGGCGGCTTGTGGGTCGCCGGCCGCCAGTGACTCTCTGGACGCCCAGCCCGGGGTCTGCGGCTGCGGCTGCGGCTCGTCGCTCATCTCGTGCACGGACTCCTGTTTCACGTCGTACGGTTTTCGCATCGTACGGTTTTCGCGTTTTTCGCGTGGTAACGGTCTTCGCGTCGTACCGTCTGGTCTCGTACGGCCTGTACGCCTCTGCGTCGTCCGAGGTCCTCAGAAGAAGACTCTCGCACCGCCCGTTCCGTTCCCACTCGACGGCACACCCGTGAAATTCCGTGGCACGGGCTCGCGCCGTCGCACTAGGCTCTTGCGCTTTGGTGCCGGTCGGAGGGGGAGGGCTGTGGGCGTGGGTTCGGGGCGGCTGTACGCGGCCGTCGCGGCGGGCGGATTCAGACGTTACGCGACGTATCGGGCGGCCACCGCCGCCGGGGTGTTCACCAACACGGTCTTCGGGCTGATCCTCGTGTACACCTATCTGGCCCTGTGGGACGAGAAGCCGCAGCTCGGGGGATACGACCAGGCGCAGGCCGTGACGTTCGTGTGGCTGGGGCAGGCGTTGCTGGCGGCGCTGGCGATCGGCGGCGGCGGGTTCGAGGACGAGCTGATGGAGCGCATCCGAACGGGTGACATCGCCGTGGACCTGTACCGGCCGGCGGATCTGCAGTTGTGGTGGCTGGCGGCGGACGTGGGGCGGGCGGTGTTCCAGTTGCTGGGGCGCGGGGTGGTGCCGTTCGCGTTCGGGGCGCTGTTCTTCCCGGTGGCGCTGCCGCGGGAGGTGTCCACGTGGGCGGCCTTCCTGGTGGCGGTGGGGCTGGGGGCGGTGGTGAGTTTCGCGCTGCGCTATCTGGTGGCGCTGTCGGCGTTCTGGCTGATGGACGGCACGGGTGTGCTGCACATGGCGTGGATCGCGGGGCTGTTCTGCTCGGGGATGCTGCTGCCGCTGAACGTGTTCCCCGGTGCGCTGGGCGAAGTCGTACGGGCGTTGCCGTGGTCGTCGCTGCTGCAGGCGCCGGCGGACGTGCTGCTGGGGGAGGCGGCGCCGCTGGGGACGTTCGTGTTCCAGGCGGCGTGGGCGGTGGCGCTGCTGGCGGTGGGGCGGCTGGTGCAGTCGGCGGCGACGCGTCGGGTGGTGGTGCAGGGTGGCTGAGACGGTGGAGGCGAGGGGCGAGGCCGGGAGGGCGGAGCCGCGCGGGCGGGTCGTGGAGGGGCTGCGGGCGTACCGGCTGATCGCGGCGATGTGGATCCGGTCGACGATGGCGTACCGGACGTCGTTCGCGCTGACGACGTTCGGGAACTTCGCGATGACGGCGCTGGACTTCGTGGCGATCCTGCTGATGTTCTCCCGCGTGGACGCGCTGGGCGGCTGGTCGCTGGGCGAGGTGGCGTTGCTGTACGGGCTGTCGGGGGTCTCGTTCGGGCTGGCCGATCTGGCGATCGGGTCGATGGAGCGGCTGGGGCGCCGGGTGCGGGACGGGACGCTGGACACGCTGCTGGTGCGTCCGGCGCCGGTGCTGGCGCAGGTGGCGGCGGACCGGTTCGCGCTGCGGCGGCTGGGGCGGGTGACGCAGGGGCTGCTGGTGCTGGGGTACGCGCTGACGGTCGTGGACATCGACTGGACGGCGGCGAAGCTGCTGCTGATGCCGGTGATGCTGCTGGGCGGGGCGGGGATCTTCGCCGCGGTGTTCGTGGCGGCGGGGGCGTTCCAGTTCGTGGCGCAGGACGCGTCGGAGGTGGCGAACGCCTTCACGTACGGCGGTACGACGATGTTGCAGTATCCGCCGACGGTGTTCGCGCTGGACCTGGTGCGGGGCGTGACCTTCGTGGTGCCGCTGGCCTTCGTCAACTGGCTGCCGGCGTGCTTCGTGCTGGACCGCCCGTATCCGCTGGACCTGCCCGGCTGGGTGGCGTTCGCGCCGCCGCTGGTGGCCGTGGCCTGCGGGGCGCTGGCGGGGCTGGCGTGGCGGGCGGGGCTTCGTTCTTACCGGAGTACAGGGAGCTGAGGGAGATGGGCGGGTCGGAAACGATGGCCGAGGCGGACACCACGGAGCCCGCGCCGGCGGCCTTCATCGAGCTGGACGGCGTCGAGAAGGTCTTCGACGTGCGCAAGAAGACGGGCTTCCTGAAGCGGGAGCGGCGTCAGGTGCGGGCGGTGGACGGGCTGTCGTTCACCGTGGCGCGCGGAGAGGTGGTCGGGTACATCGGGCCGAACGGTGCCGGGAAGTCGACGACGATCAAGATGCTGACCGGCATCCTCACGCCGAGCGGCGGCCGGCTGCGGGTGGCGGGCATCGACCCGTCCCGGGAGCGGACCCGGCTGGCGCACCGCATCGGGGTCGTCTTCGGGCAGCGTACGACGCTGTGGTGGGACCTGCCGCTGATCGACTCCTACCGGCTGATGCACCGCATGTACCGCATCCCGGACGCCCGTTACCGGGAGAACCTGGACCGTTGCGTGGACCTCCTCCAGCTGGGCGAGCTGCTGGACGTGCCGGTGCGGCAGCTCTCGCTGGGCCAGCGGATGCGCGGCGACATCGCGGCGGCGCTGCTGCACGACCCGGAGGTGCTGTACCTGGACGAGCCGACGATCGGTCTGGACGTGGTGTCGAAGTCCAAGGTGCGGGGCTTTCTGCGGGACTTGAACGCGGAGCGCGGCACGACGGTGCTGCTGACCACGCACGACCTCCAGGACATCGAGCAGTTGTGCTCGCGGGTGATGGTCATCGACCACGGCCGGCTGATGTACGACGGCCCCCTGGGCGGCCTGCACGAGGCGGGGGAGAGCGAACGGACCCTGGTGGTGGACCTGGAGCGGGAGTTGCCGCCGATCGAGGCGCCGGCGCCCGCACGGGTGGTGCGGGTGGAGGGGCCGCGGCAGTGGCTGGCCTTTCCGGCGTCGGCGTCGGCGGCGGGGCTGGTGGCGGCGGTCGCGGCCCGGTACCCGCTGGTGGACCTGTCGGTGCGGGAGCCGGACATCGAGTCGGTGATCGCGAAGATGTACGCGGAACGCTCGAGCGCGTAGTTTCCGGCGCGGCGACCTCGTAGGCTGCTGTACATGACCGACGACGCCCCGGAGCTGCGCGCATCCGACGCCGACCGTGAACGAGTCGCCGAGGTCCTGCGGGACGCCCTCGCGGAGGGACGCCTGGACATGACCGAGTTCGAGGAGCGGCTGGACGCCACGTACAGCGCGCGGACCTACGGGGAACTGGCGCCGATCACCCGTGATCTGCCGGTCGGCACGGCGGTCGCGGCGCCCAAGGTGTCGATGACGAAGGAACCGGCGGCGGCCGGGGACTGGGCGGGCCGGATCACCGGCGGCGAGGGTTCGTCGTCGTGGGCGGTGGCCGTGATGTCCGGGTTCCAGCGCAAGGGCCGCTGGACCGTGCCGCGCCGCTTCAACTCCTTCGCGTTCTGGGGCGGCGGGGAGATCGACCTGCGCGAGGCGCTCTTCGCGGACGGCGAGGTCGTGATCAACTGCGTGGCGGTCATGGGCGGGATCGACGTGATCGTGCCGCCGGGCGTCGAGGTGATCGTGCGGGGCGTCGGCGTCATGGGCGACTTCGACCACCGGGAGTCCGGTGTGCCGGGCGACCCGGGCGCCCCGCGGGTGATCGTGACGGGCTTCGCGTTCTGGGGCGGCGTCGGTGTCCGGCGCAAGCTGACCCGGGCGGAGAAGCTGCGGATCAGGGAGGAGCGCCGGCAGGAGAAGCTGGAGCGCCGGGCCGCCCGGCAGGAACTGCGCGCCTCGTCCCGCGACGACGCGGCCGAGGACCACCTCCGGATGCTGGACGGGCACCGGGACATGCTCCGCGAGCACCGCGACGACCGCCGCGAGCAGCGCGAGCTGCGCCGCGAGGAACGGGACCGGCGCAGGCGGGGCGAGGACTGAGCGGGCGGGGACTGACCGGGCCTGGGACTGAGCGGGCGGGGCAGGCCGGGACGAGGTGCCCGGGTCCGCCCCGCGCCGGACTGATGCCGGTCACAGCCGGACCCATGCCGGTCACAGCTGGACCGGTGCCGCGCCCTTCAGGTCGTCCAGGTCGAGGACCCGGCCCATGCGCTCGTACCCCTTGTCGCTGGGGTGCAGGTGGTCGCCGCTGTCGTAGTCGGAGCGCAGGCGGCGCGGGTCGTAGGGGTCGCGGAGTGCCTTGTCGAAGTCGACGACCGCGTCGAACACGCGGCCGGAGCGGATCTCCTCGTTGATCTGCTGCCGCATGTTCTCGCGGGCCTTCGTGTAGCCGCCGTGCCCGCCGAACGGCATGATCGTCGCGCCGATGACCTTCAGTCCCCGGCCGTGCGCCTGGTCGACCATGGTGCGCAGGCCGTCGAGGATGCCCTCGCGGTCGGCGAGTTCGGGGCTGTGCAGGATGTCGTTGACGCCGAGGACGATGACGACGGCCTTGACGTTGGTGCGGTCGAGGACGTCCCGTTCGAACCGGCTGAGGGCGCTGGGGTTGTCGGCGGGCCGGCCCGCCCGGCTCGTCAGGATGCGGTTGCCGCTGATGCCCTGGTTGACGACGCTGTAGCGGGGTGTGTCCCGCCCGTCCCCGGCCGCCTCGTGGAGGCGCTCGGCGAGGGTGTCGGTCCAGCGGTTGTTGGCGCCCGTGTCCGAGCCGAAGCCGTCGGTGATCGAGTCGCCGAGGGCGACGACCGTGCCGTCGGCCTCGTGGCTGAGGACGTCCAGGGCGGTCAGGTACCGCCAGACCCGCGTCTCGGTCGTGTACGCGACGCCGGTGACGTCCGCGGTGTGCTCCCCGTCGGCGAGGTAGCTGATCTGCTGGGCGTGCGGGTGGTGGGTGACCGGCCCGGAGGGGACGGGTGAGTACGTGGTGACGAGGACGTCCGCGCCGTAGGGGACGGCGAGGCGGGCGATGTCGCTCATCACCCGCCCGCCGGCCGGGATGACGACCTGGGGGCTGCCGCCGAAGGTGAGCCGGCGCATGGTGTCGGCGAGCGCGGCGGCGCTGTCGGGGCCGGCCGACAGGGCGATGGTCGCGTGCGTGATGGTCAGCGGGGACTGCCCGTAGAGGTTGGACAGCGTGATCCGCGCGCTCGTTCCGCTGACGCCGGCGTGCACGACGTTGCGTACCGAGCGGCCCGCCATCCCGGTGGTCTCGGTGCGCGGTTCGGCTGCCGCCGGGGAGGCGGACCAGGCGCCGACCCAGGTGCCGGTGGAGGCGGGAGCGGCGTCGCCGCGCGGGGCGGGTCCGCCGGCGAGGGGCGTGCGGTCCCTGGCGCCGCCGTCGGCCGACACCGAGGCGTATATGGCCGCGGAGATCGCCACTATCAGAGTGACGATCGCGGCGAGCAGGGCACGGTACTTGGTGGGAGGCGCCCCCGTGCCCCCGTCACGACCCCGGGTCATGCTGTGTTGTTCTCCTCGGGCGAGGGGAGCCCGAGGCTCCGGTCCGATCCGGTCCGATATACCCATGATGCGGCATGGGTCGGGGAAACGCCGTACGACCCCCGGGCGTTCCCCTTCCGGACAGACGCCGGGAACTTGTGTTCCGTTCCGGGAGTCGGTCAGGAAGGGACAATGTGTGCGGGGCGGATCGGCGAACGGTGGAGTGGATGGAACGCACGAGAACGGAACTTCCGGGTGGACCTGGCGACACCGGAAGCGGTACCGGAGGCGGGAGCGGTGCCGGCGCCGTCCGCGACCGCACGATGACGTCCTTCAGCGCGGCGGACGAGGAGAAGCGGCGCGGCGTGCGCCGCATGAAGCTCACCGCCACCGGCCTGCTGCTCTTCGTCGCCCTGGTCTACGTCCTCGCCGAGTGGGCCTCCCACCGGGGCGCGGGCGCCTGGGCGGGCTACGTCTCGGCCGCCGCCGAGGCCGGCATGGTCGGCGCGCTCGCCGACTGGTTCGCCGTCACGGCGCTCTTCCGCCACCCGCTCGGCATCCCCATCCCGCACACCGCGATCATCCCCAAGAAGAAAGACCAGCTGGGCGTCTCGCTGGGCGAGTTCGTCGGCGAGAACTTCCTCTCCGAGGACGTCGTACGGCAACGGCTGCGCGCCGTCGGCATCGGCAGCCGGCTCGGCGCCTGGCTCGCCGTGCCCGAACACGCCGACCGGGTGACGGCCGAGTTGGCCGCAGCCCTGCGCGGCGCCCTGACCGTGCTGCGCGACTCCGACGTGCAGGCGGTGGTCGGCGAGGCGATCACCCGCCGGGCCGACGCCCAGGAGATCGCCCCCGGCATCGGCAAGATGCTGGACCGGATCGTCGCCGACGGCGGTCACAAGCGCGCCGTCGACCTGATCGTCTCCCGCGCCCACGACTGGCTGATCCTGCACGGCGACTCCGTGATGGACGCCGTGCAGGGCGGGGCACCCGGATGGACGCCCCGGTTCGTGGACAAGCGGGTCGGCGAGCGCGTCTACAAGGAGCTGCTGCGCTTCGTCACCGAGATGCGCGACATGCCCGCCCACCCGGCGCGCGGCGCCCTGGACCGCTTCCTCACCGACTTCGCCTCCGACCTCCAGTCCGACACGGAGACCCGTGCGCGCGTGGAGCGGCTGAAGAGCGAGGTGCTGGGGCGCGGCGAGGTCCAGGACCTGATCGCGTCCGCCTGGACGGCCGTACGGGCCATGATCGTCTCGGCGGCGGAGGACGAGCGCAGCGAACTGCGCATGCGGGTGCGGGCCTCGCTGCTGTCGCTGGGCGCCCGGATGGCCTCCGACACCAAGGTGCAGGGCAAGGTCGACGCGTGGGTGGAGGGTGCCGCGGTGTACGTGGTCACCACCTACCGCAAGGAGATCACCTCCCTGATCACCGACACGGTGGCGAGCTGGGACGCCGAGCACACCACGAAGAAGATCGAGGCGAACATCGGCCGCGACCTCCAGTTCATCCGCATCAACGGCACGGTGGTCGGCTCCCTGGCCGGGCTGCTGATCTACACGGTCTCCCGCATCCTGGGGGCGTAGGGCCGCCACGCGCGGCCCTACGGCCTCCCGGCGCGGCGGGCGTGGTCCTCCCGGTGCAGGGCACACGGGAGGCGTTCGCTCGACGGAGAGGGAGCCATGACAGCAGAATCGTCGTCGTCGGCCTCGGGGTCCGCCTCCACCGGTACCGTCACCACGGCCGTCCCCGCCCGCCTGGACCGCCTGCCCTGGTCACGATGGCACTGGATGATCGTGATCGGCCTGGGCACCGTCTGGATCCTGGACGGCCTGGAAGTCACGATCGTCGGCAACGTCGCCGGCCGCATCGCCGAGGAAGGCAGCGGCCTCGACATCAGCGCCTCACAGGTCACCGGTCTCGCCGCCGCCCTCTATGTGGCGGGCGCCTGCTCCGGGGCTCTGTTCTTCGGCTGGCTGACCGACCGTTACGGCCGCAAGAAGCTGTTCATCGCGACGCTGGCCGTCTACCTGGCGGCGACCGCGCTGACCGCGCTCTCCTTCGAGTCCTGGTGGTTCTTCCTCTTCCGCTTCCTCACCGGTTTCGGCATCGGCGGCGAGTACGCGGCCATCAACTCCGCGATCGACGAGCTGATCCCCTCCCAGTACCGCGGCCGGGTCGACCTCATCATCAACGGCAGCTACTGGCTCGGCGCGATCGGCGGCTCGCTGCTGTCCATCGTGATGCTGGACACCGACATCTTCCCCAAGGACCTCGGCTGGCGGCTCAGCTTCGCCATGGGCGTCGTCCTCGGCCTCGTCATCCTCCTGGTGCGGCGGCACGTGCCGGAGAGCCCACGCTGGCAGTTCATCCACGGCCAGGGCGAGAAGGCCGACGCACTCGTCGACTCCGTCGAACGGGAGATCGAGGAGGAGAAGGGTGAGAAATTGCCGCCCCCGGCCGGTGACATCACCATCCACCAGCGCAAGAGCATCGGCTTCGGCCTGATCGCCAAGACCGTCTTCCGCCGCTACCCGCGCCGCGCGGTCCTCGGCCTGTCCCTCTTCATCGGCCAGGCCTTCCTCTACAACGCCATCACCTTCGGCTTCGGCACCATCCTCATCACCTTCTTCGACGTGCCGACCGGCTCCACCGGCTACTACTTCGCCGTCATCGCCGCCGGAAACTTCTGCGGCCCGCTCCTGCTCGGCCACCTCTTCGACACGGTCGGCCGCCGGATCATGATCTCGGGCACATACCTGCTGTCGGGCATCCTGCTCTTCGGCACGGCATGGCTCTTCGACCAGGGCTCGCTCACGGCCACGACGATGACGGCCTGCTGGTGCGTGGTGCTGTTCTTCGCCTCCGCGGGCGCCTCCAGCGCCTACCTGACGGTGTCCGAGGTCTTCCCCATGGAGACCCGCGCCATGGCCATCGCCTTCTTCTACGCCCTCGGCACCGCCGCCGGCGGCATCAGCGGCCCGCTGCTCTTCGCCAACCTCACCGAGTCCGGCGTGGTCGGCGACACCGTCCTGGCCTTCCAGATCGGCGCCGGGCTGATGTGCGCGGCGGGTCTGGTGGCGGCGTTCCTGGCGGTGAAGGCGGAGCGCCGCTCCCTGGAGGACATCGCGGAACCGCTGTCGGCGGTGCGGGCGGGTTCCGCGGAGTAGCCGGCCGGCGCAGCGGGGAGGAGCCGCCCATGACGATCCGCAGGATCATGCCCGACATCCACGTCGAGGACGAGGAACAGCTGCACACGAGCCGTGACTTCTACGGCCTGCTGGGCTTCGAGGAGGTCATGGACATGGGCTGGGTGACCACCCTGGCCTCCCCGTCCAACCCCACCGCCCAGATCAGCCTGTTCACCGAGGAACGCACCGCGCCCCTCGTCCCCGACCTCAGCGTGGAGGTCGAGGACGTGGACGCGGTGTACGCGCGGGTGACCGCGTCGGGCGCGGAGATCGTACGGGAGCTGAAGGACGAGGAGTGGGGCGTGCGCCGCTTCTTCGTCCGGGACCCGACCGGCCGGGTGGTCAACGTACTGACCCACCACCGGAACTGAGCCTCCAACCGAGTGGGCGCTCAGGCCTTCCTGTCGGCGACCGCCCAGGAGGCCAGCGCCACGGCACCGGCCACACCGAGGACGGACGGCCAGGCGCCCACCTTCTTGGCCAGCGGGTGGGACCCGGCGAAACCGGCGACGTACGCCGCGGTCAGCGCACCCGCGGCCTTCCCGCCGGCCCGCGCCCGCCACTGCCGCGCGGCGGCCGCGCCCGCGACGGCCAGCACGACCCCGCCCAGCTCCCGCTTCCCCGTCCACCGGGCCACGCCGTACCCGCCGACCAGACCGCTCGCGGCGACCACCGCGCCGGGAACCCGCACCATCTCCGCACCGCCTCCTGCCACATGGAAATGCTCCAGCCGAGGCTAATCCCCGCCGGACGGCCGGCACGCTCCGGGTCGTACCGGCGGCGCACCCCTCCATCGGCCGAACCGCATGCCCTGACCCCGGCACTCCGGGGTATGCGCACAGTTAGGGAAGACGACGCACGGTGAGCGGCGAGAGCGACGAAGGAGCCGGAAGCGGATGAGTACGCAGAGCCCGGGCACGGACCACCAGTCCTCGCCCCGCACCCGGTCGGTCACGGTGGACGGCGCCCGCGTGGCCTGCTGGGAGTCCGGACCCCCCGACGCCGAACCGGTCGTCCTCCTGCACGGCTACCCGGCCGACCACCGCTGCTGGCGCCACCAGGTCCCGCCCCTGTCGCGCCGCCACCGGGTCGTCACCCCCGACCTCCTCGGCTGGGGACGGTCCGAGCGCCCCCAGCACCTGCCCTTCGACTACGACACCGAGGTCGCCCGCCTCGGCCGGCTGCTGGACGCCCTGGACCTGGGCTCGGTGAACCTGGCCGGCCACGACTACGGCGGCTTCCTCTCCCTGGGCTTCGCCCAGCGCCACCCCGAGCGGGTGCGCCGGCTGGCCCTCCTCAACAGCCGCGCCCACGCCACGTTCACCCGCCGCTGGTACGCCGTCTTCGCCCTGACCGGCGTCGTCGCCCGGACGCCCGCCCTCCACCGGGCGGCGCTGCGCCTGCCGTACGCCGCCCTCCACCGCCGTACCTTCGGCCCGCTGGTCCGCGCGGGCCACCTCACCCCGGACCTCCTGCGCGGCTACCTCGACTGGATGGACACGCCGGAGGGCCGCCGCTGGCTGCTCCACTACTTCGCCGACTACCGCACCCCCTCCCGCCCCGGCCTGCGCCGGGACCTGGCGGCCGTCGAGTGCCCGACGGCGGTCGTCTGGGGCCGCGCGGACCAGTACCTCAGCCCGGCGATCGCGACGGAACTGGCCGACGCGATCCCCGGCGCCGAGCTGACGATGCTGCCCGGCACCGGCCACTGGGTGATGGACGAGCGACCGGCGGAGGTGACGACGGCCCTGCTCCGGCTGCTGTCCCGGCCGACCCGCACCACATGAGACGCAGGTCACACCCATCCGTTCCCCGGGCCTGTCACATCCCGCCGCCGCGCTCCGTCGTAGCTGTGTACGCCCACCGATGAACGACGACGGAGGAAGTCACCATGGAAGCGCGTCTCAACATGTTCGCCAACCCGATCGCGGGCAAGCTCGTGCGCCACATCAACTCGGCGGGCAAGGTCGTGTCGGACTCGACGCTGCCGCACGCGACGCAGGAGCTGGTGAAGATCCGCGCCAGCCAGATCAACGGCTGCGGCTTCTGCCTCGACATGCACACCAAGGACGCCGCGAAGGCGGGTGAGACCTCGCTGCGCCTCAACCTGATCGCGGCGTGGCGGGAGGCCAAGGTCTTCACCGACGCCGAGCGCGCCGCCCTGGAGCTGACCGAGCAGGGCACCCGCATCGCCGACGCCGCCGGCGGCGTCACCGACGAGGCGTGGGCCGAGGCGGCGAAGCACTACGACGAGGACCAGCTCGCCGCCCTCGTCGGCCTGATCGCCCTCATCAACACGTACAACCGAGTGAACGTCATGCTCCAGAACCCGGCGGGCGACTACGAGCCGGGGATGTTCGGCTGAAATTCCCGGCCCGCCCGCTCTCCGGCCCGGTCCTGCCCGCCCGCCCGCCGCTCAGCCGGCGTGCAGCAGGACCGGGAGCCGCTGGTGGCCGTTGCTGATCAGGGACGGCACGGGCGGCAGTTCCTCCGCCGGGTTGGCCAGGCGGATGTCCGGGAAGCGGCCGAAGAGGCTCTCCAGCGCGAGGGTCACCTCCATGCGGGCCAGCGGCGCGCCCAGGCAGAAGTGGACGCCGTGGCCGAAGGCCAGGTGCTCCTTGACCGTGCGGGTCGCGTCGAAGGTGTCGGCGTCCGCGTGCCAGTCCGGGTGACGGTTGGCGGCGGCGTACGAGACGAGGATGGCCTCCCCGCGCTCGATGGTCCGCCCGTCCGGCAGGGGGATGTCCGTGACGGCGTACCGGAGCGGCAGGTGCTTGACCGCCGGTTCGTGACGCAGCGTCTCCTCCACCACGTCCCCCCAGGTGACCTCGCCCTTGCGGACCAGCTCCAGTTGGTCGGGGCGGGTCAGCAGGGTGTACGTGGCCTGGTCGATGACGTTGACGGTGGTCTCGTAACCGGCGCTGATCATCAGCAGCAGGGTGTCGCGCAGCTCCTCGGGGGTCAGGCGGTCGCCGTCCCCCTCGTCGTCCCGCGCGGCGATGAGCAGGGACGTCATGTCGTCGCCCGGCGTGGCGCGCTTGGCGGCGATGAGCTGGTCCAGGACCTCGTACAGGCGCATCGTGTTGGCCTGCGCCTCGGCCTGGTCCAGCGTGGTGTCGAAGACACCGTCCACGAGGGCGCGGAAGCCGTCGCGCCGGTCCTCGGGCACGCCCATGAGGTGGCCGATCACCGCGATGGGCAGCGGGTAGGCCAGCTCCTGCCGCAGGTCGACCGGTTCGCCGGCGGGCAGTTCCGCGAGCCGGTCGACGAGTCCGGTCACCATCGACTCGACGGCCGGACGCATCGCCTCGACGCGGCGGGCGCTGAAGGCGGGCGCCACCAGCCGGCGCAGCTTGCGGTGGTCGGGCCCGTACGCGGTGAACATGTTCTCCACCGCCACCCACAGGGCCAGCGGCCAGGTGCCGACGACCTCGCCGAAGGCCGGCCAGTGCGCGCGGGCGTCCTTGGAGACGTCGGGGCTGGTGAGGAGCTGTTTGAGGAGGGCGGGATCACTGACCGACCAGGCCTTGACCCCGAGGACGTCCACCAGCGTCGCCGGGCCGCGGTCGCGCAGGGTGCGGTGCTCGGCGTGGTGGCCGGCGCCGGTCGGGTCGAGGACGAGGGCGGGCTGCTGGGTCGCCATGGCCTGGCTCCTTAGTGTGCGGCGGGGTGCGTGGCGGTGTGCGTGGCGGGGTGCGTGGTGTGCTGTGCGGCTGCGGGGGTGACGGGGAAGGTGACGGGCAGGGATTCCAGGGCGCGGTGGAACGGGCCCGGGCGCCAGGTCAGTTCGGCGAGGGGGCGGGCGAGGTCGGTCTCCGGCAGCGCGTCCAGGAGGTGGGTGACCGCGGTCTCGGCGATGAGGTAGGCGTGCGAGCGGGCGGGGCAGGTGTGCGGGCCGGTGCTCCAGGCGAGGTGGGCGCGGTTGCCGCCGTGCTGTCCCTCGGGCACGCCCTCGGTGAGGGCCGGGTCGTTGTTCGCCGCCGCCATCGAGATCACGACCGGCTGGTCGGCCGGGAGCAGCACGCCCTCCACGTCGATGGGGTACGGGGGATAGGAGATGCAGTAGTTCGCCATCGGCGGGTCGGTGTAGAGGACGGCGTCGAGCGCGTCGCGCACCGTGGACAGCCCGGCGTGCAGGTCCGCGGAGAAGTCGTCGTCGGTGAGGATCTTCAGGATCGTGTTGCTGATCAGGTTGGTCAGCGGCTCGATTCCCGCGCCGTACAGCGTGACGAGCTGATGGCTCATCTCCTCGTCGCTGAGTTCGGCGGGGTGGAGGGTCAGGCGGGAGGTGATGTCGTCGCCGGGGTGGCGGCGGCGCAGGGCCACCAGGTCCAGCACGGCCTGCCCGAGGATTCGATTGCCCTCCTCGGCGTTGGTGGTGTCGAAGATCTTCGCCATGCCGTCGGCGATGCGCTGCCCGATCTCGTCGGGGCAGCCCAGCAGGGCGCTCAGCACCCGGAAGGCGATGGGGAACGAGTACTGGGTGAGCAGGTCCGCCGACCCGGCCGTGCGGAACCCGTCGATGGCACCGTCGGCGACCCTCTCGACCAGGGCGCGCAGCCCGTGCTGGTCGACCTTGTCGATGGCGTGGGTGTTCGCCGCCCGGTAGCGGGCGTGCTCGGCGCCGCCCGAGCGCAGCGCGTTGGGCCGCCACTCCATCATCGGCCGGACCGGGCAGGTCGCCGGGATCAGTTTCTCCCAGGCGCGGGGGTCGGCCGGGAAGTGCAGCGGGTCGTTCAGGATGCGGCGGGCCTGGTAGTAACCGATCACCAGGGTCGCGGGAACGCCGGGCGCCAGGTCGACGGGGACGAGCGGGCCGTGGGCGCGGCGCATGCGCCGGTAGGCGGCGTGCGGGTCGGCGGCGAACTCCGGCGCGTACAGGGCGACACGGCCCGGCGAGCCGTCCGGTGCGGGCTCGGCGGAAGGCAACGTCATCGGCGGGACTCCAGGAGGGCGGCTGAACGGTGCTCGGTGAGGTACTCGGTGAGCGTGATCAGGGCGTGCAGGGAGGACGTGCGGTCACGGGCGTCGCAGTACGTCAGCGGGGTGGCCGGTTCGAGGGCCAGCGCCTCGCGCAGCTCGGCGTCGGGGTAGGCCGGGGCGCCGGGAAAGGTGTTGATGGCGACGGCGTACGGGATGCCCGCGCCGTCCAGCAGACCGAGGGCGTCGTGGGAGGCGTCGAGGTCGCGGGTGTCGGCCAGGACGAGACAGCCGAGGGCGCCCTCGGCCAGGTCCTCCCACAGCGGCTGGAAACGGGACTGCCCCGGCAGCCCGAACAGGTACAGCGCGATCCGGCCGCCGGCCATGTGGATGCGGCCGAAGTCCATCGCCACGGTGGTCGTCGTCTTGTGCGGGGTGCCGCGCAGGTCGTCCACGCCGGCGCTGATCTGCGTGATCGGCTCCTCCATCCGCAGCGGCCGTACCTCCGAGACGCTGCCGATGAACGTCGTCTTGCCGACGCCGAAGCCCCCCGCCACCACGATCTTGGCCGACCGGGTCACCGAGGCCGGGACGTAGGTGACGGACGGGGCCGCCGCCCCGTCGAGCCGATCGGAGCGGTCACCCCGGTCGGACCGGTCGGTTCCGTCAGACCATGGAGCGAAGTCCACGGAGTACCTCCTGCAGCAGGTCGAAGTCGGGCTGGTCGTCGAGCGCGGCGACCGGGCTGGAGAGGTGGCCGGAGTCCATCAGCGCGGAGACGAGGATGCGCACCGTGGAGGGCGGCAGCTCCAGCGCGGCGGCGATGTCGGCGACGGCGAGGCCGCCCCGGGCGCCGGTGAACAGCCGCATCACCCGGCGGGCGTCCGGGCCGAGGGTGTCCGTGGGACCGTTCGCGGCGACGACCACGCTCTCCAGGCGCACGTCGTCACGCGCGCGGACCTGGCCCCCGGTGCGGACGTAGGGCCTGACCATGTCGGGGTCGCGCCGCGGCCCGCTCATGCCGGTGAGCCGCCTTCCGCGGCCGGTACACGCTGCTGGACCGGCACGCGTTCCTCCGTGGCCAGTTCGTGCCCCACCCGGGTGGCGAGCCGCACCATGTGGTGGGAGATCAGGCCGACGTCGGCGTCCGGGCCGGTCGTGCACACCGACAGCATGGTGTTCTTCGCGGCGGTGGTAGTCAGCCCGATGCAGCCGACCGACTCGATCAGCAGCTGCCGCATCCCCGCGCCGCCGGTGAACTCGTCCCAGGCCTTGCCCGCCGCGCGCAGCGCCGCCGTCAGCGCGGCGAACTTCTCCCCGTCGTCCTGGCCGATCGTCTCGGTACGGGCCTTCAGCAGCCCGTCGCTGCTCATCAGCACGGCGTACCGGACGCCCTCGACGCTGCCGAGTTCCTGGTCCAGCAGCCAGCCCAGGCTGTTGGTGTGTGTGTCTTGCACGATCAGTGTCCTTCGTCGTCAGCGGCGTCGTGGGCGGCGGTGCGGGAGGCTGTGCGGGGGGTCCGGGCGGCGTCGTGGGTGGCGTCGGCGGAGGCCCGCGAGGGCTCCCCCTCCTCCCCCTCCCGGCCGCGGCGGGTGCCGGCCGCCCAGGCCGCGGCGACGGCGGGCCGGCCGGGCTCGGTGTCGTCAGAGGCGGCGGGGCGGCGCGCGGGGGCGGGAGCGGTGGAGCGGCGGCGGACGGTCAGCCCGCTGGCGGTGGTGGTCGAGGGGGTGGCGGTCGAGGGAGCGGTGGTCGAGGGGGTGGCTCCGACGGACGGGGCCGCGGAGCTGCCCGCGGCGGCGGTCACCGGCGGGGCGACGGGTTCAGCGGCCGGCTCAGCGCCGGGCTCGCCGGGTGCGGCGGTTGCGCTGGGCGCGGCGGCTGCGGCGGGCTCGCCGGTCGCGGCGGTCTCGGCGGTTGCGGCAGCCCCCACAGCCGAGGCAGGCGCGACGGGAGATGCGGCGACCGCCTGGGGCGCCTGGGCCGCTGGAGCCGCCGCGGCAGGTTGGGCGGCCGGGGCTGCCAGGGCCGCCGGGGCCGACGGGGTTGGGTGGGCCGCCGGCGCCGACTGGGCCGGTTGCGCGGCGGCAGCCCTCGGCACCGTCTGGGCCGCCGCCGGATCGACGAGGAGGTTCTTCGGCAGGACGACCATGGCCCGGGTTCCCTGGTAGATGTTCGGCGCGGTCAGCTCGACGCGGAAGCCGTAGTTCTCCGCCAGCAGCGACGCCACGCGCAGCCCGGTCTGGGGATGGGCGCCCAGCCGGGTGATGTCGTCGCGCTGCTCGCCGGACATCACGTCGCTGGCCCACATCAGCCGCTCGTCGTCCATGCGCAGCCCGGCGTCGTCCACGATCAGGAAGCAGGCGTGGTGCCCCTGCTCCAGCGACACGTGGACACTGGCCGCGGGCGGCGAGTAGCGCAGCGCGTTGTCCAGCAGTACGGCGAGCGCGTGCACGACCGCCTCGACCGCGCGGCCCTCGACGACCACGGACCCCATCTCGGGGTGCTTGACCCGCTCGTACCCCTCGATCCGGCCCATGGCCGCGCGCACGATGTCGGTCAACGTGGTGGCGGGCCAGCGCCGGGACAGCTTGTCCCCGGCGAGCACGGAGTACCCGGAGGCCGTGAGGAGCATCTGCTGCGCGAGGTGGTCGATCTCCACGAGCGTCGCGTAGGCCTCGTCCGAGATGTGCCGCCGTACGCCCTGGCTGACGGCCCGGCCCAGCCTCGCCGAGCGGGCCACGATGTTGTTGGCGAAGCCGCGCACGGCGGCCCGGGCCACGCCGACCGACTCGTGCCGTACCTGTGCGATCCGCCGCTCGGCGTCCTGCCGTACCTGGTCGGCGGCGTGGGCCGCGGCCCGTTCGGCGGCCGTCCGCTCCCGCGTCCGTACGTCCCCCACCGCGGAGGCCAGCGCGCCGGGCACGGCACGCAGCCGCTCGGCGAGCGGGGTCCCGTCGAGCTGCGCCGGCACGGGCAGCAGCCCGCCCTCGGGTCCCTCACCGCCCTGCCCGCCCTTCGCCACCGCCGGGATCACGGCGGCTGTGAGGTGCCCGACGCACTGCTCGGCCGCGACGAGTTGCAGGGTGAGCCGGTCGGCGTGCTCGCGCAGCTGCTCGGCCCGGCGCCGGGCCTGCCCGTACCGGCGCCGGAAGTACCACGCGGCCCCGACTCCGGCCACCGCCAGCACGGCGGTGGCGGTCACTATCAGTTCAGTCATCAGGTCCTCACGGATGGGAAGCCGTCGGAGTGGGCGAGGGCGGCCGGGGCCGGACGGCGCGAAGAGGCGAGGCGCCGGGGCGGCCCGATGACGACCGGGCTCTCAACAGGCCGCAGCGGACCGGTGTCTCCCATGGCCACCACGTGCCGCGGGGTCGGCGACGCGGACGACGGCGAGGGCGCACGACATGGATCTCCAAGGAACACGCGAGGGCCGGTACGAGCGGACCGGTACGAGCAGAGGGGCGACGACGACGCGGACTCGAAGCGGAAGGGGACCGCGCACCATCCCGACCCGCCCCGAACTCCCGTATCCGCGACGCGCGTTCGACGTACGGAAGGGGACCATACCGTTTGTGCTCACGATGTGCTCAAGGGCCGTGTCACCCACGTGACCATGGCGCGTAACCGCCGTCGGTTTGACGCGAAAAATACGCCGATGACCGCTGAACCCCTATGGCTGAAAAGGGAGTTGGAACGAGAGGCGACGCACTGGTAGGCGGCGTCCGGGACGGTGACGACCTCGCCGTCCCTCACCCCTTCCCGGACGGATCACCCGGAGGCCAGCTGCTCCGCGATCTCCTTCACCCAAGCGGCCTTCTGCTCCGGGTCGTCGAGGGTCGCCGCCCACGCCTCCGGGGCCAGCTTGTGCTGTTCGGGGCCGGCCTTGAGCGCGACGAGCAACTCCCGGGCGGACTGCCGCAGCTCGGGCGTGGTGTCGGCGCTCCCGGGGACGCCGGGTCCCGCCGCCAGCCCGTAGATCTTGCGCGCCATCGCCTGACGTTCGCCCTTGGACACCTTCTTCCAGACCTTCAGCGAGTGCTTCAGCGAGTCCGTGCGCGACTTGGCCTGCACCGGCCCCTCGTCCTCCGCCGCCCAGCGCTCCGGGTGCCGGGCCTCTTCGTAGCGCTTGGTGACCGCGCGGCCCGCCTTGTAACCGGCGACGCCGAGAATGAGACCGGCCCCGACCGCGGCGGCGATCCAGCCGCCCGGGTTGCTCCCCAGCACCCCCGCCGCGGTCACCGCCGCCACGATGCCGCCCGCGGCCTTGGCGGGCTCGCCCACCACGCCGCCCACCGTCTCCTTGCCGATCTTGGCGACCTGCTTCTTCTTCGCGTACTTCTGCGACTCGCCCAGGGCTTCGGTGTCCTGCACGGCGCGCTGGTGGGCGGCCGTGGCGCGGCCGGCGCGCTCGTACTCCTCCCTCAGGGCGTCGAAGGCGGCTTCCGCGGCCGGGTACCACTCCCTGGGCGGTCGTCCCTGGCCGGCCTCCCTGATGGCGTTCAGCCGCTCGAACGCCTCGTCGACCCGCTGCTCGGCCTGGTTCGCCTCCTCCCGCAACCGGCCCAGCAACTCCGCGTGCACGGCGGCCGGGTCCCCGAGCCGCTTGATCCTCTTGTACTTGCGGGTCGCGCCCCCGACCTTGCCCGCGGCCCTGGCGCCCTTCCACAGGCCGGTGACGGCACTGAATATGCCGCTCACCTCGGCGGCGGTCGCGGCGTCCGCCGCCCCCTGGACCTTGGTCGCCTCCTTGGCGACGGCGGCGCCGTACCCGCCCGAACTGGCCGTGCCGACGACCGCGTCCGCCCCCTTCGTCTTCCCCCTCCTGCTCGCCGTGTGGTGCGCGGCCCCGGTCCGGTTCCGCCTGGCGTCCTTCAGGTTCTTGAGCGAGTCGTACGCGTTGACCACGACGCCGGTGACCTCGGTGAGGAGGTTCCACGCTCCGGCGGAGGTGCCCGAGGCCGCGGCGTCGTGCTTGAGGGCTCCGTTGCCCGAGGCGGTGGCCGCCTGGCCGAGACCGGCGCTGGTGGGAGCCTGGGCGCCCTTGACGGCGTTGTCCACGGGGTCGAGGTTCTTCTTGAACCGGTCCATCAGCTCGGCGGCGCGCTTGGCCAGGTCGTCCACCGGCCTCGCCCCGGCGGCGGCGTCGTCCGCCTCCGTCTCCCGCGCCGTCACGAAGCTCTCCGGTGCGCTCGCCGTCACGAAGCTCTCCGGGGCGCTCGCCGCCGTCACGAAGCTGTCCGGACTGCTCGGCCGGGACGACCCGGTGGACTCCGGGGCCCGTTCCGCCGTCGCGTTCCTGACGCGCTGCACCGTGGCGGCCGCGGCCCGGTTGCCGACGGCGGACTGGAACCGGAGGAACGCGGCCTCCGCCGAGGTCCCGGACGCACTCCCGGCCCCGCTCCCACCCTCTTGCCGGCGCTGCCTGGCCGACGCCAGCGTGGCCACGGACGGCCGGGGCGAGGTGTGCTGGACCGGGGTGCTCATGGGGACATACCTCTCCTGCGCAGGACCGGGCGAGGCGAAGGTAGCGGGGTGTGGCCAACGGGAGGGGTGTGGCGGGGAAACGCCGGGCGGACGGTACGGGACGCGTCGTGGCACACCGAGCCGAGGGGCGCGCGGTGGTCGTACTGGTCCCGGACCCGTCCCCGCCCGCCTGCGGTTACCCACGGCTCCGACACCGCGCGCAGAGCCGGTCACCCCACTGCCGCGGGAGGCGGGGGGACCGGCCCGGCGCTCGATCAGTGCTCTCCGGGCGGGCCGTCGACCGCGTCGGCGGGCCGCCCGGAGGATCCCGCCTATGCGCAGGCGTCGGCCCATGCGAAGAGCGCCTCATCGCCCGGCGCCCAGTACAGGTAGTCGCACATGGCGTCCCAGGTGTTGGGGCCCACGATGCCGTCCGCGCCGCCGGCGACGTTCTCGACGCTCTGGAAGCACGTCGTGGCGTTGTACGTCTTGTTGCCGAAGTCCCCGTCCACATTCAGGGTGGGGCGGCAGATGTACGCGGTGTGCATGTAGGCGTTCAGGCTGCGCTGCCAGCGCTTCACCCACGTACCGCTGGACCCGCGGGCCAGCGTCGGCTGAGAGGCGGCGGCGGACGCCGTGTCCGCGTTGCCGTTCTGCTGGGCCGCCACACCGCGCGCGACCGTGTCGGTGTGGGCCGGGGCCGCGCTCGCTCCGCTCGTCCCCAGGGCCAGTGCGGCCGACACCGCGGCGGCCACCATCGTCAGCTTCTTGCCCGTGCGCATACGTTCCCACCTTTTCTTCTCGGTCCGGGCTGGTGGCACCACCTTGTCGGCTCGGACCAATGTGCGTCATTGGCACAACGCGTTCAGTCGTTGGCCGAGAGCGCTCTGTTCGTCGTGGGGAGTGCTCAGCAGGATGTGGCGCAAGGGGGGATGGAAATGGTGCTGAACGTGCTCGATCTCGACGACGTTCCTAAGTGTTGTCCCGTAAATGATCTCCGGCATGCCGGTCGACCAGTGCTGTTGCTTCTCAGCCGGTCAGTGTGAGGTTGTGCAGGCGGGCGATGCC
>NZ_JAGMUF010000043.1:0-17564 GCF_019049125.1 Streptomyces sp. AC602_WCS936 | reverse complement strand
CCGTTCAGTCCTGCCCGACGAGCTCGCCGTGCAGGCGGGCGAGTATGCGGCGCCGGGTGGGACCTATGGACCCCCGGGCGATGCCCAGGGTCTCGGAGATGTGGTCGTAGCTGAGGGGCGGCTCGGCGAAGAGCAGGCCCAGCAGCTCCCGTTGCTGGTCGGGCAGGCCCCGCACGACGGCCTGCAGGCGTTCCTCCTCCGCCCGGGCGAGGACGCGTTCCTCCGGCGCGGGCATCGCGTGCTCCGGATCCGCGGCCCGCACCAGGTCGGCGGGCTCCGGGACGCTCACCACCCGGCGGGACTGCCGGGCCCGGGCGATCGCCTCCCGCTTGGCCACCGTGACCAGCCAGGCGGAGACCCGGCCGGGCTGCTTCAGGGTGTGGATGTGCTCCACCAGCCGCTGCCAGGTCAGCTGGTAGGCGTCCTCGCAGTCGGCGTGGGTGAGGCCGTGCGAGCGCACGACGGTCCACACGGCCGGGCTGTACAGCCGGATCAGCCGCTCCCACGCCCTGACGTTTCCCGCCCGGCACTGTTCGATCAACTGCTCCAGCCCGACGGCGGGCCGCCGCTCGGGGCGACGGATTTCGGTATCGCGCTCGGTTTCTCGGTCGACAGGACGTACCACCACAGGCCGCCATTCCTTTCCGGAAGCGTCGTGCGTGTTCCTGAGCCAGGGCGGCGACAATATGGTTCGCGCCACTGGGCGGGCAAAGAAACGACCTGGCCGAAAAGCGGCTCTGACGCCTTATCAGATCGCACTCGCGCGGAACGACCCCGGCCCACCTGCACTGTTGTGGGAAAGGGAACGGAACTGACAAGGGTCTGTCAGCTTTCTGCCCGACCGTCAGCGGGTTGTCAGTCCGCCATCTTCTCGGCCCTTTCCTCAGGTGATTCAGGAAAGGAAACCGGAACAGGTCAACCGGTTTCCGTCGGAACTCCAGCAACGCCTGTGATCCTCGGCCCCGTCGACCCCCCACCGACACGAAGGGAACGTGAGGTCATCGTGTCCACCCCCGCACTGGACCGGCCGGCGACCCGGCCGCCGCAGCGTCAGGAGCCACCCCGGCCCGAGGAGGAACCGGGCGGCGGGAAGCGGAAGCGGCGCGGACGGCGGGGGGAGTTCCGCCTCAGCGCACGGGGGCGGAAGCTGACGCTCGCGCTGCACATCACCTCGTCGGTCGGCTGGATGGGCCTGTCGATGTCGATGGCCACCCTCGCCCTGATCGGCTACCTCACCTCCGACCCGGGCATCGCCGAAGGCGCGTACTACGCGATGTACATCTTCGACGAGACAACGGTGTCCGTCGTCAGCCTCGTCAGCGGAGTCACCGGCGTCCTGCTCGGCCACGGCACCCCCTGGGGGCTGCTGCGCCACTGGTGGGTGCTGGTCAAGTGGGTCCTCGCCCTGTCCATCGCGGTGTTCGCCTGGGTCTACACCCACCCGCTGGTGCTGACCGCCGCGGAGCGCGCCGGCGAGGCCGAGGGCGGCACCTACCGGCCCGGCCCCGAGGCCACCGTGCTGGCCTGGACCGTTCCGCCGGTGTTCGCCCTGCTGGTCTTCCTGTCCCTGCTGTCGGTGTACAAGCCGTGGGGCCGCACCCCCCGGGGGCGGCGCCACGCGGCGGCCGGCGCCCGGGGCAGGGCCTCCACCGCCGGTGCCCCCGCCGCGGACACGCCGGTGACCGTGGCGGGGATCGACCGCCTCGCCGAGGACGTCGTCGGACTGCGGTTGGTGCCCGCCTCGGACGAGCCGGTCGCGCCGTGGACGGCCGGCGCGCACATCGACCTGGTGCTGCCCTCCGGCCTGGTCCGGCAGTACTCCCTGTACGGCGACCCGGACGACCGCTCCTGCTACCGGGTGGCGGTGCTGAAGGAGCCCGAGGGCCGGGGCGGCTCGCTGGAGGTGCACGGGCTCGGCGCCGGCGACCGCATCGCCGTCCGCGGACCGCGCAACCACTTCCCGCTGGCCGACGCAGAGCGGTACCTGTTCGTCGCGGGCGGCATCGGCGTGGTGCCGTTCCTGCCGATGATCGAGGAGGCCGAGCGGCGCGGCGCCGACTGGCGCCTGGTCTACGTCGGACGCCGCCGGGCCGGCATGGCGTTCCTCACCCGCCTGGAACGGTACGGGACCGACCGGGTGCTCGTGTGCGCCCGCGACGAGTCCGAGCGCCCCGACCTCACGGCCCTGCTGTCCACCACCCCGGCGGGCACGGCCGTCCACTGCTGCGGCCCGGACGGCATGATGCGGACCGTGGAGGAACTCATGGACCGCGCCTGCCCGCAGGGCACCCTGCACCTGGAGCGGTTCACCCCGAGCGCCCGGCCGGCCTCGCCCGCCGCCGACCAGCCCTTCGAGATCGAGCTGAGCAGTACCGGCGAGGTGGTCCACGTGGCCGCCGGCCGGTCGGCCCTGGAGGCGCTGCGCGAGTCCGCGCCCCAGCTCGCCGCCTCCTGCGAGGACGGCCTGTGCGGCTCCTGCGAACTGCGGGTCCTCGATGGAACCCCCGACCACCGCGACGACGTGCTCTCCCCCGCGGAACGCGGCCGCACCGACGTCGTCTATCCGTGCGTGTCACGGGCGCGCGGCCGGCGGCTGGTGGTGGACCTCTGAGCGGGGCGGCGGTCCGGAGGCCGCCGAGGCGCGCCTTCGGACCGCCGCCGTCCCGCCCGTCCGTACGGAGTCGGACTCACGCCGTCCAGTCGGCCGAGGCCCGCAACCGGACCGGCCAGTGCGAGAACAGCCGCGCCCGGCCGTGCAGATCGCGCAGCACCCGCATCACCCGGTCGACCACGGCCGCGTCCGTCACCGTCTCCGTCGGGCGGAACTGCCGCCACACCCGCTCCAGGCACAGCAGCAGCACCGCCGCGTCGGGAAACCCCTCGCCCAGCCGGTCCCGCGAGCGCACCGCCAGATGGATCGCCGCCGCCCCCGCGTGCAGGGCGCAGTACTGCTCGGCCAGGCGGAACTGCTCGGCGGTGCCGGCGTACCCGCGGCCCACGTCCTGCCGCAGCCGGGCCGCCTCGCCGCGCAGCCGGTCGAGCTCCTTGAGCAGCCGGTCACCGGCTTCCGCGGCCCGGTGGAACAACTCCCGCTCCGTACCGTCCCGCTGACGCTCCGCCAGGTCCCGCAGCCGCTCCAGGGCGTCCGGCAGGGCCAGCAGGACGTCGTCCCGGCCCCGGCTGACCAGCAGCTGCCGCTCCGGGCGCCACACCGGCAGCCCGGCGCCCAGGTCGAACATGGTGCCGATCCGCTCCACCGCCTCGGCCCGCAGCCCGTCACCGGCCTCCTGCGCCGTGCCCAGCAGGCCGTCCAGCTGGGCCGCGATGTTCTTCAGGTTCACCACGGTGTTGCCGTCCACGAAGGAGACCGCCGCCAGGTCGCGCAGCATCTTCTGGTAGACGCCGAAGTGCGGATGGTCGCGCAGGTACAGGCGCGCACCCAGCAGCACCGACAACTGCCCCATGGTGCGCTCCAGCAGCGTGGGCACGAAGTACTTCACCACCGAGGAGTACACGCTGGCCTGCTCGGGGTTGCTCTGCAGGGCGCGCACCGCACCGCTGCACACCGCGTCCGCCACCATCAGGTCGGCGAAGCACTCGGCCAGCTGGCGCCGGGAGTAGGGGATGTCGGCGACCTTCTGCCCGAAGATCTCCCGCTGCTCGGCGAAGTCCATCGTCAGCCGCAGCGCGGTGTCCACCGCCCCGAGGGCGATGGAGCCGATGACCACCCGGGCCACCTGTGCGCTCTTCAGCGCCAGCTCCAGCCCCTGCCCCTCGGCCCCCACCAGGGCGTCCTCGGGCACGAACACGCCGTCGACCCGGATGCCGCTCATGTCCAGCGCCCGCAGCCCGTGCAGGCGCTCGTTGGGCAGGGCCGCGACGGTGCCGGCCGGGCACCGGCGCCGGTCCAGCGCGAGGACGGACCAGCCGCCCGGCCCGCCGCGTTCGTTCGTGCGGGCCTGGACGCTGATCACGTCGGCGATCGTGGCGTTGCCGATGAGGTACTTCTCGCCGGTGAGCCGCCAGCCGCCGGGCACCCGCTCGGCGCGCATCTCGTTGGCCAGCACGTCGCTGCCGTGTCCCCGCTCGGACAGCCCCCAGGCCATCCGGGCGCCGTGCCGGACGTCGTGCACGGCGGCCCGGCCCTGCTCGTCGCCGGCGGCGATCCAGTGCGGCATGAACGCCACATTGGTGATCATCAGCGCGGTCGCGGTGGTCGGGTCCCGGCGGGCCACCAGGCGCACCAGGTTGAACCCCGCCTCCACGTCACCGGCGCGCCCGCCCCACCGTTCGGGCAGGCAGTACTCGTGGACGCCCCACGCCTGGAGGAGATCGGTCAGCTCGTAGGGGAACTCCTCCCGCTCGTCGAAGGCGAGCACCTTCGAGAACGGCATGCGGGCGCTGTCGTCGTGCGGGTCCCCGAGGTGGCCCTCCAGCCCTTCCGCCAGGGCGACGAGGTCGTCGACTGTCACGGTGCGGTTCCTTCCCTGCGTCGTGCGCGCGGTCTCTCAGGCCAGGTGGGGGGCGGTGCAGGAGAACATGCGGTTCTCCTCGTACAAGGGGGTCACGACGTCCATCAGCTGGCGTGCCTCCGGATCGGGCAGCGGGGCGACGCGCCCGCCCGCCCGGTCCAGCACGGCCGTGAGCACGGGGCTCAGCCACCCCGGGTCGCCGGGCGGCAGCCCGAGCAGCGAGCGGTCCCGGCAGGCCCACCACAGGTGCACACAGCTCGCCGCGGTGTGCAGCAGGCACAGCCGCTCCGCGAGGTCGCCGAGCTCCGGCGGGCCGCCGCCCGCCTCCTGGCCGGCCCGCAGCCGCCAGGCCACGTCGTGCAGCAGCCCGTTGACCGCGCATTCCAGCTGCCGGGTGCGGGCGACGATCCGGGCGGCGTCGGCGACCGGCGCCGCGGCACCCTCGGTCACCGCGTGCCGCACCGCCGCCGCCACCGCCGGCAGCCGGGACAGCACCGGGTCCCCGCCCCGGTCCGACAGCTGGAGCCGGTCCCAGTCCGCCTCGGGCAACTCGGCGCCGAGGTCGAAGACCGGGCCGAGGGCCTCCTCGCCGCCACTCCCGCCGGACGGCTCGCCGGCCGCCCCGGCGAGCCGGGCCAGCTGCGCCGCCACCAGCCGGATGTTCGCCACCGGGCTGGTGTCGATGTACCGGACCACGGCGTTGTCCCGGCGGGCGGTGTCGAAGGCCGCGTACGGTCCCTCCCGCAGCACGCCCTGTGTACCGAGGACGTCCGCGCAGCGGGCGAAGACCTCGTCGGCGAAGTCGGTGGCCGTCTTCTTCGCCACGCTCGACCACAGGCACTGCGCCGCGGGCAGCGCGTGCACGCCCCGCGCGGCCGTCAGCGCCGCGACGTCGGCGGCCAGCACCAGCGCGGCGGCCGTCGCCAGCTCCCGCCGCGGATACGGCAGTTCGCTCGCCCGGCGCCCGCCCACCCGCCGTTCGCGGGCGAAGTCCCAGGCCAGCCGGAGCCCGGTGTCCGCGCAGGCCAGGCTGCACCCGGTGCTCATGGTGCGCACCACCTGCATGGCCTTCATCGCGATCTCCAGGCCGCGACCGGGCAGCCCGACCAGCGCGTCCGAGCGCACCGGCAGCCCGTCGAACCGGAACCCGGCGAAGTCGATGCCGCGCATCCCGGCCGGCCGCTGCCGCAGCCCCGAGCGCGCCTTGTCCACTTCGCTGCCCTCCAGCAGCAGTGCCGAGAACGCGCCCGGCCCGCGCCGCCCGGTGCGGGCCACCACCAGCAGCGCCCGGCAACGCTCGCCGAGCCCCACCAGCCACTTCTCGCCGTCCAGCAGGTAACCGCCGTCCTGGCCGGCGTCGGGCGCGGCCGCGCAGGAGTTGGCCAGCAGGTCGCCGCCGTGCTCCGCCTCGGACAGCGCGAACCCGACCGACCCGCCCTCGCGCAGCAGCCGCACCACCCGCTCCCGCTGCTCGGCCGAGCCGGCGGCGAGCACACAGACCGCCGCGGTGATGCTGAACATCGTCGCCGGCATCACCGCCGCGTCCCGGCGGGCCGCCGCCCGCACCAGCATCAGCGTGTGGTCCAGGGAGACCAGGTCACCGCCCTGGCCGGCCGGCACGAACGCCGTCCGCAGCCAGGGCCCGACCCGGTCGGCCAGCTCCCGCGGGAACGACTCGGCGGCGTCCCGGCGGGCCATGGCGGCGAACCCGTACGGATTGTCCGCGTCCCTCGGGTCGCCGAGCGCCCGGTCGAGTTCCGTGACGGCGGCGTACGGCGCGACCACCGGGGCGGCGGTCCTCATCGTGCCTCCCCGGGCGTCGCCGGCGGCACCGGCACGTACTCGGTGCACGCGGCCGGCAGCCGCACCCCGTTCAGGGCGAACTGGTGCACCCGCGCGGTGAACGCCGCCCCGCGCATCAGGTGGTGGGCGACGTCGGCGGCCCTGCGGTTCTCCAGCGCGGCGAGATAGCTGCCGCGCACCCACTCGTTGAAGCCGCCCATGGCCGGCCCGCACCACACCTGGTAGTCGGCGGTGCGGTCGCCCTCACCGGTCACCGCCCACCGCGAGGCCATGCCCAGGTACCAGCGGAACACCAGCGCCATGCGCCGCCTGGGCGACTGCCGGGCACGTTCCAGCTGGTCCGGGTCGCGCCGGGTGAAGTACTCCTCGACGTCCGCCCAGACCTCGTCCAGCGGCCGGCGGAACACCTGCTGCTCCAGCTGCCGGCGCACGTCCTCGGGCAGCGCCTCGACGCCGTCGTACGCCTTGTACAGCTCGTGGAGCTTCTTGGCGCGCATCGGGAAGAGGGTGCCCTTCTTCAGCACCTGCAGCTCCACGCCGAGTTCGAACATGTCGGCCGCCGGTGCCATCTCGAAGTCCGCGAGCCCCGCGCCCGCCAGCAGCCGGCGCGCCGCCTCTGAGGTGCCCGACTCCAGGCAGGACTGGTGCACGGAGCCGACGACGACGTAGTCGGCGCCCAGCGCGAAGGCGGCGGCCGCGGCGCGCGGGGTGCCGATGCCACCCGCGGCGCCCAGCCCGATCCGCTGCCCGTACCCTGTCTCCCGCTGGACGGTGTCGCGCACCCTCAGCAGCCCCGGGAACAGGGCGGTCAGCGGACGCCGGTCGGTGTGCCCGCCGGAGTCGGCCTCGGCGGTGACGTCGTCGGCCATCGGCACCCGCCGGGCCAGCTCCGCCTGCTCGGCGGTGATCAGCCCGCGCGCCACCAGGTCCGCGGTGATCGCCTCGGGCGCCGGGCGCATGAACCGCTCGGCGACCTCGGCGCGCGAGACCTTGGCGACGATCCGGTGGCCGATGTGCACCCGTCCGTCGGCGGCGCGGCTGAGCCCGGCGGCGCGGTAGCGCACCACGTGCGGGGTGAGGTCCATGAACGCGGACGCCTCCACGCACCGCACCCGGTGCCGCAGCAGCAGCTCCACGCCCTCGCGTTCCAGGGCGTCCTCGCTCGGACTGTGGATCAGGTTGACCGCGTACGGCAGGTGGGGGATCTCCGCGGCGAAGCGGGCCAGTGCCCGGTCGATCCGTTCGGGCAGCAGCCCGGCCGCCCCGAAGGACGCCAGCACCCCCGACCGGGCCAGCGCGATCACCAGCTCCTCCGAGGCGATGCCGCCGGCCATGGCACCGCCCATGTACGCGTACGCGACGCCGCTTCGGGCGCGGAAGTCGGCGGACCCGAGCCGCTCGGGCGGCAGCGGCCCGGCGGCGGCCACGATCCGCCCGCCGGGGCCGGGCGCGGCGTTCGTGGCACCGATGCCGTGCCCGGTGTCGACGATGTAGCAGGGCTGTTCCAGGGCGCCGAGCACCCGGTGGATCCCGGCCGGGTCCGTGTGCACGGGCGCGGCCGCGGGGGCGGTCGTCCGGGCTGGGGCGGTGGTCACTGGTCCTCCTCGGCGGACTCGTCGGGAACGACTTCCACGGCGATGTCGGTCAGTTCGTAGATGCGCAGTCCCGGCTTCCACACGCTGGCGTCGGCGACGACGGTCAGCCGGCCATCGGTGCGCCGGACCTCCTTGATGTGCGCGTCGAAGGTCATCTCGCGGTCCTCGCGCAGGATCTGCCCGCGGTACTTCCAGGCCATCGGCACGTCCTTCGGCACGGTGAACCGCACCGGGCCCATGCCGTCGGCCAGGCCCGACTCGATCACATGGGCCTGCAGCCCCTGGAGGACGGCCTCGACGCCCAGGGAGCCGGGCATCACCGGGTCGCGGTGGAAGTGGCAGGTGAAGTACCAGTCGTCGGGGTCGATGCGGCGGTGCCCGAAGACGTAGCCCTTGCCGTGCTCGCCGCCGCCGTCGACCAGCGTCACCTCGTCGACCAGCCGCAGGTGGCCGTCGCCGAGCCGCAGCCCGCTGCCCGGGGCGGGCGCGAACCAGCGGTCGTCGGCGCGCACCGGCAGCCGCCGCACGGCGGCCTGGTCGAGCCGGTCGCGGGCCGACTCCAGCCAGGGCGGCACGTACTGCCCGGAGTCCAGTCCGACCTGGTTGGACAGGGCCTGCTCGGTGAAGTAGCCGAACAGCGACTCGCCCTCGTAGAAGACCTCGTCGTCGGCGAGCAGCCGGTAGCGGAAGTTCTGCAGGGTGGCCCCGGGCACCGCCTGGCTGGACAGCAGCTCCGACTCGTGCCGGATCGTCTTCCCGCGCAGGTCCAGCTGTTTGACGAAGCCGGCCCGGCCGTCGAGGTTGCGGATCGACAGCTCCTCCTCGGGACTGGCCAGGGTCGCGCCCAGGTAGTAGCCGAGCAGGATGGCCGCCTGCAGCGAGGTCTCCATGACGACGCAGTTCGGCATGGACGCCGGTCCGTTGTCCGCGTAGTACCAGGCCTCCGGCGGCGAGTCGTACTCGGTGGCCATCGTCGAGCCGGGGGACAGGTCGCCGCGGGTGCCGGCGAGCCGCATGATGCGGTCCACGAACTGGAAGTCCCCGTTGGGGATGTACGGCGCCCGCCGGTCGGCGTAGATCTCGAACTCGGTGCCCATCGCCGTGCCGAGGTCGCCCTTGGCGGCGTGGGCGAGGTGCAGCTCGTTGATGAAGGCCGCCTCGCCGCGCTCGCCTCGGCGGCCGAGGAAGGCGGGGACGCCGCCGGCCTCGGGCCGGTAGGGCGTGCCCGGCTTCTCCTGGACCCGGACGCCGAAGTTGCGCATCGACACGATCGGCTTGTCCCCGTCGTACACGGTGATGTCCGCGATCACCGTGGGCCGCGGCAGCATCGTCAGCTCGATGACGTCCACCTCGTAGCGGACCTGCCGCATGTCCGGGGTGATCTGCCCGCGCACCTTGACCTCGGTCTCCAGGCCCGGCACCGACTGGAACTCCGCGTCGGGCAGGACCAGGTGCATGCCGAGGTACATCGCGTACACCTGGAGCAGCTGTACGCCGCCCTCGGCGATGAGCGAGCCGGCCAGCACCGGGTCGCCGGTGAAGTGGCACCCGAAGTACCAGCCGTCGGGGTCGAGCCGCTTGACGGCCGACAGGTGCCCGAGGCCCCGCGGCCCGCCGAGGCGGTCGACCGACGTCACCTCGTCGATCATGCGCAGCATCTCGCCGGGCAGCCTGAGCGAGCGGTTGAGACCGTCCGCCCGCTGGTCCCAGCGCGGCCCGAACACCTCGCCCGGACGACCCTCGGCGAGCAGCGCGAGATCGGCACCGCTCAGGGCGGTGACGTCGGTGCGGGCCAGCGGCTTGAACCAGGCCGGCGTCATCGCCGCGCGCCGCGCCCGGTCGGCGGCGCTCTCCACCACACCGAGGGAGTCCTCCAGTTCGGCGGGGGTGAAGAACCCGGCGCACGCGTCGAGGAGTTCGAGGATCAGCTCGCCGTCGGCGTAGCAGCGGTAGTTGAAGAAGAACAGCAGGCTGTCGCCGTTCCACACGAACCGGTCGATGCGGATCTCGTAGCGCAGGGTCTGCCCCTCGCGCGGCAGCGGCCCGTGGAAGACCAGCCGGCTGTCCAGCAGCCGGTAGACGCGCTCGCCCCGGGTGCGGAAGTCGATGCCCAGATAGCTGATCAGCAGCATGTCGCACTGGCCGGCCTCGATGGTCACCGCGCACGGCACCAGGCCGTCGACGCCGTACCAGGCGCCCACCGGGACGTCGTACTCGGTGGTGATCTCCGACGGCTCGAACACCCCCGTCTCGCCCTTGACATGGGTGACCCGGGTGACGAAGTGGTACGGCGGCTCCGGCAGCCGGCAGCGCCTCGGGTAGGTGTCGACCTCCGCGAACGCCGGCCCGAACACCGGGGCGACGCGGCCCTGCGCGAACTCCAGCAGGTCCCGCTCGTCCCAGACCACGGGACCGCCGTCGCCGCCGGGCTCCGGCGCGGGCTCCTGCGCGGGCGGCCGCGGCTCGGGCGGCTGCGGCCCGGACGGACCGGCCGGCGGCCGGTACGCCGTCGGGTAGCCCGGCTCCCCGGACGGCGTCAGCGTCCGCAGCGAGGCGTCCAGCACGGCGTGCTGGGCCCGCAGCGCGGCCCGGTGGGCGTGCGCCACGCTCGCCGCGATGGCCTGCAGCGGCGACACGGGGCCCGGCACGGACGCCCGGGCGACGGGGGCGGCCGGGGCCGCCTGGGCCGCTGCGGCTCCCGCGAGGGCGGGGACGCCGGCCGGTTCGGGCAGATGGACGAAGGGGGTCCCCTCGATGACGATCCCCTCGGAGGCCGGGACGGGCGCGGACGGTCGCGCCGCGCCCTCGGTCGCGTCGTCGCTCGGCGGATTGCCGGGCACCAGGCTCATGTCGGCGGTCACCTCGGTGGAGTCGGCGTCAGCGGTCGGGGCGAGCAGCGGGGCCGCCGCGCGGGCCACCCGCTCCACGGTCGCCTCGCCCCCGCAGGCGACCCGCAGGACGGGCCCGCGCCCGGCGGCGTCGGCGGCGGCGGGGAAGAGCACGCCCAGGTCCACGTCCAGGCCGTGGGCGATCAGCCGGGCCAGGGCCTGGGCGAGGGCGGCGGCACCGGCCGCGCCGCGCCGGTCCACCGACACCGCCAGGTGCGCGCGCCGGCCGAGCGTCTCGGTGATCCAGCGGGTGCAGGTGGCACCGGGGCCGACCTCGACGAAGTAGCGGTAGCCGCGCTCGTGGGCGGTCCGGGCCAGCCGCGCGAAGTCGATCGTGGAGCGCAGGGTGTGCGCGATCCGCCCGGCCAGCTCCGTGCGGTCGGTGACCGGAACGGTGTCGTAGTCGTAGGCGGACAGCAGCTCCAGCGACGGGACGTCGTCGGCGAGCGGGTAGTCGTTCAGCGCGGCCAGACCGGGCAGCGCCGGATCGACGACGGGGCAGTGCATGACGTGGTTGGCGGGCGCCTTGGCCGCCTGGCAGCCCACCCGCTCGATGAGCTCGCGGACCTGCTCGGGCGCGCCCGCGACCACCGTCTCCCGCTCGGTGTTGACGTGGGTGAGGAACACCCGGTCCAGGCCGGTCATGGCCGCGCGCACGGTGTCAGCGCCGGCCAGCAGCACCCGAGTCGTCCACACCGCCGCGTCCGGGAGGTCCGCCGGCAGCGACCAGGCCTCGCGGACCTGCTCCTTGCGTCCGCGCAGCCGGTCGCGGAAGAGCGGCGTCGCCGCCAGCGCGGCGTCGTCGCGCGCCGACTCCGCCCACACCCCGGTCGCGAACAGCATGCTGGACTCGCCCAGGCTGTAACCGAACGCGCCGTGCGGGGCGAGGCCGAGGACGTCCCGCAGCAGCCGGGTCTGCAGCACCGCGAAGTTGGTGCCCGCCGCCAGCATCACCGGGATGTCCTCGATCAGCTCGGCCTCGTGCCGCATCATGGCGCGCCGCTCCACGGGGCCCCGCGCACGCGGGTACAGCGAGCGGTGCTTGAACCGTTCGGCGGGCCGGTCGGCCTCCCGCTCGAAGGCGGAGCGCAGCCCGGGGAAGAGCCGGAACAGATCGCGCCCGGCGCCCGGACAGGTGGCGAACGCGCCCGGGTAGACGAAGGCGACGCGGCCGCCCGGACCGATCGGACGGGCGGTGCAGAAGCTGCCGGACGGCGTGCTCCACTCCCCGCCGCCGTCGGCCAGCGCGGGCAGGTCCCGCTCGGCGGCGGCCAGTTCCGCGTCCAGCCGGGCCTCGTCGGCGGCGACGGCCACCGCGGTCAGCCGGCCCGTCCGGGCCGCGTGCGCCACCTGGCGCACCACCGCCTCGGCTCCCCGGCCCGCGATCTCGGCACGCAGGGCGCCCGCGGCGGCGGCGAGCGAGGGTCCGTCGTCGGCGGAGAACGGCAGGATCCACACGCCGGGGCCGTCCGTCCAGGACGCCGCCCGCCGCCCGGCCGCGTCCGGCGCGGTACCGCGCACCACCAGGTGAGCGGCGGTCGATCCGTGCGGGCCGTCGTCGCCGAGCACGCTCACCGCGGCCGTCCGCCGCTCGCCGCGCCGCTGGACGAGCCACGGCTGCGGGTCGCCGAGCAGCGTGAACCGCGAGTCCTCCAGGCCGGGACCGGACGCGTCCAGCAGCCCGGCCGGGGCGGCCGGGAACTCCGCGTGGTGCACCGCGAGAACGGCCGACACCAGCGCGGCCAGCGGCGCCGCCCGCCCGGTGTCACCGACCAGCGCGGTGGTGGAGCCCAGCGCGCACCCGTACGGGTCGTCGCCCTCGCCGGCCCGGTAGACCGGTGCCAGCGCGGCACTCTCCTGCCCGCGGGCGTCCGCGACGGCCCCCGACAGCTCCAGGTAGGCCACCTCCCGCGCGTCCGCCTCCGCGGCCGACAGGGCCTGCCGGGCCGCCCCGGCCACCGCGTCGGCGCGGGTCGGCGCGGAGTGCACGGCGAGCGCGTCGACCGTGGCGTACACGCGCCGCCCCCGCACGGCGTCCTCGCGGGTGACGACCACGGCGGCGGCACCGTCGCCCAGCACCGGCATCTCCTGACCGAGGGCGGTGGCGATCCGGGCCCTCGCCCGGGTGTTCTCCGCCCCCGCGGCCAGGTCCACCGCGCCGACCAGTACGGCGTCCACGGTGGGGTCGAGCAGCAGCAGCCGCGCCACCTCCAGGGCCCGCACCGCGGCGGTGCCGTCGGCGGCCAGCGTGAAGGACGGGCCGGTCAGGTTGCGGGAGGAGGAGATCCGGCTCGCCATCACGTTGCCGATGTAGCTGAGGACCTCGTTGGCGCCGATCGGGTCGTGCACGGCGCCGCGCACGGCCTCCTCCAGGCGGTCCAATCGCGCCTCGTCCAGCCGCACCCCGGCCCGTGCGCACTCGGCGCGGACGTGGGCGCCGACGTCGAAGCGCGCGCGGTGGGTGTGGGTGCGCGGTTCCATCTCCATGGCGACCACCACGGAGACCCGGGCCTCGGGCATCTGGTCCGCCTTGGTGCCGGGCGGCGGCGCGTCCAGCCCGGCGTCCGCCAGCGCCTGCTCCGCCGCCTCGAACAGCGCCAGGTGCTGCGGGTTGGCCTGGGCCAGCTCGTTCGGCGGGATGCGGTAGGTGCGCGGATGGACGTCCACGGCGTCGACGTAGCCGCCGGCCGGGTCGGTGCCCTCGGCCACGGTCCCGGCCAGCGGCCCGCCCGGCACCCGCTCGGCGCCGTACCAGCGGTTCGCGGGCCGCTCGGTGAGCACCGGCCGCCCGGACCGCGCCGCGCGGGACAGCTCGCCGGTGCCGGTGAGCGGCCCGAGCCGGGTCCCCAGACCCACCACCGCCAGTCGCGGCTGAGGCACGGGCGGCGCGTCGGCGGCGCCGGACGCCGGACGGGACAGCGGCTCCGCCCCGGCGCGGGAGGGGGACCCGGACGGCGCCTCGGGCCCGGTCAGCACCGCGTGCGCGTTGGTGCCGCCGAAGCCGAACGCGGAGACCGCGGCACGCCGCGGACCGTCCCGCTCGGGCCACGGACGGGCGTCCAGCACCAGCCGGTCCGCGGCCGCCCCGGCGCCCTCCGGCCGCAGCGGCCGCTCGACGCCGGGCGTCGCGGGGATGACGCCGTGCCGCAGCGCCAGCACCGTCTTGAGCACACTGGTGAACCCGGCGACCGTCAGCAGGTGACCGACGTTGCCCTTCACCGACCCCAGCAGCGGCACCTCGGCCCCGACCGAACCGAAGTACTCGCTCAGGCCGCGCAGTTCGGTCGCGTCCCCCAGCGGGGTCCCGGTCGCGTGGCACTCGATGTAGTCCACCGACGCCGGGTCCAGACGCGCGTACGCCTGCCGGTAGGCACCGAGCTGGCCGCGCACGTTCGGGCTCAGCAGGTGCCGGCCCGCCCCGTCGTTGGTCAGCCCGATCGACTCCAGCACCGCGTGCACCCGGTCGCCGTCCCGCAGCGCGTCCGAGAGCCGCTTGAGCACCAGCACCCCGGCGCCCTGCCCGGTGACGATGCCCGTGGAGCGGCCGTCGAAGGGCTGGCTCACCCCGTTGTCCGGGTAGGCGTGCAGGTCGGAGAAGGACAGGTGGATCAGCAGCGGATCGGGGGCGCAGACCGCCCCGGCGACCATCACGTCGGCGGCGCCGGTGGCCAGGTAGTCCCGGGCCAGCGCCATCCCGTACAGCGCGGAGGAGCACGCCGCGTCGAGCGCCAGCCGGGGCCCGCCCAGGCCGAGGGCCTGCGCGGTCACGGTCGCCGGCTGCCCGAACGGCCACAGGTTCTCCGCCGCGGGCTCCGGCTCGCCGCCCGCGGCGGGCGGCACGGGCAGCCCGGCACGCGCCAGGCCCTCGGTGACCGCCCGCCGCACGGGCGGGGCGCACAGGCCCACCGACGCCTCGGTGGGAAAGGAGTAGTTGCCCAGCACCAGCCCGGTGCGCGCCAGTTGCTCCGCGCCGCCGTCCAGGCCCGCGTCGGCGAGGGCCCGGCGAACCGTGTGCAGGGACCACAGCACCACGCGATCCAGCGCGGAGAGTTCGCCGGCGGGCACGTTCAGGCCGGTCAGGTCGATCGGTGGCTCATGGACGAATCCGCCGCGCGTGGCGGTGACGCGGTGCTCCGCGTCCCCCCACCCGCCGGGCACGGCCGGATCGGTCCCGAAGACCTCCCGGCCGCCCTCGGTGCGGTGGTCCTCCCCGGCGAGCAGCCCCTCCCAGAACTCGTCGGGGGTGTGCGCACCGGGAAGGAGGCAGGCCATACCGACGATGGCCACCGGCTCGTCGCGGCGACTGGCGCCGCGGGGTGTGCTGGACATGGTCTCCCAGTTCTCCCACTCGACTCGTCAGGACCGGCCGGACGCCGAGGCGGCGAACTTCGCCGCCAGTGACGGGCTCGGCACCGCCTCGACCTCGCGCAGCCGCTGCAGCACCCGCCCGTCGGGCGTACAGGCCGTGACCGTGCAGCGGATGCCGCTCGCCGTCTCGGCCACCGCGTCGACGACCAGCCGGAACGGCTCGCCCTCGGGCAGCGGCGCGAGGAGTTCGGCCTCGCCCACGGCGGTCGGCAGCACCGCCTCGCCGCGGTGCAGACGCGCCCACACCAGCACGGCCTGCAGCAGCAGGTCGGACAGCACGGGGCTGTAGCCGGGCGCCCGCCACGCCCCCCGGGCGATGCCGGGGTCGGCCAGCCGGGCGGCCAGCACCAGCCGGCGGCCCGCGTCGAGGACCCCGGTGATGCCGCGCAGGGCCGGACCGTGGAACAGCGTCCCGTCCTCGTAGTACGGCACCGGGGCCTCGCCCTCGCCGCGCGGCAGGCCGGTCACCCGCGCGGGCGCCGGAGCCGGCCCGGCCACCAGCAGCGCCCGGTAGCGGGGCCGCCCGGCGCCGTCCCGCACCGACACGTCGTACGCCGCGGGCTCCGCACCGTCCTGGCGCACCGTCAGCTCCAGCCGGTCCGGCCGCCCGTCGTCGAAGACGACGCCCTTGTGCACCTGGAACCCGCGCACCGAGGTGATCCGGGCCCCGGGCACCGTCCGGTGCACCGCGCCCAGCAGGCCGCCGATCGCCGCGGTGGCCGGCAGCACGGGCACACCGCCGATCGCGTGGTCGGCGATCACCGCGTCGGCGGCCGTGGCCGCCAGGTCACGGCTCAGCACCAGCCCGTCGGGCGGCAGCGGCGCCGGCTCGCGCACCGAGAGCGGGGCGCTCGGCCCCACCACGCACACCGTGTCGGCGGCGTGCTCCGCGGAGAACTGCTCCACGAAGTAGCCCACGCCCTCCTCGACCGGGATCAGCGTCACGCCCCGCTCGGCGAACATCTTCTCCAGCGCCGGGGTGACCATGCCGCCCGCCCACGCACCCCAGTTCACCGAGGTGACCCGGGCCCGCGGCGCACGCGCACGCAGGGCGCAGGCCCAGCGGTTGAGCGCCTCGTTGGCCATCGCGTAGTCGGACTGGCCGCGGTTGCCGAAGAACCCGGCGACCGAGGAGAACAGCACCACGTGCCGCACCGCGTCGCCGTCGAGCGCCCCGAGCACGTTGCGCAGCCCGGTCAGCTTGGTGGCCAGCACCCGGTCCACGTCGCCGGCCCGCTTGTCCCGCACCAGGCCGTCGGCGAGCACACCGGCGCCGTGCACCACACCGGTGACCCGGGCGCGGTACGGGGCGAGGGCCTCGCGCACGGCGTCCGCGTCGCTGACGTCCACCGCCAGGTACTCGGCCTCGGAGCCGGCCGCACGCAGGTCCGCCAGGGTGCCGCGGATCTCGCGGACGCCGGTCACCTCGCGGGCCATCGCCTCCACGGCCCGCGGCGACGGCTTGGCGCCGGACCGCTTCAGCTCGGCCGCCGCGGCGGCACGCAGGCCGGCCTCCGCCACGCCGGCCGCCCACGCGGGCTCCTCGGCGAGCGGGGTACGGCCCAGCAGCAGCAGGCCCGTGCGGTGGCGCCGGGCGAGTCCCAGCACACAGGACGCCGTGACGCCGCGGGCACCGCCGGTCACCACCAGCAGGTCGTCCGCGCCGGGTTCGGCGGCGCCCGGCTCGCCCGGCAGCGACGGATCGGTCCCGTCGGCCAGGGTCACCGTCACACGCGCCCCGTCCGCCGTGCGCCCGACCTCGGTCAGCGCCCGCTCGGCGTCGTACAGCTCCGTCAGGAGCGCCTCCGCGCAGCGTTCGCCCGTCAGCTCCGGCGCCAGGTCCAGCACCCGGCAGAACAGCGCCGGAGCCTCGATCGCGAGGGTCTTCACCAGCCCGGTGACACCCCCGAGCGCGGCCCGCTCCACACCCGCCGTGCCCGACAGGCCAAGCCGGCCGTCCAGCCGGGTCACGGCGACGAACGCGGCGCGGCCCTCCTCGGCGGCCCGCTCCAGCAGCGGCTGGGTCCGCCCGGCCAGCAGCAGCGTCTCCCGCAGCGCGGCGAGCTGCGCCTCGTGCCCGTCGGCCTCGACACAGTCGACGACCAGGTCCAGACGCTCGGCGCCCTCGGGCACCTCCCGGCCCGTGTGCACGGTCCAGCCCCGCGCCCGCAGCGCCCCGGCCAGCGGTTCGAGCAGCTCGCCCGCCCCCGCCAGCAGCGCCACCGGATCGGCCCGGTAGGCGCCGGGCAGCACGTCCGCCTCCGGTACGGCGGTCAGCGCGGCGTGGAAGCGTCCGAGGCCGGGCGTCAGGCTTTTGGGGCGGCCACCACCTCCGGTGTCGTGGTGCCGGCGGCGTCGGTGATGAAGGTGATGATGTCGTCGAGGGTGCGTAGTTCGGCGAGTTGTTCGGGTGCGGCGTCGGCGGAGCCGGGGAAGCG